>JANOFY010000203.1:0-2530 GCA_031413895.1 Planctomycetota bacterium | reverse complement strand
CACGACACCGTACTTCGCCGGACTTCGCCCGACGCCGTAATTCGCCCCTCTCGAGTGCACGGTCGAGTCGGAGTCTCGACGCCGCGAACGGCCGTCGAGACTCGCGTCGCACGGCTCGATCTACGGCGCCCAGACGATTCGCAGACCGTTCGAATCGTTGTAGGTCGCGCTCGTGCAGTACGTCTGCGTGTTGCGATACCACGCTTGGTAGTAGCGCGTCCCACCGCCGGGCGGAACGACTCCGCCGGTGTGGATCGGCAGGTCGCCCAGGTTTCCGAAGCCCAGCGTCGCCAGCCCGTTCGTCCCCGTTCGCACTCCCAGGCGAATGATCTGTCCACCGGAGCACAGGATGCCGTCGCCGGACGGAGATCCCAGCCCGCCGTTCGCTTGCGCGTCGCCTTGGAAGAACAGCGCGATGCTCGCCGGCGTGATGTTCGACACCCAGAGCTTGAGCGTATCGGCCGACACGTTCGCATTCCCCGACGACGTGAGCAGCGCGCCGCCGGTCGTGAACGAGTTCTCGCAACCGTGCCCGATCTCGCCTGAGTTCGCGCACGGACACGGCGTCGCGAGCCCGTCGCCGTAGCAGAACGTCTCTTGGTAGCTCGGCCCGTTGCGGCGCAGGATGACGACGTCGGCGACCTCGTCGAAGAACGTGAGGTCGATGTCGTGGTCGTTGTCGATGTCCACGAAACCGCAGCACGATGCGTTGGAAGGCGCGATCCACGTCGCGTGGGACGTCATGACACCGCTACCGTTGTTCTTGAAGAGCCGCCAGATCCCGCCGCCGAAGTCCGAGAGCACCCAGTCGAGATCGCCGTCGCCGTCGATGTCGCCGATGTCGGTCGCGACGACTGAGGACGACATCGGGACGGTCTGCGGCGCGGCCAGTCCGCCGGCGCCGTTCCCGAGCAGGATCGCTCCGTTCGCGGAGAAACTGTTCGCCATCGTGACGTCCATGTTGCCGTCGCCGTTCATGTCGCCGCACGTGAGCATCCACGCGTTGCCGCCGCAGTTCTGCGCGGGTTGCGCAGCGAACGTGCCGTTGCCGTTCGAGAGCTGCACGATCGCCTGGTTGCTCGCGAAGCAACCGACGACGAGGTCGAACATCCCGTCGTTGTTCATGTCGGCGGTGCCGAGCGCGTACTCGCCGTTGCCGCCGCCTTCGAAGAACGTCGCGGGGAGGAGTACTCCGAAACCGTTGTTCAACCGGATCGACACGTTGTTCGACCCCGTGTTGGCCGTTGCCACGTCGAGATCGCCGTCGCCGTCCGCGTCGAACACGGCGATGCCGTGCGGACCGCTGCCCATCGAGTAGCTGTTGCTCGCGCCGAACGTCCCGTCGCCGTTGCCGAACGCGACCGACACGCTGTTGCCGATCACATTGCACGTCACGACGTCCGTGATGCCGTCGCCGTTCATGTCGGCCGCATCGTTGGGGCTCGGAGTCGATCCGACGGAGTTCGTCGGCGTGAGGAACGGGTGGTAGAGGCCGGTGCCGTCGGCCTTGTTCAAGAGGATCCGGAAGTCGGAGACGTCCTCGTTGATGCACGCGATGTCGATGTAGTCGTCGCCATTGAAGTCGTGCGCGCTGCCGCCGTACACGCGCACGGAGGTCTGCGGCGTGTCGCGCATGTCGATCGTGTCGATCACGGTGAACGTGGCTGGCGCGGCTTCGGAGTCGACGTAGAACTGGTAGGCGTATCCGCCCGCTTGGATCGTGCTCGCGTCCGCGCCCTGGATCGTGTCGCGCATGGATACGATCACGCGCTCGCCGGCGAAGAACGACCGCGTCGGTCGAAACCGCAGCGTGGCGTTGGCGTTCTCGAGCGTGAACTTGCCGGGCATGACACCCGAGTACGTACCGAAGACCGAGACGCTCGCCGCGACAGGCGGCACGGTCGCGACGTTCAGTGGCCGGTCGAAGTCGATCACGATCGACGCGTTGGGAGCCGCCGTGAGCGTGTGACGGACGGGGCTCGTCGACGTCACGGTGAGCTGCGCGAACGCAGGCGACGTGAGAACTGCGACGAGAGACAGGAAAGCGAAGATCGAACGGCTGACGATGCGCATGGTGACCTCAAAGCTTGGGACCACGGCGCATTGTAAGGCACGCGATGATCGTCGCAATCGACGATCGTGCGGGTGGACGTGCCCATCGATCGTGCGTGAAGTCGCGCGACGAGTTGCCGCGCGTCGCTGTCGAGTCGCGGAACGCGCGAGTAGCGAATGCGGGCGTCATCTGTCGTCGCGGAGGAGGACCGCTCATCCCGGTGTCCGCGAGTGTGAGTCCGGTGAGGGTGAGTCCGGGCGGTGGAGTACGGTGTCAGCCGGTGGAGTACGGGTGGAGTACGGTGTCAGACACTTTCTTTCACCCAGCCGGGAGGCTGGGTGAAAGAAAGTGGGGCTTCAGGCTTTCGTGTGGGTTGAAAGCGCCGCGGGGTAGAGGTCGAGTCCGCCGAGATGAAAGTAGATCGCGTTGCGGAAGCGCTCTCGGTTTCGAAAGCCGCAGGCTTGTCTCTTGATCCAC
>JANOFY010000202.1:0-5815 GCA_031413895.1 Planctomycetota bacterium | reverse complement strand
TGCCGCACGCTTCGACGCACTTGTAGCAGAGCATGCACTTCGTGTAGTCGCGCACGAACAGGTCGTTGTCGACCTTCACCGGTTGCGCCACCGTCTCGGCGCGCGAGCCGTCTTGGATTTCGTGATGGCCCGGATGGGCGCCTTCGCGCACGCCCGCGGCGACGGGCGCGGAGCGCGGCCCGAAGCGATCGGGCTCGGCGGCGTAGCGCCTCGCGTAGTCCTCGAAGGCGCTCGAGAGCGACATGTCGACCGAGGAGCCGAGCAGCTCGAGCACCAACTTGCGGCTCAAGCGCACGCGCGGGCTGTCCGTCTTCACCACCATGCCCGCTTCGGCCTTGCGCGAGCACGCCGGCGCGAGCACGCGCGCGCCTTCGACCTCGACGACGCACACGCGGCACACGTTGACCGGCGTCAAGTTCTCGGCCCAGCACAAGGTCGGCGTGTCGACGCCGATGGAACGACAGGCGTCGAGCAGCGTCGCGCCTTCGGTCACGCTCACGGATGTTCCGTCGACGGTGAGCGCGACTTTCCGCTCCGCGCTCGCGGACTGGCCGTCCTTGCCATGCGAGCCTGCGTGTCGCTCGCTCATGGTGTGCGCCCCAACAACCCGGCTTCGACGGCCGATTCGATCGCGCTCGACGCCGTTTGTCCTAGCCCGCAGATCGACGCATCGCGCATCGCCTGGCCGAGGTCCTTCAGGAGCGGCAGCTCGCTGTGCAACGTCGAGCGTCCGCCCGCGATGCGCGCGAGCAACTCTTCTTGGCGCACGGTTCCGACGCGACACGGCACGCACTGGCCGCACGATTCGTCGCGGAAGAAAGCTGCGATGCGCCGCAGGATCGCGGCGATCGGCGCAGTGTCGTCGAACACGAGCACGACCCCCGAGCCGAGCGTCGCGCCCACCCTGCGCGTGTCCTCGAACGACAACGGCAATTCCAGACGATCGGGCATGACGAAGCCGCCGGCGGCACCGCCGAGCAAGATCGTCTGGATCTTGCGACCAGGCGTGACTCCGCCCGCGAGCGTGAGCAGGGCATCGAGACGTGTTCCGAAGGGGACCTCGTACACGCCGGGTTTCACGACGCTGCCCGACACGCAGAAAAGTTTCGTGCCTGGCGAGCCGCTGGTTCCGACCGACGCGTACGCCGCGGCGCCGTCCTTCACGATGTCGAGCACGGCGACCAGCGTCTCGACGTTGTTGACGGCGGTCGGCTTGCCGAACAGGCCGACTTCTGCGGGAAAGGGCGGCTTGTTGCGTGGTTCGCCGCGCAGACCCTCGATCGAGTTGAAGAGCGCGGTCTCCTCGCCGCAGATGTAGGCGCCCGCACCGCGACGCAGCTCGACGTCGAACGCGAAGTCCCTGCCCATCACTTGCGCGCCGAGCAGGCCGGCCGCTCGCGACGCGGCGATCGCATTCTCGCGCCGCTCGCGCGCGCGCGGGTACTCGCCACGCAAGTACAAGTAGCCGCGCTCCGAACCCGTCGCGAGCCCGGCGATCGTCATCGACTCGATCACCGCGAACGGATCGCCTTCGAGCAACACGCGGTCCTTGAACGTGCCCGGTTCCGATTCGTCCGCGTTGCACACCACGTAGTGCGGTTTCGCGGGAGCGCGCGCCACCGCGTCCCATTTGCGGCCGGTCGGAAACGCCGCGCCGCCGCGTCCGGCGAGCTTCGAGTCGTTGACTTCACGCCGGACCGCTTCGGGCCCGAGCTCGAGCGCGCGCTTCAACGCGGCGAATCCACCGTGCGCGCGGTAGCTGTCGATATCGGTCGGTTGCGCGACTCCGACGCGGGCCAGCAAGCGTCGCGGACCGGAATGCGCGACGTAGGTTGCTTCGACAGCGGGCGGCTTGCCGCGCAGCGCGCTCTCGATCTTCGCGACCGTCGCGTGACCGAACGCGCTGTCCTTCGGCTGCGTGCCCGCGATCGTCACGAGCGCGGCGGGAGCGCGCTCGCACAGACCGAGGCATGGGCTGCGGGCCCAGGCCGGCTGTGATTCTTGGCTTCGCGCATGATTCGCCTCGGCCTTCTGATGTCCGTGCGCGCCCGGTCCGAGCCTGCCTTCGACGTCGCGACACAGGTCCTCCGCGCCCTTCGCCATGCACGCGATGTCGTCGCACACGTGCGCGAATGCCTTGGGCCGTTCCCTCAAGGACAAGAGCGCGTAGAAGCTCCCGACGCCGAACGCCTCCGCCGGCGGGATGTGCAGGCGCTCGCAGACGTAGTAGAGCCCGCCCTTCGAAATCCAACCGACGCTCGACTGCAACGCATGCAACGCCGGCAAGAGCTGCGAGCGCCGGGCGCACGGATCGTCGCTCAGGGTCGCCGTCGCAAGATCGACTGCGCGTCGCTCTGCGCTCGTCGGGGCGACGTTCGGGATGCGGAGGTCCATGCCGCGCTGCTCAGCGAATCCGCTCCACGCGGATCGCGGATGCCTTGAACTCCGCCGTGCCCGAGCGCGGATCGGTCGCGTCGATCGTGAGCACGTTCACGTCGATCTCGTCCGGGAAGTGGAAGGTCATGAACGCGAGGCCGGGGTCGAGGCGATCGTCGAGTCGTACCGGCGCCTCCACAGTGCCACGGCGCGACACGACACGCACGAGCTCGCCGTCCGCAACGCAGAGTCTCTGCGCATCGGCAGGGCTCAAGTCGATCGTCTCGCCGCGCTTGTGCGGCCAGGCGTAGGCTCCGCTCTGCACGCCGGTGTTGAACGATTCCAATCGACGTCCCGTGGTCAGGCGCAACGGGAAATCGGCGTCGAGCAAGTCGACCGGGCCGGCGTGCTCGGCGGGATGGAATCCGGCCTTCGCGCCCCGCACCGGCCACTCCCACAGGCGCGCGTGCAAGAACGGCGCGCCTGGGCTCGACTCGTCGGGGCACGGCCATTGAATGCCGCCGAGCGCCTCGAGTCGCGCGTAGCTCATGCCCCCGTGCATCGGGCTCAACGTGCGCAGCTCGTTCCACAGGGCTTCGGGCGTGCGCTGCGGCATGTCGTACCCCAGACGCGCGGACATGTCGCAGATGATCTCGATGTCGTCGCGCGCCATGCCGGGCGGGTTCAGCGCGCGCCGCACGCGTTGCACGCGGCGCTCGGAGTTCGTCACCGTACCCTCCGACTCGCACCAGCTCGCCGACGCGGGCAACACGACGTCAGCCATCTCGGCCGTCTTCGTCATCACGATGTCCTGCACGACGAGGTGCTCGAGCCCTTCGAGACAATGCAGCGCGTGCGTCGAATCGGCCTCGCTCTGCGCGGGGTTCTCGCCGATGACATACAGCGCCGTCAGCTCGCGCCGTCCCATCGCTTCGAACATCTCGGTCAAGTGCCACCCGTTCTTGGGCGGGATCTTGCAGCCCCAAGCCGCTTCGAACTTGCCGCGCAACTCGGCATTCTCGACGTCCTGGAAGCCCGTGAGCTTGTGCGGTAAGGCGCCCATGTCGCCGCCGCCTTGCACGTTGTTCTGCCCGCGGAGCGGATTGAGTCCGCTACCCCACTTGCCGACGTGGCCCGTGAGCAGCGCCAGGTTGATCAGCGAGAGCACGTTGTCGACCGCGTTGTGGTGCTCGGTGATGCCGAGCGTCCAACAGATCATCGCGTTCTCGGCCGTCGCGAAATCGCGCGCCATGCGCTGGATGAGCTCCGCCTCGACGCCTGTGTCGCGCTCGACGCGCTCGAGGTCGTAACGCATGACGACTTCGCGGTACGCGGCGAAGCTCTCGGTCGCATTCGCGATGAACGCGCGGTGCTCGAGCTCCTCCTCGAGGATCACGCGCGCCACGCCGTTCGCGAGCGAGATGTCGCTGCCTACTTCGAGCCCCAGCCAGCCGCACGCCCAATCCGCCGTCGTCGTGCGCCGCGGATCGATGACGTACAACCTCGCGCCGCGCTTGACCGCCTTCAGCACGTGGTGGAAGAAAATCGGGTGCGTCTCGCGGGCGTTCGAGCCCCACAAGAGGATGACCTCGGCGTCCTCGACCTCGCGATAACTCGAGGTGCCGCCACCTGCTCCGAAGACCGTCGCCAGACCGACGACGCTAGGCGCGTGTCACGTTCGGTTGCAGCTGTCGATGTTGTTCGAACCGATCGCGGCGCGGACGAACTTCTGCGCGGCGTAGTTCACCTCGTTCGTGGCCTTCGAGCAGCTGAACATGCCGAAGGTCCGCGGACCGTGAGCGGCGACGGCCCGCTGGATGCCGGCGGCGGCGCGGTCGAGGGCCTCGTCCCAACTCGCGACGCGCAGGCGACCGCCGTCCTTGACGAGGGGCTTCGTGATGCGTTGGTGTGCCATGGTGCGGAGAGGGTAACAGCACTTCCTGCTCACGCGGGAGCTTCTCGTGCGTGGCGTGCGAGTCAGCGCGCGTCTGTGCGGTTCCGCAGCACTTCGAACCCCGCGTGACCCTTCAGCGCGTCCAGGCGCGGATCGAGGACCAGCGCGTTCAGCGCGAAGTAAGCCGGGCGCGAGAGATACTTTTCGAGCGTGCTCACGGCCTCGTCGAGCGCGCCGACGCGCAGCTCGGTGTAGAAGCGATCGAGCAACAATGCGCCGCCGACGACCGTGTCGCGCTCGACGGGCAGCATCTCCGTCGCGCGTCGCGCCTCGCGCAATGCTTCGTCGCGCTGGCCTCGGCCGGGGAGGGCCAGCGCGAGCGGCGCGTGCGGCCGCGCGTTCTCCGGAAACGCTTGGATCCGCGACATCGCCATGTCGCGCGCGGCCTCGTATTCGGAACGTGCCTTGGCGCTGTCACCTGCGAGCTCGTCGGTGATCGCGAAGAGCAGCGCGCGCGGGTAGTCGTACCACTGGCTGGAGAGCAGCTCTGGAATCGAGTCGAGCTCGGCGAGCGCGAGAGCAAGATCGCGCGACAGGATCCGTAGGCGCCAACGCAGGACGAAGTGCTCGGGCGTGCCTTTGCCTGCGTCCAGCGCGACGCGTGCGAGGATCTCCGGATCGACGCGCCCATCGCGATTCACCGCGCAGACGGCGTAGAAGAAGTCGCCTTTGGCGTCTCCTGCAAGCACGTGTGAGAGCTCGAAGTGGCGGAGGGACTCGTCGTAGCGTCCGAGCGAGAGCAGCGTGAGCGCCAGATCGTAGTGCAGGCTATCCTCGCGCGGCGAGAGCTCTACGGCGCGCGCGAAGTCGCGCGCGCTGTCGTCCCATCTCCCGATGCGTCGGTACAGGGTCGCGCGTGCGCGCAGGAGATCCAGCGAACCGGGTAGACCGCGCTCGGCGATGTCGTACTCGCGCTGCGCGCCCTCGTAGTCGCGGCTGACGTAGTGGAATCGGCCGAGGGCCAGGTGGGCCTCGGGAAGCTCCGGATCGAGTTCGCTCGCGCGCCGCGCTGCCTCGGCGGCCGACGCGAGCATCGCCGAGTTCGTCGGCTCGAAGAGCCAGTAGATCTTTCCGCGGGTCTCCGAAAGGCTCGCCCACGCGAGCGCGAAGCGCGGGTCGAGCGCCACCGCCGATTCGAGAGCCGCGATGCTCGTGCGCAGTGCGGCGCGCGCGTCCTTGTCGACCAGCGCGAGTCCGGTCAGGTACGCGTCGTAGGCTTTGTCGTTCGTCGTCGGGACGCCGCGCAGCTCCTTCTTCTCGGCGGGCGAGAGTTGCGCTTGCAGCGCGCGCGCAACCGCCTCGGCGATCTCGCTCTGCACGGCGAAGATGTCTTCGCTCGTGAGCTCGCGGTTGTAGGTCTCCGCCCACAGGCTGTCCTCATTCCGCGCATCGTGCAGCGTGAGGTTGAGACGCAACGCGTTACCCGCGCGTTGCACCTCGCCCGAGAGGATCGCGTTCACGCCAAGCTCCTGGCCGATCGCTCGC
>JANOFY010000201.1:0-6378 GCA_031413895.1 Planctomycetota bacterium | reverse complement strand
CGCCGAGCCATGCGCATGGCGCGGGGATCGCGTGGCTTGCGTGTTACGGGCGGATCCGTCGGCGTCCCGCTGACGGATCCTTTTCCACTCCGCAGACGCACCGAGGAGCATCGCTGCCCCTAGGCAGATCCAGGTGGCGGGAGGGTGCACGCGTGCGACGAAGATCAGGCAGTCCAGGATCGGCCCGTCGGCGCAGGATTCACGCGGACTTGAGTTGTACGGACGGGCGCACGCCTACGACCGTCCGCGATCCGCGAGCGGAAACCCGTGTGGACCGGGGTTAGGATCTGCGCCTCCGATCTATGTCCGCGCGTTGCAGTGACAAACGAGCTGGTCCGACGGCCGAGCTCACCGGGCCCAAGATCCGGAAATCGCGCGCGGGGCTTCCGCGCGCGCTCGTCCTGATCGCGGTCCACGTCCTGATCGCGATCCACATCATCCATTGGTCGAGCACCGGCTCGACGCTGTCGCCGCTCGAACCGTCCGAGTCGATGGAGTTCTCGAAGCACGGCGTCGTGAATGCCGGGCTCGTATTGTTCGCGCTGTCGATCGCGAGCACGTTGATCCTGGGCCGTTGGTTCTGCGGCTGGGCGTGCCACGTCGTCGCGCTCCAAGACGGATCGCGCTGGCTGCTGCGCAAGTTCGGCATCCAGCCACGCATGGTGAATCTGGGTCTCCTCGGCGCGGTGCCGTGGCTCGCGTTCACGTACATGTTCCTCGCGCCGCTCGTGCAGCGCGCGCTGCACGGACAGGATCTCTCCGTGCAAGCGGTGCGGTGGACGACTCAATCGTTCTGGTCGACGTTCCCGAGTTGGCCCGTCGCGCTCGCGACGTTCGTCGTGTGCGGGTTCGCGATCGTCTACTTTCTCGGGTCGAAGGGCTTCTGCAACTACGGCTGCCCGTACGGCGGGATCTTCGGCGTCGTCGACCAGCTCGCGCCTCTACGCATCCGCGTCACGGACGCGTGCGAGGGCTGCGGCCACTGCACCGCGGTGTGCACGTCGAACGTCAAGGTGCACCAGGAAGTGCGCGACTTCGGCGCGGTCGTCGATCCGGCCTGCATGAAGTGCCTCGACTGTGTCAGCGTGTGCCCGAACGACGCGCTGTACTTGGGCTTCGGCGCGCCGGCGATCGCCACGAAGCCTCGCCGGAAGGTGCGCGCGGCCGTGACCGGAAGCGGCGCGCGTCTGGCCGTCATGTTCGGTTTCATCATGGCCACGCTGTGCGTCTTCATGGCGTTCGACGGCGGGATCGACTGGAAGCTCTTCGGCGTGCTCTCCGCCGGCGCCTGCGCTGTGGCGTTCTTCTTCCGCGGAAAGGCGCAGCGTGCGCAGGACTACACGCTTCCGGAAGAGCTCCTGCTCGCCGCGCTGTTCCTCGTCGCGATGCTCGTGTTCCGCGGCTATCGCAACTCGGTTCCGTTCCTGTTCGCGCTGGGATTGTCGGCGATCTTGGCGTACTCGTCCGCGCAGTGGCTGCGCCTCTTCTACGAGCGCGACGTCTCGCTACAACGGCATCGCTTTCGAATCGGCGGGAAGCTCACGACGAGCGGCGCCGCGTTCGCCGCGCTGATGCTGCCGGTCGGTTGGCTGTGGGCTCGCGCGGGGACGGAACAGTACGCAGCGCGCGTCGAGTCGAGTGAAGCTCGCACCCGGACGCAACGCGCACGACAGGTGTTCTTGCAGGGATTGGAGGCCGGTACGGCCAATCGGTTCGCCGAAGCGATCGGTCGGTTCCAGGAAGCACTCGCTCTCGATCCAAGCCTCGTCGAGGCGCGGGTCAACCTGGGCGGCATGCTGTGCGCGAGCGGCCGCTATCCGGAGGGGATCGGCGAGCTGCAGCGCGCGCTCGCCGAACGCCCCTCCGACGCGGACACGTACGTGCTGCTCGCGCGTGCGCACCTGGCGACCGACGATGCCGCCCGCGCGCGCACGACGCTCGAGGCCGCTCTGAAGCTCGCCCCGGATCTCGCGGACGCGCATGCACTGCTCGTAAAGGTCTGCGAAAGGCTCGGCGACGTGGATTGCGCGGCGCGTCATCAGGCCGAGCTGCGGCGTATCCAGCCGCTCGAGAAGTTCTGACCAGGACGGCTCAGGGCCGGGGCGCCCAGGCCCGAAAACAAGGTATGGTTCGTCTGGTATCCTGGGCGGTCCGCGCCTCCGCCCATCCATGAAGATCAGCATCGTCAACCCCACCATTCCGGTCTTTCAGCGCAACTACGCGTTCCGCAAGACCCGGCGCTGGCAACCGCTGTCCACGACGATCGTGGCCGCGTGGCTCGAGCAGCAGGGCGGTTGGGAAATCCAGTTCCTCGACGCCCACGTGATGGGTTGGAACGACGCCGACACTGCGGCGCGCATCCGCGAGTTCGCGCCCGATGTCCTTTATTACAGCTCCGAGCGCACCGACGCGTGGGAGCTGCCGATCCCCGACCTCACGTACGTCGACAACTTCTTCGCGCTTCTCTTCGGCAGCGGCGCTGCGCAGAACGGTTCACCGAAGCCGGCGTTCGCGCCGAAGCACGTGCTGTTCGAGGGTCCGCACGGTTCGATCTATCCGGCGGACATCCTGCGCCGGCTTCCGATGGTGCACGCGGTCCTACGTGGTGAAACCGAGCCGGTCTCGTTCGCCGCGCTCGGCGCGATCGCGAGCGGCGAGGTCGCTGCGAACGGTTGGGGCGCGGTCAAGTCGGTGAGCTGGCGCCGCGCTGGCGGCGACTTCGTCCACAATCCCGACGAGACGAACCCGGTCAAGTACGCGGACTTCCCGCCCGCGGCGTGGCACCTCTTGCCGATGGAGCGCTACCGCGACAACGCCGCGCCCGAGACGCCGTTCGCGATGCTCGAGACGTCGCGCGGCTGCCCGATGCCGTGCGGCTACTGCTACAAGCAGATGTTCGGGGACATCCAGAGCAAGCGCCGCCCCGAGCAAGTGCTCGACGAAGTGCAGGAGCTCGCCCTGAAATACGGCGTGCGGCGGATCATGTTCCAGGACCAGATCTTCACGCTGGACCGCAAGCACACGAAGGCGATCTGCGAAGGCCTGATCGCGCGCGGATTGAACACGCGCATCGAGTGGCGCTGCCAAACGCGGCTCAACGGCATGAAGCTCGAGCTGTTCAAACTCATGCGCGACGCCGGCTGCGTCGAGATCTACACGGGACTCGAGACGGGCAGTGACTCGATCCAAGGCGAGATCAGCAAGCTGACGCTCGATCAGTTCCTGAAGTACCGCGACTACGGCGAGAGCATCGGGCTCACGATCTCGCCGAACATGATCCTCGGTCTACCCGGCGAGACCGAAGAGACCGCGCTCGAATCCATCCTCTTCTTCCACCGCCTCGGTATCGCGATGGTGCCGAACGTGAACATCACGTACCCGCTGACGCGCTACCACACGGAAGCGGTCGAGCGTGGTGAATTGAAAGGCGACAGCTGGGACGAAGTCGTGATGGGCGCGGGCCTCGTCGGCACGCACATGGACAAGGCGACGATCGATCGCGTGCGCGCGAAGGCGGCGCGGCTCAATCGGCTCTTGCGCTGGAAGAAGCGCCTCTACCGCATGGTCGGCAAGCAGTACGGCAAGAGCGCGGCGCAGAAGCTCCTGAAGCTGCGCGGCAACAAGGCGATGCGCGAAGGCGTCGCCGCGAGCTGACGCGCAGCCACGCGTCACTTCGCACGCCGGAACACCCCGGCGACGACACGCTCACTGCACCGGCACGACCGTGTCGAAGTAGCCGATGAACATCTCCTCGAACGTCTGTGGTCCCCACTGCACGGCGACTTTCGGATCCGGGTTGTTCGGATTGCCGCTCGAGTTGTCGAAGTGCGCGATGCACTCGAGCTTCGTGCCTGCCGGCAAGAACATCGGATCGGGCAGGAGATACGACTCCTGCCAGGCGAAGTCATAGTGTGAGTAGAGCAGCTCTTGCTCGCTTCCATCCGGTAGGTGCGCCACGTAGCGGAAGTCCTTCCCGCGCTTGTGCATGTGCGGGAAGAGCGCGACGAGGCCCACGTCGTCCTCGAGCGTGCGCTGCGCCCGCACTTCGTAGTTCTCCGCGCCCGCTGGAATGCTGAACTCTTTGTTGATCACCGAGTCCGTGACGACCTCGAAGTCGGGCGGCTCCTTCGCGAAGACGAGCGCCACGCTGGATCGATCGCGGCGCTCCTTGCCGTTCGGCGTGTAGTGCAGTTGGAAAACGAGCGTCGCGCCCGCGGGCAGTCGTTTGGCATAGCCCTTCGGATACACCGAGGGTGTGTCGCCGGGCACGTACACCGCGAGGTACGAACGCTCGTCGATGTCTCCGCTCGGCCCTTGGATCGCCACCAAGACGTGGTGCACGACGTCGGCCGCACCGGGTTTCACTTCGAGCGCTTGGATCCAGCGATCCTCGGGGTATTTCGTCTTGAGCGTGAAGTGCTGGTACTCGACGACGCCCTCGCGCGGCACCGCGTAGCCTTCCTTCGGCAGCGGCTTGCCGTTCAGCGCGTCGATCTCGGGCGTGAGCACGACGTCGGGCGTGCCGATCGTCCAACCCTCGTGCCACTTCGCGGGCTTGGGGTCTTCCGCGGGATCGCCGCGCGGCATGCCCTCCGCGATCCAGCGCAGCACGATCTCTTTCTCGGCCGGCCGAAGCTTGCGCTCGTTCACGAACACGCCGTCGAAGCGCGCGTCGGCATTCCAGGGCGGCATGATCCCGTCCTCGAGCACGGACGCGATCATCTTGGCGCGGCCCTTCACATCCTCGTACTTCTGCAATGCGAACGGACCGACCTGGCCGGGACGGTGGCACGCCTCGCAACGCGCACGCAAGATCGGCGCGACGTCGTGTGAGTACGTCGGCGCGGCGGAGAGCTCGCCCGCGGGCAGCAGCGTCAAGAGACAACCGGGCGCCGCGGTTGCGGCGAGCGCGGGCTCTTCGCCTTTCAGAACGGCGTGCAGCGCCAGCACCAGATAGTCGTTCACCGGCTCAGGTCGCGCGGCGCCGAGCGCGTACTGATCGTCGACGCCTCCGCGATAGCACAGGCGCCCGCGACCATCGAACACGAACGTCTCGGTCGTGGTGCGCACGCCGAGCGCGCGCGCAAGCTCTTGCCGCGCGTCCTTGAGCACCGGGAAAGTGCGCCCGAACTCGGTCGATTCGTGTGCGATCTCCGCGAGTGAGTCCTGAACGCTCGCGTCGAGTCCGACGAAGCGCACGCGGCGCGCACTGAACTCGTTCGCCAGTCGCTCGACGCGCGGCGCGAGCTTGCCGGCGATCGGGCACCCGACTTCGGTCATACACAGCACGACGACCTCGCCGCGCGCGAAGCCGGGGACGAACTCGCCGAGACTCGCGACATTGCCGTCGAGTCCTTGAAGCTCGACCGAGCGCAGCGCTTCGGCGCTCAGGGCTCCGGGGAGCGACACCACGACGCTGCCCGGCGCTTCGCAAGCGTGAGCCAGAGCCGGGAGGCAGAGCGCAAAGGACACGGAGAGCAGGTGTGTGATCATGTCGGGAAGTTCAGGTCGACAATGCGGATCGGTCGGGCCGCGACATGCGCGGACGCGCACCTTGTATTCTCGGGAAAGGACTCGCGCTTGCTCGCCCAGCGTCACACGACCGCCACTTTCACGCAATTGATCGGCGGGAGCGAATCGTAGAGGCAGGTCCAATCCTCGCCGCCATCGCGCCCCATCCACAGCTGTCCGGTCGTCGTTCCGAAGTAGAGCGCCGGTGACTTGACCTCGTCAATCGTCATCGCGTCGCGCAGCACCGTGAAGTAGCCGTCCCTCTTCGGCATCCCCTTCGTGAGCTTCCGCCACGTATCGCCGCCGTCTTCGCTGCGCCACACCGCGGGCACGCCGCCCGGGCACGTACGCGTCATCGGCTCGAGCGGCAGCACGTACACCACGTTGGCATCGTGCGGGTGCACGACGATCGGGAAGCCGAAATCGGACGGCAGTCCCTTCGCGATCGATCGCCATGTGTGCCCATGGTCGTCGCTGCGCAGCACGCCGATGCCCGGACGCGGTCCTCCCGGCCCGTCCCAATCGGCCCAGCCGCCGTGGTTCTGCATGTACATGCGGCCCGGCACGCTCCCGGGAGCGACGATCTTGTGCACGCACTGGCCGAACTCCGGATACGGATCCGGCATGAAGCCGGCGCCGACGCCTTTGTTCGAAGCGTCGAACGACTTGCCGCCGTCTTCGCTCAGGTAGTGACCGCCGGTCGAGATGCCGAGGTGCACGCGTTTGCCGTCGCGCACGATCGTGTGCAAGCACAGACCGCCGTTCCCCGGTTGCCACTTGCGCGCGTGATCGTGGTTGCTGATCCCATCGACCATCTTCCACGAATCACCGTTGTCCTCACTGCGGAAGAGCGCGGCCGGCTCGACA
>JANOFY010000200.1:0-2697 GCA_031413895.1 Planctomycetota bacterium | reverse complement strand
TCGGCCTCGAGACCTTGGCCTCGATCGTCGTGCAGGCGAGCGTCGTCAACCTCTACGCCTCCACGAAGGACAGCGAGGGCTTCCGCGTCCAAGACTTCTGGAAGCACTCGATCCTGACCGCGCAAGTGTGCGAGGTGCTCGCCAAGAAGGGGCGTCGTCGCGACGCCGATCTCACGCCGCAGGGCTTCTACACGTGCGGCCTGTTGCACGACCTCGGCCGGATCATGCTCTACGACACGCTCGGCGAGGAGTACGTCGCGCTGATCCACAAGTCGAAGTCGGTGGACGGCGAGATCGATCTGCAGGAGACGCACGTGCTCGGGCTCAATCACGCCGACGTGGGCGCGGTCGCCGCATTCATGTGGCGGCTGCCCGAGCCGATCCCGACCGTGATCAAGTACCACCACCGCGCGGGACTCCGCGCGACCGACAGCCACGTCGTCAACGTCGTCGCGTGCGCCGACGAGATCGCAAACGCGGTCGCGACCGATCGAAATCGCGACGCGAAGGCGGTGCTCGCGCTGGTCAAGACGCGTCCGGCGGGCGTCGATCAGGCGGCGTTCCTCGAAGCGATCGAGAGCGCACGCGCGAGCTTCGGCACGATCGAAGTCTGAGCGCTCCGCGAACGCGGCGAGCCAGCCGCTTCCGAAGCGGGCGCCGTCGGGAGCGATTGCTTGTTAGGCATCCGGCGCATGAGGCGGCTCAGGCAGTGACTTGAACTCTGCTTTGAGGCGTTCAACAATCGGAAACCAGCCGGTCGAATGACCTTCATAAGGAAGTGTCTCGCTGACGCGAGGATACTCGTCAATGAATTGCAGAGCGGGCACTGACGGAATGCCGTGAGCCTCGAGCACCTCGATCGTTCTGTGAGGTTTGTTGGTCCAGATCTGCAACCACTTGGCCGGGTGCACGAAGACTTCCTCGGTGCGGCCCTTGAGTTGGAAGATCACTCCGAACTCCAGAAGTCCATCGTGTTGCAATGGCTCGCGATAGGGTTCGAGGACGCCAAGAGCCGCCGCGCGAGTCGTGTAGGGTCCGAGGACAGGTTCGTCCTCCTTGAGCCCGACAATCGGGGCGGCTGCCTCCGGCACGATTGCCTCGACGAGAGCCCGGAACACGTCCCATACCTTCGACGCGTGAACATTAGCTTCGAACACATTTGAGTAGCCGACCTTCTCGACTGACTTCTGGACGTATCCCGTTGTGATGCGCGCGCTCGCGATGCGCGCCAAGGCCTCATCGCGCGGCGCAGGAATCTCGTCCGCGCGAGGAAAGCGAACGCCTCTCGGAAACTCTAGGGGCTCAGCTTTCACAGGTGTCGAGTTCGTGTGGATGTACGTTGCGAGTTCGCGTGAGCCGGGTCATTCGCCCCGACCTTCGCCTGCGCGCCGAGCTTGCTGGTCAGAAGTGCGCGAAGCATAGCCAGCTGTCCATCGGCCAGCGCGCGTATTGGAACGTATAGCGCTGCGCTGCCGGCGTAGAGCAGCACGTGTTCCTCGGTCTCGAGCGCCTTCGTGAACATGGACCATTTCAATTCGCCCCGGCCGTGCGGCTGTTCCGCGACAACCACATCGTCACGGAATGTCATCGTGTGCGGCCCATCCATGTGGCGCGCGCCGTGTCGCTTGAACCTAACGTAGCACCAGGGGAGGAAGTACCAGCAGAGCGCACCGGCTGCGATTGTGGGCAACGCAACGCGCGCGTCGATTGCGGCGCGCCGGGCGAGTGCGATCAGCAAAGTTGGCGCCAGAGCGAGAAGGGCCAACAGGCACCAGTACGACCATCCGCCGTAGAGCATCCGACGCGCGACGGCCACCTGCTCGCGAGCGGTCGTCGTGAACGTGACAGTCAACTGATGCGGTTCGTTCATCTCGGCCAACGCTGCCCGCTCATCGCGTTCGTCCAACGGTGTGACGTTCAGAGGCGAGCGCTCGCCCGAGCGCAGCGACGAGGGGCGCTCCTGAGCATCAACGCCATGTTAGCCACGGCCAAGCTTCGCGCGGAGCTCCTTGATCTGTCCAGCTCGCGATCGCGCCGACGGAGAAGCTGCACTGTCGACGCGCCCTCCGACGCTCCGGCTCACGCCTAGGCTCACGCGGCGCAGTACCATGTCTTATGGGGAGACCCATGAAGCGCGACCGGTTGGAGCCCGACTTCAAGGACCACGGGCCGCACACTCTCAAGGTGTGCCGCGGGGCGGTCGTTGGCACGTACGGCGACGACGTCTTCGTCGAGCTCGGCCCGCGCATGCAAGGCGTCATCTCGCGCCGCCAATTGCCGGCTGAGCCGCGCATTGGCGACGAGTTCGACTTCACGTTGCGCGGCCAAGAGCAAGGCCTGTGGGTGCTCGCGCTGCGCGAGTCGAAAGTGCTCCACACATGGGAGAGCATGGAAGCGGGCAGCCTCGTACAGGCGCACGTCGTGCGCATCGCGCCGGGCGGGCTCGAGCTCAAGATCGGTCCGCTGCACGCGTTCATGCCCAAGTCGCAGTCGGGTCTCCCGCGCGATGAAGAGCCGCACGGCCTCGTCGGCAAGAACTTGGCGGTCGAAGTGCTCGAGGTCGATCGTGAGAAGCAGCGCGTCGTCGTCTCGCGCAAGGTCGTCGTGCAACGCGAGCGCGAGAGCGAGCGGCAGCGTCTCGTCGGCGCGCTGAAACCCGGCCAAGTTGTTCAAGGACGTGTCACGCGCCTCGAGCCG
>JANOFY010000199.1:0-9502 GCA_031413895.1 Planctomycetota bacterium | reverse complement strand
CGACTTCGCCGCGAGGAAGCCGACGCTGGCGATCGAGATCGCGATCACTCCGAGCTCCATCACTTGCACGCCGCGTGCGATCCGGCGGCCGCGCTGTTGCACACTCGCGTGCAGCGCGTCGAGGTCCAGTGCGTACAAGCGCTGCCGCTTCTGTTCGTCCCACACGATCTGCATCTGATCAAAGTCCATGGCTCGACCTCACCGGCGATTCGCTCGCCAGCGCTTTCTTGATTCGGCTCAACTTGACGCCGACATTGCCCTCGGAGATCCCGAGCGTCTCGGCAATCTCGCGGTACGAAAGTCCATCGAAGTGCAGCAAGATCAGCGAGCGCTCGACGGGTTCGAGCTTCGCGATCCGCGCGTAGATCCACTCCAGGCGCGGATCCAGAGCGGCGGTTGGCGGCGCCGGCACGTGGCCGGGTTCCGCCAGTGGCTGCTTGGCGTCCCGGTGCGTGCGCTCGCGCTGTGACCAGGCCATCGCCGATCGCAGCGCCACGCGGTAGATCCAGGTCGTGACCTTGGACTCGCCGCGGAAGCGGGGGATCGAGTTCCACAACTGCAACGCGACATCCTGCAGCAAGTCCTCGCGATCCTGAGGCGTGAACGCGTAGGCGCGTACGATCCGGAAGACGAGGCCCTGATGGGCTCGCAGCCAGTCGTCGAAGATCTCTTGTCGCCGAACTCGTTCCATGTCTCGCCGCATCTCGCTGTCATCCCCACTCGTGTGTGCGCGAGTCCCGTTCCCAACAGTAAAGTCGAAAACTCGGTCCGGTCGGGCACACTCGAAGCGCGATTGGGCCGTGAGTCACCTTGCGCGGTGGATGGGATCGGCAGCTCGACGGCGGGTTAGGGGACCCCGGCGCGAAGGCGCACCGAGCGCGAGAAACTGCGCAATCGGGCGCATCTCTGAGTGGCGCCGCGCGCTCTGTTCGCGGTGGGTGGGCTGGGATCCGATTGCGACCCTAGCCATCTCGGGCGGACCCCGGGCGCGACGCTCTCGAACTCTCTGAGAGCGCGCGGAGCGCCGAGTTTGGCTAGCAGGCGCCACCGCCGCGCCCTACCATCCCGGACTGCTCGTACCGGACGGGTTCGATGCGGATCGCGGCTCACCGTGACGACATCCGACGTCTCGCGAACATGCCCCTTGGAGTGAACCCTCTCGGCACGTAGGCGTGACGGAGACTCCCCGATCGTCGTGAAGCGAAGTCGCACCGAGACGAGACCTCTCTGATCGCGCGAACACGCGCACGCGTGAGCGAGAACGAATCTTGCCCTTCCACCAACCGAAGCTCCTGTATCGCGAACTCGACGGATTGCTCGGTGTCGCCGAGCGCGAGCACGAACACGGTGACGTGACGGCGCGGTTTCTCGCCGCACTCTTCGGTCGATTCGCGCGCGACCTGCGACTGGCCTCCGCCGCAGCCTACGTCGAGCGTCGTGGGCGACTGCAACGCACGTTCGTCATCGGGAGCGAGGAGTCGGCGTACGAGACCGAGCTCGAGCTCACGGCAGCCGCTGCGACGGATCTCATGGAAAGGAAGGTCGTCATCTCCGTGGACCACCCACACGGACTGTGCGCCGGAACGAGGCGGTCCGTCGCTCTCGTTCAGATCGAGCAGCCCCGGGAACGGCAGCTTCTCGTCGTCGAGCTCGACGAGGGCTGGGTGCGTGAGGATTTGGAGTTGGCGTTGAATGCGGCTCGCTCGGTGCTGATGGCGCGCTTGCTCGAGGAACGGCTCGGCGGAACGTTGCGTGAAGCCGCCGAAATCCAACGCGATCTCCTGCCGACGTCGCCGCCCAGGTTCGAGGGCTTCGACATCGCCGCACGCTCGCTCCCGGCGGAAGAAGTTGGAGGCGACTTCTTCGATTTCAGGAGTCTCGAAGAGCACTCGATCGCGCTTTCGATCGGCGACGTGAGCGGGCACGGCTTGCCAGCCGCGCTCGTCGCGCGCGATGTCGTCATCGCGCTGCGCATGGGGGTCGAGCGGGAGCTCAAGATCACCCACACCATGCACAAGCTGAATCGAGTCATCCACGCGAGCAGTGCATCGAGCAGTTTCGTATCGCTGTTCTTCGCCGAGCTCGAATCGAACGGCAACCTCTTCTACGTGAATGCCGGTCACGAACCGCCCATCTACTTCGATCGCGGGGTCGAGACAGCTCTTGCACGCGGGGGGCCTGTGATCGGGCCGCTCGCCGATGTGCGCTTCAAGAGTCACTTTCTGCACGTCGATCGTGGATCGACGCTCGTCTTCTACACAGACGGAATCGTCGAACGACGCGGTGACTCGGGAGAGCTCTTCGGTCTCGAGGGTCTGAAGGAGACCGTTCGCGGCTCGCTCGAATGCAGCGCTGCTGCGATCGTCGAGCGCATCTTCGAAGCAGCACAGGCGCACGCGAGTGCCCCCTGGGAAGACGATGCGAGCGTCGTGGTCGTGCATCGAAGTCCGTGAGCGATCGAGGCCGACGTCGACATGGACCGAATCACAAGCGCGTACCGTTCGATGAGTCAGCGAATCGCGTCTGCACTTTCACGCCTGAATCCGCCGGCTGAATGCGGGCACCGTTAGCGCTGGAACGCTCGTCATGAACGAAGCAGGGTGACGGCTGCATCCAGATCCGTAACGACCGGAATGATGTCGTCGATGGACGAGTGACGGAGGGCTTGGTCAACCAAGGGCCGCGGTGCAACGAGGACAAGTCGGTTCCCGCGACGTTGCAGCAGCTTCGCGATGCTGATCAGCATCCGAATCCCCAGCGAGGCGAGAAACGTGACTCTCTCCAGATCCATCACGCAATCGCCCCCGCGCGCGAGGGCCGCAGACAACCGTGTTTCGATGCGATCGACGCCGGCCGTATCCAACCGTCCGCTCAGCACGACGCGCTTGCAGGTAGGCGAAAGTTCCGAGACTTCAAAATCCATGACGAGGGTGGATCGTCGATCAACGAGCGCGCGCGTCGAGGAAGTGCGCCCCGAGATGCGGTGGTGAAACGGAACGGATCCGACGGACCTTGAGAGCACAGATCCGCGAGCGTGTGCATGAGGCACGTTCATGCTCGCACCGCCGAGAAGCGATCAGACCCGCAGCCACAGGCAGTTCCGGTTCTCACGGCGTTCGTAACGGATCTCGCGGACGAACCTGCGCAGAAGATGGATACCTAGCCCGCCCACGCGCCGTTCAGCGAGCGGAACATCGAGCGCGACATCCGGCGCGAGGACGGGATTGAACTCGCGTCCATCGTCGACAACTTCGAGCTCCACGCCGCTCTCCCGCACCCAGATCGACAGGGCGATGTCGTGCCGACGATTGTCTGCGTAACCGTGTCGGATCACGTTGGAGAGCAATTCCTCCAGTGCCAGTTGTGTCGCGTAGAGCGCTGTAGCTGCGACTCCGTGCTGTTCCAGTAGCGCACTCGCCTGCGCATTCACGCGACTTAGCTCGCGAAGGTCGTTTGGAATCGTGAGCCGGAGCTCCGCTTCCAGCGTGCCTTCGTCGTTTACGGTTCGGGAAGCCATATCGCGCGGTCTATGATTCCGGTCGGATGTTCGTGGGAAGATCGAGAATTCCTCTATCGATGCGCGCTCGCGCCTGGCACCAACGCTTCAGCATGATGCGGTCGGCTAGCGAGCACGCGCGCTACTCAGCGAATCATCTCGAGCGCAGCAGCCTCCGCGGTGGCAATCGGCATGACATGGTGTGGATCGGCGGTTTCGAGGGCCTGCGTGACGAGCGCCGTGGGATTGAGCAGCACGAGCTTGGCTCCGCGTCGTTCCAAGCTCTTCGCGGCGCTCAGGAGCATTCCGATGCCCAGTGAGCCCAGGAAAGGAACCTGAGAGAGATCCACCAGGGTCGACTTCGGCAGCGAAGTCGTCTGGTTGAGGAACTCGTACTGGATGTCGTTCACGCCTTGGACATCCAGGCGCCCGACGATGGCTACGTGCATGATCGAGTCGTCATCGCGGATGATCTTTAGTCGCATGGCAAGCTCGCCCGCTTTCGTCGGGGCATGTCCGGAGAGGAGTGGAGCGAAGGTCTATCCGCGAGAAATCAAGGCAGTGTGAAGAGGGGGGGGCGGTTGCTGATGGAGATGCACGACTCCACCTCGAATCGACCGATCAAACAGCCTCCACGCCAGAGCGCAGTTCTCCCCAGCGTCCCCTCCGGGGAGCCACTCTTCCGGGTTGACGGGTGCGGCAGCGCCCGTCCGAATTCTCGCGACCTGCCCCACGACCGACTCCTTCGGGAGTGAAGTGATGCCAGAACGCCAGCGCCCCCGTCGCGGCGGTCGATATTGTGTCGCGCCGACCGGCCCCCCCCCATCCGGCCCACGCGACGTGACGCAATCCCCCGCCCTCCGCACGCTCTACAAGCGCATCCCCGCGCTCGAATCGCTGCGGCACTACACGCGGCAGGACGCGCGTGGGGACCTCGTCGGCGGGCTCTCGGTCGCGGCGGTCGCGGTGCCGCAGGCGATGGCGTACGCGATGATCGTCGGGTTGCCGGCGGAGTACGGGCTCTACGCGGCGATCGTGATGACATCGGTCGGCGCGTTGCTCGATTCGTCGCGGCAGCTCATCAACGGGCCGACGAACGCGGTCTCGATCGCGCTGCTCGCGGCGATTGGGCACATCGGCGATCAGGAGCAACTCGTCCAGGCCGCCATCTTCATGGCGTTCTTCATCGGCGTCATTCAACTCGCGATCAGCCTGGCGCGCTTCGGCGATCTGACGCGCTACATTTCGCACTCGGTGATCGTCGGCTTCACGGCCGGCGCGAGCCTGCTGCTCGTGCTCGATCAGCTCAAGAACCTGCTTGGGCAGAGCTCGATCGGCGACGTGCACGCGCACTTCCTGCTGCGCGTCTGGCGCTCGCTGTTCGAAGGGGGAGCGATCCACACGCCCACGCTCCTCGTCGGGCTGTCGTCGATCGTGCTCGTGTTGCTTCTGCGCTTCGTCAAGCGGCGGCTCGGCTGGCCGCTTCTGCCGGAGTTCCTGCTGGTCGTCATCGCCATGGCTGCAGCGACCGCGTACTGGCGGCTGGACCAGCTCGGTGTGCGCGTGGTCGGGGACATTCCAGCGAAGCTTCCGAAGCCACAGGTGCCCCACTTCGACGCGACGTGGATCCGCGACTTCTCTTCGAGCGCGCTCGCCATCGCGCTGCTCGGATTGCTCGAGGCGGTCGCGATGGCGAAGTCGATCGCGGCGGTGACGCGCCAGCGGCTCGACCTCAATCAGCAGTGTTTCTCGGAAGCGTGCGCGAATATCGCGGGGAGTTTCTTCTCGTGCATGCCGGGCTCCGGGTCGCTCACGCGCTCGGCGATCAATCAACAGGCCGGCGGGCGCACACAGTGGGCCGGGGTCGTCTCCGCGATCGCCGTCGCC
This sequence comes from Planctomycetota bacterium, assembly GCA_031413895.1. Taxonomy (GTDB): domain Bacteria; phylum Planctomycetota; class UBA1135; order UBA1135; genus JANLUN01. Next base: position 4,119 of record JANOFY010000199.1, on the reverse strand, counting down.
GCGATCATCCTTCTGCTCGCGCCCTACGCGCACTTCATCCCGCGCGCCGCGCTCGCCGGGCTCTTGATGCTCACCGCGGCGCGCATGGTGAATCTCAAGGACTTGCGCTACCACGTGCGCGCCTCGCGCTTCGATGCGGCGATCGTCGCGATGACGGCGCTCGCGGCGTTCGCGATCTCGATCGAGTTCTGCGTCCTGATCGGCGTCGTGCTGTCGTTCATGCTGACGGTGCCGCGCACGGGAAACATGCTGCTGACCGAGTTCGTCGAGGCCGAAGGGGACCACGTGCGTGAGCGCTTGCCCGGAGATTCTCCGGCGCAGGACCTCTTGGTCTTCGGCTTGGAGGGCGAGATGTTCTTCGGCGCGTCCACTAGCCTCGAGCAGCACCTCGATGAGATCGAGACCCGGGTGAGCGATCAGACACGCGTTGTCGTCCTACGCATGAAGCGCGCGCGCAATCCCGATGCCGTCGGCCTAGCGGAGCTGGATCGGTTCCTCGAGGGCCTGCAGAAGCGCGGCGTGCACGTGCTCCTGTGCGGCGTGCGCTCGAAGATGCGCCACGCGCTCGAGCGCTGCGGCACGCTCGACAAGATCGATCCCGAGCACGTGTTCCTCGAGCAGCCCGTGCGCCAGACCAGCACGCAGGCGGCGATGCGCCTCGCGCGCAAGCTCGCCGGCCGCGGCGCAGTCGGCGCAATCTCCACGCCGGGTTGAGGTTCGTGAGGACGCGCGGGCGGAGCACCTGGTCGAGCCCTCGAAGACGCGGCTCCTGATCGTCCCGACCGAAGAGTCAGCCGACACACTTCAGGCGCTATCCTCAGCGACCATGACCTCTCGCGAATCACCGCGCAGCAAGCGCGCTCGCAGCAGCGATGCGCTGGATCGCTGTCGGCGTTGCGGTCTGCATCTGCCCTCGTGCCTGTGCGCTAGCCTCGTGCCGCTCGCACTGGCCACGCGCGTGGTCGTGCTGCGCCATCGCCGTGAACTTCACAAGCCGACCAATTCCGGGCGGCTGGTTCCGCTGACGCTCGTCCACAGCGAAGTGCGCACGTTCGGTGAGCGCGACGTTGCGCTCGACACCGCGGGATTGATCGATCCCACGCGACATACGCTGCTGCTCTACCCGAGCCGGGACTCGCGTGAGCTGACGCAGGGCGAGCTCTGCGTCGGTCCGATCACCCTGATCGTGCCCGACGCCGACTGGCGCCGAGCGTTCAAGTTCGTGGCGCGCGAACCGTCACTCGTCGGCGTGCCGCGCGTGCACCTGCCGAGCGGAGCGCCGTCGACGTACCGCTTGCGCCGACACTCCGACCCGCGCTTCCTGGCGACGTTCGAAGCGATCGCGCGCGCGCTCGGCATCCTGGAAGGGCCTGACGTGCAGACACGCCTCGAGCACGTGTTCCGTCTCATGGTCGAGCGCACGTTGTATTCGCGTGGGCGGATCGACGCGTGTGCATCCGGAATCCAGCGGCCCTGAATGAGCTTCTCGCGCAGCGCGAAGCGATCCACCGCGCGGCCAGGTGCGACTACGGCAGGCCGCCTGCGCCGCTCTCGCCGCGCGTTGCGTTGCGCTCGACTGCGCTCGCTCGCCGGCCCGATCCTCGGCGCACTCGTGTTCCGTTACGCGGCGTTCGCGGCGATGTGCGCCATGGCGCTCGTGAACGAAGCCGAACGCGGACCGACACTCGCGGATCCCGTGCTCGCGCTCGTGCCCTACGTCGCGTGGGTCGATCGCGTGAATTGGGTCGCGTGGCTCGTGTGCTATCTGCCCATTGCCGCGTTCTTCCTGTGGCAGGAGCCGCGTCGCTGGGTGCGCTACATGATCTGCGGCGGCTTGGTGTCGATCGCGCGCGGCGTGTGCATCCTCGTCACGCACCTCGGCCCGCCGGATCCTGCGCATGTCGGTCCGGGCATCGGATCGAGGAGTTTCGCAGAGGCGTGGATCGAGCTGGTGTCGCCGTTCCACGTCTTCGTCGAGAGTTCGCAGCGCGCGTACTTGACGCAGGACCTGTTCTTCTCGGGTCACGTCGCGACGACGTTTCTCTTGTGGCTGTACGTGCGCCGCCGGCCGGTGCTCGGGACGCTCGCGCTCGGCGGACACGTGCTCAGCATCGCGGCCGTGATGTTCGCGCACTTGCACTACACGATCGACGTCGTCGGTGCGTGGGCCGTCACGCTCGGAATCTACGCGTGGTACGAGCGGCGTGCGCGAGCGCAGCCTCGGCCGCCTGCGAGCGGCGGTTGACTTCACGCGCTGCGAGCTCGCGGTGTTCAGTGCCTGTGACACGAACGCCGGCATCCGCCGCGCGGGCGAGGGCGTCGCCAGCCCGCAGCGGGCGCTGTACATGACGGGGCGCCCTCGGTGATCACTTCCTCAATGGAGGGTGCCGGGCGTTGCGACAAGGGAGCTGATGCTCGATTTCTATCGGCGTCTATGGAGGGAGAAGAAACCCAAGCACCAATCGCTGTGGGAAGCGTAGACGAAGCTGCGCGAAGCGCAGGACGAGAACGGCGCACCGAAGTACACGACGCGCGATTGGGCTGCTTGGGTGTTGACGGGTGCTCCCGAGTAACACCATCGGCAATCCTGGGAGTGCGACCCCATCCGCCACACGCGGGGCATCAAGCCGTTGCACTGGCGGTTTGTCGTGATTGGCTCTCGGGGATACGATGCTGTTCGGAAGCCAACAGCATGAACGACTGGATCACTTGTTCCCCCGGCATCCTTGGCGGCAAGCCCTGCGTGCGTGGCACTCGATTGAGCGTCGAGTTCTTGCTCGAGCTCATCGCCGGCGGCGCCACGCGCGAGGAGATCGTGAAGAGCTACCCGCAGCTTTCCCTTGATTCGATCGCCGCAGCGGTGCGCTATGCCGTCGAGGTCCTGCGCAACGAAACCATTTGGGACGTGCGAGATTCAGCTTGAGGCTCGTCGAGACCGCGCTGCTCGCCGACGAGAACATTCACCCAGACGTACTTGCCGCACTTCGGAAGCTCGGGCGTGACATCGTGAGCGTCGGAGATCGGAATCTGGCCGGCCAGGAGGATGCCATCATCCTGCGTCGTGCGGTCGCTGAAGATCGCGTCGTCATGACACATGACCGAGATTTCGGAAAGCTCGCAATCCTCCTGGGTGAGCCCCATGTCGGCATCGTGTACCTGAGACCCGGACACATCCTCCCCTCGATCGTGCTGCAGATGCTCGACGTCCTTTGGAGCACGGTCGATGAAGTCGAAGCTCCGTTTGTGATCGTGGTCGAGCGTAGACTCGACACGGTTCGGGTCCGCCTGCGCAAGGTGCCTTGACGGCGTCAACGCGAAGGAGCTGATGATCGACTTCTATCGACGCCTGTGGGTCGAGAAGAAGGAGAAGTGGCAAGCGCTCCGGGACGCGAAGACGAAGCTGCGCGAAGCGCAGGACGAGCGCGGCATGCCGAAGTACACGACGCGCGATTGGGCGGCGTGGGTGCTCACCGGCAATCCCGATTGAGCACGCAGCTTCAGCGAGGCCGCGACCCGTGGTTGTACCGGCCCGACAGGCGCTCCTGATTCGCGCGCGACGTGTGCCCGGCGCCTTGCGTCGATAGGCCGCCGACGCCCGCGCGCGCAAGCGCATTGCACCGCCCGGTAGTGGCCTGCACACTGCCGATCCAACGGCGCGCGGCGCCACCCGCCGATGTCCCTCGAACTACGCTCCGTGTCGCGCCGCTTCGGAGCGCAGCTGGCTCTCGATCGCCTGTCGATGCACGTGCGCGAGGGCGACTGCTACGGCTTCATCGGTCACAACGGCTCGGGCAAGACCAGCGCCATGCGCATCGCGCTCGGCCTGCAGCGTCCCGACGGGGGCACGGTCGTCGTGGACGGCTTCGATGCGGCCCGTTTTCCACGCGAGGCGCGGGCGCGCATGGGGGCTCTCATCGAGACGCCCGGCTTTCAGCCCGGTTGGAGCGGCGCGCACAACCTGATCGAGCTGGCACGACTTCAAGGATTGTCACGCGCCGACGCGCGGACCGAAGCTGGGCGCTGGATCGAGCGCGTCGGCCTGACACACGCCGGCCTGAAACCGGTGCAGGCGTATTCACAAGGCATGCGCCAGCGCCTTGGCATCGCGCAGGCGCTGCT
>JANOFY010000198.1:0-7640 GCA_031413895.1 Planctomycetota bacterium | reverse complement strand
CGGCGCTCCGGGCGCGACTCCGACCCCCCCGGCCGGCGGTGGAACGCCTGACCCGCCCGCGCAAACTCCGCCGCCGAGCGGTACTCCGCCCACCGGCGGCGGAGCGGAAGCCGGTGCGCTCGCGGGCGGGGCTGGTGGAGCGGCGGCGCAGAATCAGCCGAGCCCCGGTTGGGCCGTCAACGTGAACACGGCGCCTGTCGCGGTCCTGAAGTCGCTCTTCGACGACCGCGACGTGCACCCGCGGTTCTGGGACAAGGTCGTCGAGTACAGGAACCTCGAGGAGGAAGAAGAGGATGGCGGCTCCGACGAGGAAGAGGAGACGCCGGTCTTCGACGAGTTCGGCGAAGAGGCGATCGAGCGGAGGATCTTCGACTCGCTGGCGGAGCTCACCGAGGTCGACGGCTTCAACGATCTCGGAAACGAAACGCAAGGCCAGGTGCGCGAGCGCCTGACGACGCAGAGCAACGTGTTCTCCATCTTCGTCGTCGCGCGTCGCACGACGTCGGCCGAGGGCGACCAAGTGTTCGCGGAGCCCGAGAGCCGGCGACTTGCGGAAGAGCAGGGCGACGCGCTCGTGCGGGTCATCCGCGCCGTCGTCTGGCGACGCTCGGTCGACGACGAGGTCGAGATCGTGCCGATCGTGCGCTGGGAGTGGCTGGACTACGTGCCGTACGAAGTCCAGGACTATCCCGATGAAAGGCGCTGACGCGCGGCGAGCGGCGCTGACGCGGATCAGACTCGCCACGGCGCGGCGCAGGATCCGTGCGCGGGTTTTCCCTTGTCGGCCCAGTAGGGTGGCGCAAGAATCCGGATGCGGTCGCCCGCTCGGCGGCCCCGCGCATTCCGCACTTTCCTCATGCCGTCTCTCAGCGTGTTCGGTGCTCAGTGGGGTGATGAGGGCAAGGGCAAGCTGATCGATCTCCTGGCGCAGGACGCGGAGTTCGTCGTGCGCTACCAAGGCGGAGCGAATGCCGGGCACACGGTCGTCGTCGGCGGCCAGAAGTACGTGCTCCACCTGATCCCGTCCGGGATCCTGCACCCATCCAAGGTGAACGTGATCGGCAACGGCGTCGCCGTCGATCCGTTCAAGCTGCTCGAAGAGATCGCGGGCCTGCGCCAACGCGGCGTCGCGGTCTCGGGCAAGAACCTGCGTCTCTCGAGCAACGCGCACATCATCTTCGAGCACCACCGCACGATCGATCAGCTCTCCGAGCGCTGGCGCGGAGAAGGTCGCATCGGCACGACCGGGCGCGGCATTGGGCCGTGCTACGCGGACAAGGCGGCGCGCACGGGACTGCGCGTGTGCGATCTGCTCGATCCCGAACAGTGCCGCACCCGCCTGCGCGCCGCGCTGGCCGAGAAGAATGCGGTCATCGAGCGCGTTCACGGCGAGACTCCGCTCGATCTCGAGGGACAACTCGATCGCTACATGGCGCTCGCCGAAGAGCTGCGGCCGTTTGCGGGCGATACCGGTTCACAGGTGCGCGCCGCGTACCGCGAGGGGAAACGGATCCTGTTCGAGGGCGCACAGGGCGCGATGCTCGACATCGACTCCGGGACCTATCCGTTCGTCACGTCGTCGAACACGGGCGCCAACGGCATCGCCGCGGGTGCGAGCTTTCCGCCGCGCCACATCGACCGTGCGATCGGGATCGCGAAGGCCTACTGCACGCGCGTCGGTGAAGGGCCATTCCCGACCGAGGAACCCGGGGAGATCGGCCAGAAGATCCGTGTCGCCGGCAACGAGTACGGCTCCACGACCGGCCGGCCGCGCCGCTGCGGCTGGTTCGACGCGGTCGCGGTACGCTACGCGCTCGAGCTCTCGGGAGCGGATGGCTGGATCATGACGAACCTCGATGTCCTCACCGGGTTCGAGGAGATCCGCGCGGCGGGCCGTTACGAGATCGATGGGAAAGAATGCTCTGTCTGGCCCGCACACTTGCCGAGCCTCGATCGAGTCGAGCCCCTGTATGAAAGCCACCGCGGATGGACCGAGGACATCACGCGCGTGCGTCGCTACGAAGAGCTTCCCGATCGCGCGCGTGCGTACGTCGAGTGGGTCGAGAAGGAAGTCGGCGTTCCGATCGTGATGTTGTCCGTCGGCCCTGACCGGGAGCAGGTGATCTCGCGCGGCCTATAACAGGCGCGCGAAACGCGTATGGCTCAAGAACCGATCGCGCGACCGAAGCTCGGCGAGCCGTTCCCCGAGCACATCGCGATCATCATGGACGGGAACGGCCGCTGGGCGGAGACGCGCGGCCTGCGGCGCATCTTCGGTCACCGCGAAGGGATCCAGTCGGTGCGCGAGATCACGACCGAGTGCGCGCGCATCGGCGTGCAGAGCCTGACGCTGTACGCGTTCTCGGTCGAGAACTGGAAGCGTCCGAGCCCCGAGGTGCGCTACCTCATGCAGCTCTTGCGCCGCTTCCTCATCCAGGAGCGTCCGACGCTGATGGACAACGGCGTGCGACTGCGCGCGATCGGACGCGTCGCGGATCTGCCGACGGCTGCGCTCGAGGAGTTGCGCCGCACCGAGGAGCTCACGCGCCACAATCCCGGGATGCTCCTGCGTCTCGCGCTGTCGTACGGCAGCCGGACGGAGATCGCGGACGCGTTGCGCGCGCTCGTCGAGGATGCGCGCGCGGGAATCCTCGACGCGAAGTCGATCGACGAGGAGACGCTGCGCGCGTACCTCTACGATCCCTCGACGCCCGATCCCGACCTCTTGATCCGTACGGCGGGCGAGATGCGGCTCTCGAACTTCCTCCTGTGGCAGATCTCCTACTCGGAGTTCTACGTTTCCGAAGTCTGCTGGCCGCAATTCCGTAAGGCAGAGCTCCACGAAGCGCTGCAAGCCTACGGTCGGCGCAAGCGCAAGTTCGGCGGCCTGATCCAGGACGTGCCCACGCCCGCCCCGCGTCCGGCGCCTTCCGAGAAGCTCGCCTGACCTCACCCGACGCTCGCTCCGTGACGGCCCCCTCGAAATCCGCGCGGATCCTCAAACGGACGGCGGTGGGAGGCTCGCTCGTGCTCGCGCTCGCGGCGATCCTGTGGCTGACGGAGCGATCGAGCGCGGGCCTCCCGGTACTGATCACTGCCGCGATCGTGCTCCTCGTGGCGATCTTCGAAGTGAGCCGCATGGGCTCGCTGCGCGAGCTCAACATGCTGCCCGTCCTGCTCGCAGCGGCGGCGGGCGTGCTCCTGTTGTCGCGCGAGGCGATGGAGTGGTGGGCGCTGCGGCCGCACTACGAAGGGCTAGGCGGCACGTTCGATCCGTATCCCCGCGCGAGCCTGCGCTTGGCGATCGCGTGGACCGCAGCCATCGCTGCGGCGACGTGGGGCCTGCTGGTTTCGCTGCGCGCGTGGACGCAGCTGGGAAGCGTCCTCCCGCGCACGCTGACGTACACCGTGATCGCGGCGATCTTGCTCTTCGTCGCGCGCGATGCGACGGGGCGGCTCAGCGTTGGCTTCGTCGTGCTGGCCGGCCTGGCCGTCTGCACGCTGCCGCTCCTGTCGCGCCGTCCGCGCGGGCTGAAGCAGTGGCTCGGCGTGATCTTGCTGTGCGTCTGGATCGTTCCGCCGCTGCCGGAGCTGTGGATGTTCTGGAACGAGTGGGGCACGCAGAGCCTGATCGCGCTGCTCGTGCTCTCCAAGATCGGCGACACGTTCGGCTACTACGTCGGCAACGCGTTCGGAAAGTCGCACCCGTTTCCGAACATCAGTCCCGGCAAGACGACCGCGGGATGCGTCGGGTCGTTCCTGGGAGCGACGGCGACGGGCGGCGCGCTGGCGGCGCTTGGGCTCCTGCACGACAGCTATGTCGCGTCGATCGCGGGCGGCATGGTCGGTGGCGCGGTCATCAACCTCGCGGCGCAGGCGGGCGATCTGCTCGAGAGTTGGGTCAAGCGACGCGCCGGCGTGAAGGACTCGTCGACGATCTTCGGGCCGTCCGGTGGAATGCTCGATCAAGTCGACAGCCTGTTGCTGTCGATTCCTGTAGGCGCATGGATCTGGGCGCTTCCCGTCGGCGCAGGATGACGCGAACTCCGCGTTGACAGCGCCTCGCGTGCGTCGGATGCTTGGCTTGGACCCACAGGAACCGCTCCGCGCGTGACCGAGATCACTATTCCCCTTCGATCGCACGACGAAGCGATCCTCGTCCTGGGGCCCTACGACCGGTACGCCAAGCTCCTGCGCCAGGACCTCGACATCGAGATCTTCACCCGCCGCGGCAACCTGCGGCTCAAAGGCACGGACGAGGGCGTGGCGGAAGCGCGCCGGCGCATCGAGCACCTGCTCGGCAAAACGCGCAAGGGCCGCGAGCTCCCCGTCTCCGACGTCGAATCGATCCTGCTCGGCGGCGACGGGACACCGCCGGCGCCGGTCGTGCGTCCGCTGACCGGCGGTGCGCGAACTGGCGGCAGCCGCGCCGGACCTCCCACGCGCGTCGTGCGCGGCAGCGCGCACGGCTCCTACGCACCGAACTTCGACGAGGGCTCGTCGTCAGGCGCGCCTCGCCCGCGCACGCATCCCGGCGTGTACAGCGCGAAGGGCATGCGCATGAACCCGGTCGAGCCGCGCACCGAGAATCAGCGCCGGTACCTCGAACTCATCGACAAGCTGCCGCTCGTGCTCGGCGTCGGCGTCCCCGGTACGGGCAAGACGTACTTGGCGGTCGCGGCCGCCGTCAAAGCGCTGCGCAGCGGACAGTGCCGTCGCCTCGTGATCACGCGGCCGGTCGTCGAAGCCGGTGAGCGACTCGGATTCCTGCCCGGCGACGTCGCGGCCAAGCTCAATCCCTACATGCGTCCGATCTACGACGCGCTCTACGATCTCGTCGATTTCGACGACGTCGCGCGGCTAGAGGAAACGGGCGTGATCGAGATCGCACCGCTCGCATACATGCGCGGCCGGACGCTGTCGCACGCGTTCGCGATCCTCGACGAAGCACAGAACACCACGATCCCGCAGATGAAGATGTTCCTCACGCGACTCGGTGAAGGGTCACGCATGGTCGTCACGGGCGATCCGTCGCAGAGCGATCTCGAGGGCAATCAACGCAGTGGCCTCCTCGACGCGGTGAACCGGCTGCGCGGCTTCCAAGACATCGGCGTGCTCGAGTTCTCGCCGCGCGACATCGTCCGGCACCCGCTCGTCGAGCAGATCGTCAAGGCGTACGAGGCGCCCTCCCGCGCCCCGCGCGAAGGGGAGAAGCCGAGTTGAGCGCGGGGCCGCCGACCCGGCCAAAGCGCTCCGGGACGGCCGCGACGGAGCGCATCGTCGCGCGCGACGCGGTGCGCGTCACGTGGGATGTGAAATCGCGGCCGCTCGACGACGCCGCGGTTCGAAAGGCCGTGCGCGCTGCGCTGCGAGAGGGCGGACGGCCGGGCCTCGCGATCGACGTCGTGCTGGTCGGCGACCGCCGCCTGCGCACCTTGCACCGCCGCTTTCTCGGCGATGACACGCCCACGGACGTGATCGCGTTCGACCTCGGGGGCAGTGGCCCGGGGCCCGCTGCAGAGATCTACGCCAGCGTGACCTGCGCTCGCCGAGTTGCACGCGCGCGGGGTGTCAGCGCGGCGCGTGAGCTGGCCCTCTACTTGGTGCACGGGGCGTTGCATCTGTGCGGGTACGACGACCATCGAGACGCGGATCGCCGCCGCATGCGCAGCGCGGAGCGAGCGATCCTCGACGCGCTCGGCCACGCCGACGACCCGGCACCGCACGACGCGGACTGACGCGCGCACGCGCGTTCGAACTCGCGTTGCAAACGCCACGCGAGTTCGACGAACAACGCTCACGCGCGGTCGCCGACGCGCGCGCAGTCGATCGCGCGACGACACTCACCGAAACAATCCTCTTGATTCGATGCGCGCGAAAGAAGTATGCATGCAGCATGCAATGCACGTTGCACGCGGACTTGGAGGAGACGCGCTATTGGGTAGAACCGCAAACGACGCACCAAAAACGGTGACGCGACGCAGCCGACGCGACGCGGGAGAACGGAGCGCCGTTCTCTCCCGGCCGCGCGCCCTCGTGCGCGAGCGGGAAGGCGGCCCGGAGCTCGACAAGCTGTGGCGCGTGCATCGACGCCGCGCTACCGACGAGACGCGGAATCGACTGGTCGAGGCGTATCAATCGCTCCTGAACGAAGTCGTGCGCCGATTCATGGCGCGCCTGCCGCGCAGCGTCGAACGCGGCGATCTCGACACCGCCGCGAACTTCGGGCTGATCTCCGCCATCGAAGGCTTCGATCGCGGGCGCGGCGTGCCGTTCGAGTCGTACTGCGAGCTGCGCGTCAAAGGCGCGATGCTCGACGAGCTGCGGAACCAAGATTGGCTCCCGCGTCCCTGGCGCGCGCGGTTGGAGCTCCACAAGCGGGTCTGCGAGCGGTTGCGAGCCGACAAGGGCTGCGAGCCCGCGGACGACGTCGTCGCGGTCGCGATGGAGATGCCGCTCGACGAGTACCAGCAGGTGTTCGGGGCGGCCTTGCCCGGCGCGCCGACTGGCTCGATGCCGGTGGAGGAGGGCGGCGAGGACGGCCTGCCTGGGCTCGACATCGTCCCCGATCCCAATGCCGACTCGGCCGCGAAGCGTTTGACGCAAGACGAGATCCTGAAGCTCGTCGCGCAGCGCCTCTCCGTGCAGGAGTACCGCGTCGTCTACCTGAAGTACTGGGAAGAGCTCTCGATGCGTGAGATCGGCGAGCTCCTGCACTTGTCCGAGTCGCGCGTGTGCAAGATCCACGCGAAGTTGCTCGAGCGTCTCAAGGATCGATTCCGCGTCCACGTGGACGAGTAGTCGGGGTCGCGGACGCGTCGAGCCGGCGACCTCTTGCACAAAAGAACGGAGGCATGGAACGCGGTTCCATGCCTCCGTAGTTTCCCGACGCAAGCCCGCAAGTTCATACGGGCTCGAGTGACCGCGCTACTTTAGTCAGACCAAAGTACTCCCCATCGCGATCGAAGTGTCCCGAAGGACACGGGCGTCGGAAAGGCGCAACGTTCGAGCTTGTCCCCACGAGCTCGAATGTGCGCATCTCCACCTTCTTCCAGCGCCAGCAAGCCTAGTCCCCACTCGGCTCGCAGCGCATCTCCTCCCGCGGCACGTCGATCGGTTCCCCAACACGATCGAGTGCCCGGCTTCGCCGTCGTGTTTGCGCCGGCGAGCGCTCTCTCTGCCACCTTCTTTGCCTTGACCCGAATTCGTCCGTGGACGAAGTCACCACTGCTATCGACGCACGCGACGCCGGTGCACCGCTCGACATCGTGGTGCGACGTCGAGGGTGACAAGGATTGGCGATCGCGCAGTTTCGTCATGTTCCTGGAGTGCTCGTTCCAGGAATCCGTGCCGCTCGCGGTCTCGAGATTCGCCCGGACTTCCGGCGTGAGCCGGAAGACCGAGCGACGCGGAGGGAGGGAGGATGAAAACTCCCCGAACCTGCGTCTCAGGACCCGAGACGGAACGGATTCCGTCTGCTCCTGCGATGACGTCCGGGATCGGAGCGACGACGTTCGGTAGCTCGGCTGCCCGTGCACTTGCGTGCGGAGGGCCCGTGGCTTTGCGTCCCAGCCTCACAGCTGGTTTGCCCTTGTCGTGTCATCTTCAGAGCGGCGAAGGATACATGCGAAGTTGCATTC
>JANOFY010000197.1:0-1810 GCA_031413895.1 Planctomycetota bacterium | reverse complement strand
TGTCGTCTTTCGCGAACGACACGCCGGCGCGGGTCGCCGCCTTGAAGCCGAGGTCCTTCAAGTCATCGAGCAGTTTGAGCGTCGCGTCGCGACCGAGCAGACGGTGGCAATCCGAGATGAGATCGTGGACGCCCTTCTTGTCGAGCTCGTAGTTGTAGAACGGCATCCCCGGGGGAAGGATGTCGTTGAAGATCGCGCGACCGATCGTCGTGACGAGGTACGTGTGCTGGTCGCCGTCCTGGATCTTGCCGTCCTCGCCGACCGCGATGGGTTGCGAGTTTCGGTTCTGCTTGATGAGACGTCCCGGCTCCATGCGCAATTGCACCGCGCGGTGCGACTGCGTGTCCCCGTGTCCGTACGCGAGGAACAGCTCCCCGAGCGAGCTGTACCGCTTGACCTCTTTCGACGAGCCGTGCGGCGCCTTCGTCAGGTAGTAGAGCCCGAGCACCATGTCCTGCGACGGCGAGATGATCGGCGCGCCGTTCGCGGGCGAGAAGATGTTGTTGCTCGCGAGCATCAGCGTGCTCGCTTCGATTTGCGCCTCGTAGCTGAGCGGCAAGTGCACGGCCATCTGGTCGCCGTCGAAGTCGGCATTGAAGCCGCCACAGACGAGCGGGTGCAGACGGATCGCGTTGCCCTCGATGAGCACGGGCTCGAACGCCTGGATGCCCATGCGGTGCAGCGTCGGCGCGCGGTTGAGGAGCACGGGGTGATCGCGGATCACCTCTTCGAGGATGTCCCACACTTCCTCGTCGCGCCGCTCGAGCATCTTCTTCGCCGACTTGATCGTGTCGGCGAGTCCGAGCTCCTTGAGGCGGCGGATGATGAACGGCTGAAAGAGCTCGAGCGCGACCTTCTTGGGCAGACCGCACTGGTGTAGCCGCAATTCCGGCCCGACGACGATCACGGAACGCGCCGAGTAGTCGACGCGCTTGCCGAGCAGGTTCTCGCGGAACCGGCCCTGCTTGCCCTTGATCATGTCGGTCAGCGACTTGAGCGGGCGATTGCTGCTGCCTAGCACCGGGCGGCGGCAGCGGCCGTTGTCGAACAGCGCGTCGACGGACTGCTGCAGCATCCGCTTCTCGTTGCGGATGATCACTTCCGGTGCGTTGAGATCGAGCAGCTTCTTCAACCGGTTGTTGCGGTTGATGAGGCGCCGGTAGAGATCGTTCAGGTCCGACGTCGCGAAGTTGCCCGAGTCGAGCAGCACGAGCGGGCGCAGATCGGGCGGGATCACGGGGATCACGTCGAGCGTCATCCACTCCGGGCTGTTCTTCGAATCGCGCAGCATCTCGACCGTGCGCAGACGCTTGATGATGTCCTTCATGCGCTGCTTCGATCGCGTCGAGAGCAGCTCCTCACGCAGCTCTTCGGAGAGCTTCTGGAGGTCCAGGCGGCGCAGCATCTTCTTGACCGCTTCGGCGCCCATGTCGGCGTCGAACTCGCTGCCGTACTTCGCGCGCGCTTGGCGGAACTCGTCCTCGGTCAAGAGCTGGTGCTCTTCGAGCGGCGTGTCGCCGGGATCGATGACGATGTAGTCCTGGAAGTAGATGACCCGCTCCAGGTTCGACACCTTGACGCCGAGCAGGTTGCCGAGACGACTGGGCATCGCCTTGAAGAACCAGATGTGCGCGACCGACGTGGCCAGGTTGATATGGCCCATCCGTTTGCGGCGCACGCGCGAGTGCGTGATCATCACGCCGCACTTGTCGCAGACGATGCCCTTGTGCTTGATGCCTTTGTACTTGCCGCAGAAGCACTCCCAGTCCTTTTCAGGGCCGAAAATGCGCTCGCAGAAGAGGCCGTCGCG
>JANOFY010000196.1:0-7558 GCA_031413895.1 Planctomycetota bacterium | reverse complement strand
GCTGATCCACGGGTCCGATCGCAAATATCTCGACGGAGAGGCCCTCGTTCGCCACGTGGCGCGCGACGACATAACCGTCGCCGCCGTTGTTGCCACCGCCGCACACCACCGCGACGGACGGAGCGCCTGCGGTCCGCGGGCGCTGGTCGCGCGCGATCTCGAGCACGTGCTCCGCCGCGCCGCGACCGGCGTTCTCCATGAGCACGATCGCCGGGAGGCCGTACTCCTCGACAGCTGCGCGATCGATCGCCCGGACTTGCGCGCGTGTCAGGAACTCCGGCGTCTCCATGAGGCGCGAATCGTACCCAGCCGCGGCGACCGACCCGAGTTGACAGTCCGACATGCCGCGGATATCCCTCTGCGCCGCCAACCCCGCCCACTGGGACCGCGAGCGAAGCGAGAGCCATGAACCCATTTGGTCGTGCCCGCTCGACGATCGGCCCGCACGGCCCGCAGGGGATCGAGCGGCACGACGGCCGCCCCCGTCGAGCGCTCCGGGACTCGCCGTGACGGAGCGCTCGCGGCTGACTGGCGGAAGACTCGGAGTCGCGCTCGTCCTCGCCCTCCCGCTGATCGTGCTCGCGTCGGTGCGCTTCGGCACGACGGACGCCGTCCAGGGCCTGGCGTCCGTCATGCGCGGCTCGGCGGCCGCGCTGTCACTCTGCGATCCGCTCCCCGACGCGTCGCAGCAATGGATCGTCTCGCTGCGCCTGTGGCGCGCGCTGACCGCCGCCGGAGTCGGCGCGGCACTCGGTCTCTCCGGAGCACTCGTCCAAGGGCTCTTCCGCAACGGTCTCGCGTCGCCCTCGGTACTCGGGATCACGGGTGGCGCGAGTCTCGGCGCCGTGTGTGCGGTCCTCGTCGTCGGCGGTTATGGACCGCGGCTCGTGTGGACCGATCCCGGCCGCACGTCCGGCATGCTGATCGTTCCGCTGTGCGCGTTCGTCGGCGCGCTGGGCGCCGGCGGCCTCGTGTACGCGCTCTCGTCCACCGCCGGACGGGTTTCGATTCCGGCGCTTCTGCTCATCGGCATTGCGATCAACACGCTGACCGGCGGCGTGCTGCAGCTCATCCAAGTGCTGCTGATCGGAGATTGGGAGGTTTCGCGGAGCATCTTGGCCTGGACGTTCGGAACGCTCGACGATCGTTCGGGTTGGCACGTGGCGACGGTCTGGAGCGGATGCCTACTCGCAGCGGCCGTGGTTCCATACGTCGCGTGGGAGCTCGACCTGATGCAAGGCGGCATCGAGGACGCGCAAGCTCTCGGAGTGCACACGACGCGCGTGCGCGTACTCGCGCTGTGCGCCGCCGCGCTCAGCGCATCGGCGGCGGTCGCCGTCGCGGGACAGATCGCGTTCGTGGGTCTCGTCGTGCCGCACGTCGTGCGCATGCTGTCGGGAGTCACGCATCGCACGCTCCTGCCGCTCTCGGCGCTCTTCGGCGCGGCGTTCCTATTGACCGCGGACCTAGCGCAGCGCGCGTTGCTCCGACAGTACGCGCTGCAGCCGGGCGTGATGATGTCCCTCGTGGGCGGGCCGTTCTTCGTCTACTTGGTCTGGCGCAAGCGGCGTGAGATCGGCCTGTGGTAGCTCTGGTTTCCACGACTTCGAGTGCGCGGCAGCGCGTCGCCCAGGACGGTGCCCGGCAACGATTCGTATCCCGTGCGTTCGCGAGCTACGGCTGCTTGCGGCGGTAGACGATGTAGTCCTGACGCCAGTCGCGCGGCACGTCCTCGAGCGCGGGGGACAAGTCCGTCGCGCCGGTGACGCTGAATCGGCGGATCGGCTCGTACATCTCCGAGATATCCGGCCGCCGGTAGAAGTGCGCGAGTCGCGGGAACTCGGCCACGATCAGCAGGTACTCGGGCTCCATCTCCGCGATCATGCGATTCGACGTCCGGTATTGGACGGCGGCGGGCCAAGTCAGGCCCTCGCTGTCGAGCACGGTGCCGCGCCACGCATAGCCGATCGCTCCGATGTCGGCCGCGAGGATGCGCGCGCCGGGTTCCCGCGCCGACGTTTCGGTGGCCCAGGCCTGCATCGGCGCGTACACGCGCCCGGGAACGGGAGACGGTCGCAGGACGCTGACCGCCGCGACGCACAGCAAGACGAAGCACGGCA
The DNA here is from genome assembly GCA_031413895.1 of Planctomycetota bacterium. Lineage (GTDB taxonomy): Bacteria > Planctomycetota > UBA1135 > UBA1135 > JANLUN01. The sequence continues at coordinate 5,438 of JANOFY010000196.1, read as the reverse complement.
GCACGCGGACGTCGTGCTTCTCGATCCACGCGACAGGCTTTGCGCGCACGATCACGCTGCCGAACGCGAAACGCTCGAGCGCCACGTCGATCCCCAGCCCGAGCCACATCGTCCACGCGACGAGCGGCACGTGGAAGTACCAGCCCCACAGGTGCGGTCGCACGAGTAGAAAGCTGGCCGTGATCGACAACGCGAACAGCGAGAACGCGCGCAGCGCCGACGAGCGTCGCAGCGCCACGACGACGCCGACGAGCACGAAGGGCAGCAGGGCGAGCAGCGTCCAGTGCGGCACGAAGGACTGCGCCAGGATCTGCGTGCACCGCTCGAGGACGTGACCCGCGCGGCTCTCGGCGTGCATCGTCGACTTGGCGCGGACCGACTGTGGGATGAAGTCACCGTAGACCGCCAGGAGCGTGAACACCGAGGCCGCGCCGACGGCGGCGATCGGGATCACAAAACGCACCAGCTCGCGCGGCCTCCGCATGCGCTCGAGCAAGAGCAGCGGCACGAGCAGCACGCCTTCGGGTCGCACGACGCAGCACGCCGCCGCGAAAGCACCGGCCGAGGTCGGCCGACCTGTGAACATGCGCTGGCACGCGGACAGCGCGCACCGCGCGAACAGCGATGACTCCATCCCGCCCAGCGAAATGCGCACGAGCTGCGGCAGACACGCGAACGCCAAGACCGCGATCACCGCGACGCGCCGCCGAGCTCCGCACAGCGCAGCGATCAGCGCCGCGGACAGCGCATCGGCGAGGATGTTGATCGAAAGCGCGGCCGCGATCGGACCGATGCCGATGCGCGCCAGACCTGCGAGGAGCACCGCGAAGGCCGGCGTCGTGGTGCCGAGCACGGGCTCCCACGGTTCACCGGGGTTGAAGACGAGACCGCGTCCTTCCGCGAAGTTCAGCGCGTACCGGAACGTGATGAAGGCGTCGTCGTAGATCGAGCACGCCCGCAGCGCGACGACACGGCAGAGCACGACCGTCGCCACGAGGACGAGGCGCTCCGTCACGGAGAGCGGCAGTGGGTCCTGGGCGGTTGTGGATCGGAACATTCGACGAAGGGCCGGACGGGCGTCGCTCGCGGCCAGGTCGAGTCGAGCCTAGTGAGCGCGAACTTGAGGGGAACATCAAGATCGCGCTGAGCGAAGGCGCGGGCTGCCGTGCTCGGGATCGCGTTGTTACCCTGCGCGCGTGAGCGCCAAGACTCGACGAATCCTGTCCGCGAGCCTTCGTTGCGGCCTCGTGATCGCGCTGGCCGTCGCGCCGCCGCGCGCGGTGTCTGCGCACGCGACTCGGGGCGACACGCCGGCTGCGTCCCCGCGCACCGCGCCCATCTTCGACCACGTGATCTTGATCAGCGTCGACGGCCTGCGCAGCGACGCCCTGATCGTGACACCGGACGGCCTGCCGAACTTCGCGCGCCTTCGTACAGGCGCGTCGACGCTGAATGCGCGCACCGATCCCGACTTCACCGTGACGCTGCCCAACCACACGGCGATGCTGACCGGGCGGTTCGTCCTGGGAGAGCGAGGGCACGGCTGGGAGTCGAACGAAGATCCGCCGGCCGATCAAACCCTCCACAAGCACCGGGGCAGCTACGTGACGAGCGTATTCGACGTCGTGCACGACCATGGATTGCGCACCCTGCTCGTCTGCGGCAAGTCGAAGTTCTCGCTCTACGACGTCAGCTGTAATGCCGAGAACGGCGCCACCGACACCGTCGGGTCGGACGACGGAAAGGACAAGCTCGATCACTACGTCTTGGCATCGAAGACCGAGCAGGTCGGCGACACCGTCATCCAGCATGTCAGCTCCGATCCGAGGAAGAGCTTCGTGCTCGCGCACTTCGCGATCACCGATCTGACGGCGCACATGCACGGTTGGGATCTCACGCCCGGGTCGCGGTACATGCGCGCCGTTGCGCGCGTGGACGAGGAACTCGGCCGGATCCTCGCTGCGATCGACGCATCGCCCACGTTGCGCGGGAAGACCGCGGTCGTGTTGACCGCGGATCACGGAGGCGGCGCGCCTTACCTCTCGCACGACCAGCCGCACATGTGGGTCAACTACATCATTCCGTTCCTGGTCTGGACGGGAGCGGACGGCACGTCGCGTGATCTCTATGCAGCATCCGCGAAGACGCGCGCAGATCCGGGCCTCAGCCGGCCGATGCAGGCCGGCGCTGGATTGCCTCCCATACGCAACGGCGATGCGGCGAATCTCGTCCTCGATCTCTTGGGCCTGCCGCCGGTGCCGGGATCGCAGATCAACGCAACGCAGGATCTGCGCTGGATGCCCTAGTGTCCTTCCATGAGAAGGTCCCCAGCGACAACGCTCGACACCGATCGCGAGTCGCGCTCGCGCGACGTCAGAAGCTCACGCGGAAGTCGATGTAGAAGCTGCGCGGGACTTCGCCGCCGTAGTTCAGGATGTCTTCGCCGGCCTCGGCGTGCTGATCTTCGGTCAGGTTCTGCCCGCCGATCGCCAGCCGCATGTTGGGCCTGGGATCCCAGGCGACGCCGAGGTCCCAGCGCCAGTACGACGGGCTGTCGAAGAACTCGAGCTCGTCGGTCCAGTACACCGCGGTGTTCAGCTCCCACTCCGTCGTGATGTCGTAGTACGACCTCACGTTGGCGTGATTGCGCGGGATCAGTCCATCCTTGTCGTCGATGAACGGCGCCTCGAAGCTGGCCGGATCGGCCTCGAAATCCATTTCGAAGAACGTGTAGGCCGAGCGAATGCGCCAGTCCTCGCTGATGTCCCAGTCGAGCGCCACTTCGACGCCCGTGGCCACCGCGGTCGCGTTGTTCCCGAACGTCACGATCGTGCCGCTCGAGTCGAGCTCGAAGGATTGCAAGTCTTCGTAGTCGTTGTAGAACGCGGCGATGTCGAGGAACACGTGCTCCCATAACGTCGCGCGCCCGCCGATCTCGGTCGAGAGCAGCTCCTCGCTGTCGAAGTCGTCGGCCCCTTGGAAGAACGGCGGATCGGTCGGCGGATCGAAGTTGAGCGTGTCGCGCTCTTCTACGGACGGAGTGCGCTCGGCGTACGAGAGCGCCGCCCAGTAACTCGTGTTCTCGGTCGCGTGCCAGAGCCAGCGCGCGTTGGGCTGCAGATGGAAGCCCGTGAAGTCGGACTCCTCCGCCTGCAAACCGAACACGAGGCGCGAGCGCAGGCTCTCGAGCTCGATCTCGTCCTGCGCGAATGCGCGCACACTGTGCATGCGGCGGAATTCGGGCTCGAAGTCGACGAAACCGTTGGGACTCTCGAGGTTCGTCTGCACGACGCGCGCCCCGACGCCCCACGTCAGCGAGTGGACGCTGCCCAGTAGTTGATTGCGCGTGTACTCGAGATCGAGCGTCTGTAGGTCGCTCTCGAAGTTCAGCTGCTTCTGGTGATCGATCGAGTACCACGCGTTGACGCGGTGCATGTCGTCGAGGTCGCCGGTCTCCCAGCTTCCGATCACCGAGCCGCCGTTCTTGGGCGTCTCGTCGAAGAGCGGCAGCCCCAGGATCGACGCGTCGGGCGGTTCCTCGCCGAACTCGGACGTGTAGAGCGACGTGATGATGCGCGCACGCGAATCGTCGTCGATCTCGAAGTCGCCGCGGAAGCCGAAGCTGCCGATCCACCAGTCCTCGGGGAGTCGATCGCCGTCGGCATTCGGGATGGCGCGATAGTCGGAGTACGACAGCCAAGTACGGAAGACGCCGTTCTCGCCGAGCTTGCCGCCGTAGCGCGCATCGCCGCTGATTTCGTTGGTCCCACCACGCGTCAAGACGTGTGCACCCTGCGTGTCGCGCGCGTGCTTGGTGACCACTTGCACGACGCCATTCATCGCGTTGACGCCCCACATCGAACCGCCCGGCCCGCGCACGATCTCGATCCGCTCGATGTCGTCCATCGGAACGTCGACAAGCGGCCACCAGATGCCGGCCATCACCGGGTTGTAGTAGTGAACGCCGTCCACTATCAGAAGCAATTGATTCGCGAACGACTCGTTGAGCTCGGACAGCGATCCGGTGAAGCCTCGCGCGGTCACGTCCCAACCCGCAGTCTTCCATTGCGCGACATGGAAGCCCGGCACCATGCGCATCGCTTCTTGAACACTCGTGAACCCGGCGCGCCGGATTTCGTCGCCGGTGAGCACGTACACCGCAGCGGGAATGTCGCTCACCTTCTCGCCGTGACGCGAGGTGACGGAGACCTCGACCTCGAGCAACTCCTCGAGCGAGAGCTCGGTCAGGTCGCGCGAATCGAGTTCGTCGGGCTCTTGCGCGGCTGCGAGCGGTGAGACCGCGAGCAGCCACCCGATCACGAGGGCGGCAGACTTCATGGGGACGAGCCCGGTGGGAGCGGGCAGGTCCCTTCGATCGGCAGATGGCGGGGCGGATCGTAAGGGCTACCGCGGAGTGGACGCGCTACGTCGATCCGGCCGACCGGAAATCCTTTCCGGGTCGCCAAAGTCACACGCGTCTCGCATGCAGCAACGCACGTTGCTCCGCGCGTCGTTCACTCGCCCTTTAGCGCCGCGCGCGCATGTCATTGTCCGCTCTCGCGTTGGCGCACCCGGCAGAACTCGAACCTGCAACCCTCGGTTCCGAAGCCTTGGGGGCGCGGCTCAAGGGTGCCAAGCGTAGGGACTACAGTCGACCGCACTTGCGGCGAAGCGGCCGTATCAAGCTCGGAGGGTCTTGGCGTTCTAGTTGCCGTTCTGGATCAGGAATCGTCCGACTTGGCGCTCGTCGTGCGTTCCTGGCCGCTCAGCTCCCTGCCGATCCGCGCCGCGATTCTCGCGCTGGTCCAAACGAGCACGCGAAGCTCGAAGTGAACACTGACACGACTGACACTGACAGACCTCGTGTCGCCGCCAGTCGAATGCGGCTGAGTGCGCGCCCTGACGCACTGCACTGCTAGGGAGTGGGAGTCTTCTTTGCACTTCCAGCGTCGGCCCCTCGGAGAAGTCTCAGCTGAGCGTGAAGGTCTTGAACGCAAATCTCTACCGCGCGGCGAGCGGCCCACACGGGGTCGACGTCGGCACAAGCTCCCTTCGCAACGATCGACCTGGGCGGTCCATCGTCGACAACCGCAGTCAAATAGAGCGTGCACGAGAGCTGGAAGTTGGCCCCAAACAGGGCCCCAGAATGCGCGGCCTTGTCGATCCGCGACTCACCAAAGAAAAGGGGGCTTCAGGCTTTCGTGTGGGTTGAAAGCGCCGCGGGGTAGAGGTCGAGTCCGCCGAGATGAAAGTAGATCGCGTTGCGGAAGCGCTCTCGGTTTCGAAAGCCGCAGGCTTGTCTCTTGATCCACTGGATCTTTGCGTTCTGGCTCTCGGAGGCTGCGTTCGTCGCGCGCAGCACGATCGCGTTGATGATTCCCCAGAGGTGATCGCGGACCGTGCGCGCGACGCGCTTCATCGGCTCGAGCCGGCTTCGC
>JANOFY010000195.1:0-5782 GCA_031413895.1 Planctomycetota bacterium | reverse complement strand
CGCTCGAAGAGAGCGCGAAGAAGTACTCGGCCGGGCAGTTGATGTACCCGGTCAAGTAGTGCGCCGCACGCGCGCGCTCCGCGCCGCATACTCACGTGATGGACTCCACGAAGCAGTCGCGCCAGCTCGTCCTGATCGCGGCGGTCCTCGTGCTGGCGACAGCGGCCGTCTACGGGCAGCTGCGCGGACACGACACGATCCATTTCGACGACCATGCCTACGTCGTCGACAACTACATGGTGCAGCGGGGCATCACGTGGGCGGGGGTGCGCTCCGCGTTCGCGACGGACGAGTGGTCCAACTGGCACCCCGTCACGTGGCTGTCGCACATGCTCGACTGCCAGTGGTTCGGCACGGACGCGGGGTTGCACCACCTCTCGAGCCTCGCGCTGCACATCGCGAACACACTGCTACTTCTCCTCCTGCTGCACCGGATGACGGGCGCCCTATGGCGCCCAGGGCTCGTCGCGGCGCTGTTTGCACTGCATCCGCTCAACGTGGAGTCGGTGGCGTGGATCGCGGAACGGAAGAACGTGCTGAGCACGTTCTTCTGGCTGTCGACCACGCTTTCGTACGTCACGTGGAGTGAGCGCCCGAGCGCGTGGCGCTACACGGGAACCCTCGTGCTGCTGGCGCTCGGCTTGATGGCGAAGCCCATGCTGGTCACGCTGCCGTTCACGCTGCTGCTCCTGGACTTCTGGCCGTTGCGGCGCACGCGCCTGCTCGCGCCGGCGGCGCTCGAGAGCTCGCCGGCCCGCGTGCAGCACGCGCTGCGCCGCCTGGTGATCGAGAAGCTGCCGCTCCTCGCGCTCGTGGTCGTGTCGTCGTGCGTCACGTTCGCGTTGCACCGCGATCTCGCGGCGGCGGCGAGTCGCGCGTACCCGATCGGGCTGCGCGTCGCCAACGCGATCGTGTCGTACGGGGCGTACTTGGCCCACACCGTGTGGCCGCACGACTTGGCGATCGTGTATCCGCTGAGGAGCTCGGTCGGCGCGCTCGCGGTCGTGGCCTCCGGCGTGCTGCTCGCAGCGATCTCCGCGTGGGTCGTTCGCGCGCGCGAGAGACGACCCGACTTGCTCGTCGGCTGGTCGTGGTACCTGGGCACGCTCGTGCCCGTGATCGGCCTGGTCCAGGTGGGCGGTCACACGCTGGCCGACCGCTACGCCTACGTCCCGCTGATCGGCGTGTTCGTCATGATCGCGTGGAGCAGCGCGGCGTGCATCGCGCGCTGGCCGAGCATCCGCGGCGCGGTCGTGGGCTGCTCGGTCGCTGCGCTCGTCGTGCTCGGCGCGCAGACGTGGCGGCAGACGGCGCTGTGGAAGAACAGCGTTACCCTGTTCGAGCACACGTTGTCGGTGACCGAGGACAATGCGGTGATCGAAGGGGCGCTCGGCGTCGCGCTGGGCGAGCTCGGCCGGCAGGCAGAGGCCGTGCCGCACCTGGTCGAAGCACTGCGGCTCACGCCCGACTCGCCCGTCGTGCTCCACGACCTCGGCAGCGCGTACGCGAGCCTGGGCCGGCTCGACGAGGCGATGAAGTGCTTCCGCGAGGCCCTGGCGATCCGGCCCGATGCCGCGGAAACCCACACGCTCCTGGCCTTCACGTTGGCACGCCTGGGCCGGAAGGACGAAGCGCTCGAGCACTATCGCGCGGCCTTGCGTTTGAAGCCCGACTACTCCGAGGTGCACCTCGGCCTGGCTGCGCTGTACGAGTCGCAACAGCAGAGCCGCGAAGCGATCGAGCACTACCGCGAGGTGCTGCGCTTCAAGCCGCGCTCGATCGAGGCGCTCACGAACCTAGGCGCGCTGCTCGCGGCGCGCGGCGAGTACGCCCAGGCGATCGGACACTTTCGCGCCGTGCTCGAGCTCGACCCCCGGCGCATCGTCGCGCGCAACAACCTCGGGCACGCGCTGGCTGCGCTGGGAAAAACCGACGAAGCGGCGGCGCGCTTCACGGAGTCCTTGGCGATCGATCCGAACCAGCCGCAGGTGCGGAGCAAGTTGGCCTCCCTGCGTGCGGCTCCGGCGCCGCGCTGAGCGGGAGCTCAGTTCGGGCTCGTCGCCTGATCCCCGGTCCAGCGATCGAGCCAGCCGAGCACCGTCTCGTGCCACAGGATGCTGTTCTTCGGTTTGAGCACCCAGTGGTTCTCATCGGGGAAGTGCAGGAACTTCGACGGGATCCCGCGCCGCTGCAGCGCCGTGAACGTCGCCATGCCTTGCGTGTCGACGACGCGATAGTCGAGCGCGCCGTGGATGACGAGCATCGGCGTCTTCCAGTTCTTCACGTGGTCGACCGGGTTGTGCTTGGCGTAGCCCGCCGGGTTTTCCCACGGCGTTCCACCGTGCTCCCACTCGGGGAACCACAATTCTTCCGTGTCGAAGTACGCCATACGCTCGTCGAGGTTGCCGTCGTGGTTCACGAGGCAGCGGAAGCGATCCGTTTGCCCCGCGATCCAATTGATCATGTAGCCGCCGTAGCTCGCGCCGAGCGCCGCGACCTTGGCGCCGTCGAGGAAGTCGTACTTCGAAAGCGCGAAGTCGAGTCCCTTCATCAAGTCCTCGTACGGCGCGCCGCCCCAGTCGCCGCGGATCGCATCGGTGAACGCTTGCCCGTAGCCCGTCGATCCGTGGAAGTCGATGAAGACTGCCGCGTACCCAGCACCGGCGTAGGCCTGCGGATTCCAGCGATAGTGGAAGTGATCGCCGAACGAACCTTGAGGTCCGCCGTGAATCAAGAACGCGACGGGATACTTCTTGCCGGCGGTGAAATCGGCGGGCTTGAGCACGAAGCCGTGCACGGTGTCGTTCTTCGCGCCGGGGAACGAGAACTGTTCGTACGTCCCCATGCGCGTCGCAGCGATCTTCTCCGCATTCAGCTTCGTGACCGCGCGCATGTCGGAGCCGTCGCGCTTGACCGACTGGAGCTCGACCGGCGAGAGCAGCGTGTCGCGCGCGAAGACGATCCGATCCCCGGCGATGCGCGGGCTCTGGTTCGTCCCCTTCTCGACGAGCGGCGTGACTGTCTTGCTCGCCACGTCGACGGCGAAGATCGACTGGTTGCCGACGTTGGCCGCGCTGGTGTAGATCGTCCGGCTGTCCGCGGACCACACGATCTCAGCTGCCGATCGATCCCAGGCCTCGGTCAGCGAGCGCTTCGCATCGCCGGAACGGTCCATCAGTACGATGCGCTGGCGATCGGCTTCGTAGCCGGCGTGCTGCATCGCGAGGTACGCGAGCGTGCGGCCGTCAGGCGAGAACACGGGCTGCGTGTCGTACGCCTTGTTCTCCATCGTCAGGTTCTTCGGCGGGACGTTGCCGGCGGCAGGCGCACCGTACAGATCGATGCCGGTCGTCCACGCGCTGTCCGGCAGCATCATTCCGACGGCGAAGACGACTTCGCGGCCGTCCGGCGAGATCGCGATTTCCTCGGCGCCGCCGAACGGTTTCGTCGGCGAGTCACCGTCCATGTTCGGCATCAAGTCGACCGGCGCCGCGCGGCCGTCGAGCTTCCAGACGAACACGTGGCTGCGCTTGCCGTCTTCCCACGTGTCCCAGTGCCGGAAGAGCAGCGACTCGTAGATGCGCGCCTCGGTCTTGCTCTTGGCGCGCTCTTCGTCGCGTTTTTTCGTCTCGTCGAGCGCCGTCTTGGGATCGAGATCGGGGTAGACCTCCATGGTCACGATGACCCGCTCGCCATCGGGGAAGACGACGAAGTTGTCGACGTCGAGCGGGAAACGCGAAATCTGCAGCGCCTCACCACCGTCGATCGGCAGGCGCCACACCTGCGACGATCCGCTGCGCGTCGAGAGGAAGAGGAGCGCGCGTCCATCCGGAGTCCAGCGCGCACCGGTGTCGCTCGCCTCGTGCATCGTCATGCGGCGCGCGCTCGAGCCGTCGACCGCGGAGATCCAGATGTCCGTCCGTCCGCGATTCGCATCGAGGTCGGTCGTGCGCACGTTGTACGCGACCCACTTGCCGTCGGGGGAGACTTGGTGATCCGAGATGCGATCCATCGCCAGCATGTCGTGGATGCTGAAGGAGTGAGGATCGGCGGCGAGGGCGAGTGCAAGTGCGAGGGCGGTGATCATGAGGAGGGCTCCGTGGACGGTGAACGCGTGAGGATATCGGATCGCCGGCGAAAAGTGAGCAGGTCGTAGCACTGCGTGACGTCGAGCAGATCGACCTCGGCGAGCCTCTCGCGCTCCCGATGCCGTGCACCGCGGTACGTCGTGAGAAGCAGGTCGAGCAGGTCGGCTCTCTCGAACGTGGCCTTGTAGCGGACCATGGAGTGAGAATCGATGTCGAAGTGAGCACTCATGGACAGCGGTAGCTTGTCGGAGCGGCTCTTCGGGAACGCGTGCAGGTAGAGCTTTTCGCGCAGCTCGACTTGATCGTCGGGTGCGGGCACGGCGATCACGAATCGGCCGCCGGGCGCGACGATGCGCGCGAGTTCACTGGGATTCGTGCGACCCGTGATCGCCAGCGCAACGTCCACGGATCCGTCGGCGAACGGGAGACGGCGGTCCGCGTTCGAGACGATCCATGTGCACGCGGTGTGACGGCGCGCGGCGAGATCGATCGCGGGGGTCGAGATGTCGACGCCGGCGGCGGCGCACCTCAGGCTCGATTGAAGTGCGGCGAGGAAGTAGCCGTGGCCGCAGCCGAGGTCGATCAAGTTGCCGGGCGACTCGCCGATGACGGCGTGGATCGCGTCGAGCAATGGACGGCTGTGGCCGGCGGCGGACAGGCGCGCGCGGGCCGCAACCGTTTCTTTCGAGTCCCCGGGGGACTTGGAGCGGCGGTCTTGCGGCTGGAGGAGGTTGACGTAGCCGCTGCGCGCAACGTTGAAGCGGTGCCCCTCCGTGCACACGAAGTCGGATGCTTCGCGAGCAAGCGCCGCATCACACCCGCGAACCGTGCACTGAAGTCTGAGCATCGCAGCGCGAGCGTATCGCGAAGCGACGACGTGTCACGTCTTCATTAACCGTCCGCATTCGCGACGGCCGAAGTGCCGTCGCGAATGCGGACGCCGGCGGCCGTTCCTCGGCCGCCGTGGACGCGTCCCGTGTTCTCCGGAGAATGCCGCTGCGCTTCGCAACGCCAGAACCGGCGCACATGGCCGTTGCCACGCAACGGCGAGTTGCGCGCGCGAGGCAGCTGATTGCGCGGCGAAGACGCCGCGCGCCTCCGCACTGCGCAGGTCCGCGAAGTCCGGCGTCCGAAGTACGGCGGTCTGGAATACGGCTGGAATACGGCGTCAGGCTGGCTGACAAGATGTTTCAAGTTTTTTTTTTATAAAACTTGCACACAAAAAAATAGATTAAAAGTGCAAGATGAACTTTTTCCCTCGCTTCTTGGATAAGTCGAGGGGGATGGAGATTGGTGGGGGTCTCTTTATCACTTTTATCAGAGCCCTAGAATGTTGCAAAAACCTGTTTCAGCAGATGTCAGCTGAATTTCAAGATCTGCGAAACGACTGGCATTCAGAAAGATTGTCGAAAACTTTCGGAAAAATCTATTCAATTTGTGTGTTCTTATCGCAAACAGCTAAATGCAATTTCAGAGGTGTTCGAAAGTATAAAGATCCACATTTTTTATCATTCCTCAAACGACTTTAGACAACTTATTTTAATGGATTTTTTGCTTCCAGCTAGTGTCAAGTGCACATTTCGTTTTGAGTAGCATCATTTTTGTGCTTCATGCTGCGAACTTTTTCTTTCTGATTGAGAAACTTTTTCTTTTGAGCAAGATGATGGCTGAAAGTAAGGAAGCTTTCCATGGAA
>JANOFY010000194.1:0-12170 GCA_031413895.1 Planctomycetota bacterium | reverse complement strand
TGCCGGACGACGATGGCGTGGCTCGAGGCGTTCGATTGGTCGAGACGGCTCGTGATCGTCGACCTGCACCAGTGGGACGAGGTCAAGGCGGTGCACTCCGGTCTCGATCCGGAAGCGTGCGTGCGCGACATGCACGCGGTGACGGCGAGCGGGAGAGTGCTCGTCGGCTACGACGCCTACCGAGCGATCGCGGCGCGGCTGCCGGTGCTGTTCTGGTTCGCGCCGATCATGGCGCTGCCGGGGGTGAGCCACGTCGGGAAAAGGATCTACCGGCGCGTAGCGGACAGCCGTGCGACGACATCGTGCGCTGCGCCAGCGCGGTAGTCGCAGAAGGGGTTTCGACGAACCGTAAGGAACCCCCTACTCCTTCGCCACCTCCCACACCTCTGCCCCGAAATGGTCCCACGGCAGCCGCCCTTCCTCCGTGTCCGCGCCCGGCGAGAACTGCACGTCGACGAAGTAGATGATCGCGGTCGAACTCGCGGGACGAAGATTCCGGCACCCGTGCGCGACCCCCGGCGGGATCCGCACGAGCCGCGAGCTCCCGTCGCCGATCACGAAGCGCGTCACCACGCCTTCCGTCGGCGATCCCTTGCGCACGTCCGCGAGCACGAGCAGCAGCTTGTCCGACGGCGGCACGTACCACACGTCCGTCTGCCGGTCGTGCAAGTGGAACGCCTTGATCGCGAGCGGCTCGAGCACGCTGTAGTTGATCTGCTTCACCGTGAAGCCGGGGAGCTGCTTGTGCAGCCCGCCGTCGAGCCGGCCGAGCTCCGTCATCGCTCCGCCGTCGTCGTTGAAGCGCTTGAGCTCGACGATCTCGACGCCTTCGATGCGGCGCTTGGCGGTGTAATCCTGTTTCGAGTAGCGCGCTTTGGCGGTTGCGTTGAACTCGGTCATGGCGGTGGTCTTGGGCGGGAGGATTGGAACGCGAACTGGGATCCGATTGGGGCGCACAGCATCCGCGACCGGTCCGGTTTCTTCAACGGCGCGGACCGCGAGTCGCGAGCGCCGTGCATCGTCGCGACGGTAGGACGGGCTTGAGGCCCTCGAGTTGTCACCGACGCCATTTGTCGAGCTCCAATCCGATGCGGGGGGACACCTTGTTCTCTGGAGCGCTACATTCCGCGCGGGCGCGCCTGCTCGGCGACGACGGATCGAAGCCCCGTGGGACTGGCGTTTCCGCTGCGTCGTCCCCTAGCGCGACACCGAGACAGACATGCGGGTGACGCTCTTCGACGTCGCGCGCTCGCACGTCACGGTGTCGCTGTGCGAAACACGTCCTCGGATCGCATAGAGACGGTGAACTGCCGATAGCCCGGCTCCTCCCTCGTCCGTACACTCTCGGCCCATGTCCCCCACGCGCAAGGACCACAAGAGTCGGCAGTACGCGTGCGCGACGACTCCGCCCGGCGAGCGCCGCGAGCTCGTCGCGCGTCCCGTCACCGACTTCGAGGACTTCGACGAGATCCTCGAGAACTGCTTGCCGTCGTTCGGCGGCGCGTACTTGCGGCGGCTGTGGACCCTTCTCGACGAGGCCGTCGGCAAGAGCTTGCCGATGACGGTCTCCATCTCGGGGCCGGTCACGGTTTCGGGGCAGCACAGGACGTGGCTCAATCCTCTCCTCGACACCGGTTGGTTCGCGCTGCTCTCGACGACCGACGCGGTCTGCTACCACGACGGTCACCGCGCGCTCGACTCCGCGGAAAAGCATCCGTTCCGCGAGGTGCCGATCTTCGGCGACGACGGCGCGCTCCGCGACGAGCAGACGATCCGCGTCACCGACATCGGGTTCGACGAGCAGATCCTGCTCGATCAGGACGCGTTCATCTCCGCGTGCCTGTTGCGCCCCGAGTTCCAGCGCAGGATGACCGGCGTCGAGTTCCGTCACTTGCTCGGCGCGCTCTATGCCGCGCAGGAAGCGCAGAACGGCGTCAGCGAAGGCCTGCTCGCGCTGTGCCATCGCAAGCGCATCCCGATCTTCGTCGGCGCGCCGGCGGACGGTTCGATCTTCCTCAACTCGATGAAGCTGTGGGCGCTCGCGAAGGTGACGACACGGCGACTACCGCTTCGAGCTCGACATGCACAAGGAAGTGTTCGAGTCGTGCGCGTACCACTATTGGGGTCTCTTCGAGAGCGGCAGTGGCGCGCTCGGAACGTTGATCCTCGGCGGCGGCGTGCCGAAAAACTTCAACTTGCAGCCGGAGCCCGCGCTGTCGCAGATCTTCGGTTTCGAGAACATCGCGGGCTACCTGTACGACATCCAGATCACGACCGCGCCGATCACCGACGGCTCGCTCTCGTCGTGCCCGCCGGCCGAAGCCGTCACGTGGGGCAAGGTCGACAAGGATTCCTTCCGCTCGACGTGCGAGAGCATGCAGGCGGACTACTCGGTCGTCATGCCGTTTCTCGCGAAGGCGCTGCTTGCCAAGCGTGCGCGCTTCGAGCGCTGGGCCGAGCGCATGGGACGCGAGCAGCTCTTCAAGAAGCATCCCGCGGCGCGCGGCTATCTGCGCGATCGGGACGGGTATCAGCTGTACACGCGACGCGACGATTTGATCGCCAAGCTGTTCGAGGCGGTGAAGCGCGACGCGGCGCGGCTCGCACGCGAGAGTCGCTATCCGCTCGCAGTCGCGGCTGACGCGCTCACGCGCAACTCCATGCGCAAGCCCGTAGCGACGAACGGAAAGAGTTCGGCGCCGCTGGCGAAGCGCGATGCTGCGATAGTCGCGAAGCCGGCGCGCGCGAAGCGGGATGGAGCCCGCCCGAATTCGACGCACGCGAAGCGGGATGCAGCCGGCACGAAGCCGACGCACGCTAAGCGGGATGGCGCCGCCACGAAGCTGACGCAAGCTCAGCGGAACGCCATGTCGGGCACGAGCGCGCCTCGAAGAGATCTGATGTCGAGCAAGTCCACGCGCGCGCCGGCGAACGACGCGCGCAAGAAACCGGCGCGCAGCGCCAAGTCGGGAGCGAAGAAGTGAGCGACACTGACGATTCTTCCGAAGTCGAAAAACAACTGGCGCCCTACCTCATCGAGAACGCGCGCTCCAGCCGCTCGAAGTGCAAGACGTGCCGCAAGGCCATCGACAAAGGCGTCGCACGCCTCGGCGTCTTGATCGAGGGTCCGTTCGGCACGGGCTACTTGTGGCATCACTTGACGTGCGCCGCGAAGCGCCAGCTCGATGCCGTCGAAGAGGCGTACGCCGGTGACTACACCGCGCCCGGTGTGAATCGACCGCCGATCGAAGAGCTGCGCAAGCTCGCCGAAGCAGCCGACGAGAAGCGCAAGGAGAAGCAAGAAGCGCCGTACGTCGAACGCGCGTCGACCGGACGCTCGAAGTGCCAGCAATGCAGCGAGCCGATCGCGGAAGGCGCGTTCCGCGTCGTCGTGCTGCGCTCCGTCGAGTTCTACGGACAGGTGCGCAACGGCCCGATCAAGGTGCACGCGACGTGCGTCGGTGCCGCGCTCGCGGCGGAGACCTCCGCGACCGAGATCGACGGTTTCGCCGACGCGGTGCGCGCGAACAGCCGCATCTCGTCGCAGGACGTCGAGAGCGCGCTGAAGGAAATCGGCGAGCTCGAGTGACGATCGTCGATCGACGATCGTCGCCCATCCGCACTCGAGAAGAGCGCCGAAGGAGTCGCATCGGTATCTTCGAGGCATGGACGCTCGCTCCGGGTCGCCACGCTCAGCTCCCGACGAGTCGAAGTCCTTCGCCGAACGACTGAAGCAGAAGTACGGCGCGGGCATCGATCCGGAGGTGTCGCTCGACCACGCGGCTTCCGACGCCCCAGCAGCTGCGCAGACGGGCGCTTCGAGCGATCTCTTGCGACGACTCGCCGACCACTCGCTCAAGGAGTCGCGCTACAAGATGCGTGGCGAGATCGCGCGGGGCGGGATGGGAGCGATCCTCGAGGTGTGGGACGCGGACCTGCGCCGCACGCTGGCGATGAAGGTGATCCTCGGGAAACCGAGCACTCCCGCGACCTCCCCTCCCGAGGGCGGTACGCCGCCGGTCGACACACGCACACTCGGCCGCTTCCTCGAGGAAGCGCAGGTCACGGGGCAGCTCGATCACCCTGGCATCGCTCCCGTGCACGAGCTCGGCCTCGACTCGGATGGTCGCGTGTACTTCACGATGAAGCTCGTCAAGGGACGCGACTTGAAACACGTCTTCGAGCTCGTGTTCGACTCGAAGGAGGGCTGGAACGAGACGCGCGCCTTGTCAGTGATGCTCAAGGTGTGCGAAGCCGTGGCGTACGCGCACACCAAAGGCGTGATCCACCGCGACCTGAAGCCGGCCAACGTGATGGTTGGGAGCTTCGGCGAGGTGTACGTGATGGACTGGGGCCTGGCGCGCGTCTTGGGCCGCAAGGACACGCACGACATCCGCCTGCAGCCTGAGTTCGGACAGTCGCTCACGTCGGTGAAGACCGAGCGGCGCGACGAACGCGAGGAGGCCCTCGATTCGCCGCTCGTGACGATGGACGGCGACGTGATGGGCACGCCGGCGTACATGCCGCCCGAGCAGGCGCGCGGCGAAATCGAGCAGCTGTCCGCGCGCTCGGACGTCTATGCGATCGGCGCGATGCTCTACCACTTGCTCGCGCGGCGCATGCCGTATGTTTCGCCGGGCGAGCGCATCACGAACCGCACGGTGCTCGCCCGCGTTCTGGACGGCCCGCCCAAGTCGATTCACTCGATCCAGCGCGACGTGCCCGGCGAACTCGTCGCGATCTGCGAGAAGGCCATGTCTCGCAAAGCCACCGATCGCTACCCGGACACGTTGGCGCTGGCCGATGACCTGCGCGCGTACCTCGAGCACCGGGTCGTCGGCGCGTACGAGACGGGCACTTGGGCCGAGACGAAGAAATGGATCGAGCGCAACAAGCCGCTCGCCGCCGCGCTGGCGGCGGGCGTGCTCGCGCTCGCAACGGGTCTCGTCGTGAGCTTGTCGCTCACAAAGAAGAACCGCGCGCTCTTCGTGCTCGCCGAGGACGGACGGGTTCGGGCGGAGACCAGCGAACGCGCAGCCAAGGCGAACGAGCTCACGGCCAGAGCCAATGAAGCCGAGGCCAGACGCGAGAAGGCCAACGTCTTGCGGCTGTCGGCGTTCCAGACGCTGGAAGACTTGACGCCGGAGGCGGACGCGCTGTGGCCGGCGGAGCCGCGCATGGCCCCGCGCTATCGGGACTGGCTCGCGCGTGCGCGGGCGCTTGTGGCGAGGGTCCCGGCGTTTCGCGAGTCGCTATTGGAAATCGAAGCGCGAGCATTGCCGCGGACGGAAGCGGATCGCGAAGCGGAACGACGGAGCCATCCGCGTTTGGCTGAATGGGGGCAGAAGCAAGCTCAGCACCGATGGCTGTCCTGCATGCTCGGCGATCTTGCCTGGCCTTTGGAATCGAGCGTCGAGGCCGAGCTCTCGAGGGAATCGCTTCCCGCGAGCGCGGGAGCATTGAACGGAGTGGCGTGGGCGCTCGTCGACCCCGAACAGCCGGTGTACGGGTCGGAGGTGAAAGCGCTGCTGCTGGCGCGGCGTGCTCTTGCACTTTCGAGCGCCACGGATCTCGCACCGAACCGCGACACTCTGTCGTGGGCCTTGTTCAGGCTGGGTCGACTCGATGAGGCGTTGGCGCAGGAGCGACGCGCGCTGGAGGAAGCGGGCGAGTCGAGGCGCGAAGAGTACGAGCGCTACTTGGCGAAGCTCGAGGCCGCGGTGAAGCGCTGGCGGGGCGACGAACGCGCCGAGCGTGCGAAGGAGCGTGACGCGGCAGCGCTCGAGCTGGCAGCGCTCGAGGCCGAAGTGAGCGCGCGACGCGCTTGGCGCTTCGCGGACGACGATGACCGCTGGTGGCACGCACAGTTGGAGAAGCTGGTCGCGGCGCTCGATGCTCTTGCGGACGAAGAGTCCGGCCTGATGCGCGGGATCTCGGCCGAGCGCAGCTGGTGCGTCGCGCGACGATTGGACTTCGCGGAATCGATCGAGGAGCGAAGTGTGAGCGGCCCTGACGCGCGCGATCGTTGGACAGCGGCGATCGATGCGATCGCGCACAGCGAGAAGTACCGTGACGCGGTGTGGCCCAGTGGCGCGCGGCTCACGCCGCAGCTCGGACTCTTGCCGATCGGTGCGGATCCTGAGTCGGGTATGTGGGAGTTCGCTCACCTACAGACAGGCGAGCCGGCGCAGCGCGGCGCGGACGGCAAGCTCGTGCTGACGGAGGCGATCGGCCTGGTGTTCGTGCTGATCCCGGGTGGGACATTCAGCATGGGTGTACAGCGCACGGATCCCACCGGGCGCAATTACGATCCACAAGCTACACGTGAAGACTTACCGGTGCGCCAAGTGTGGCTCTCTCCGTATCTCCTCTCGAAGTTCGAGATGACGCAGGGTCAGTGGATGCGACTTGCCGGGCGTAATCCGAGCCAGCATGTGCAGTCGAACTTCACCACCGAGTGGAACCGCGCGGGAAAGGGTTGGACGGCGCTGCATCCGGTGGAGCATGTCACGTGGACACAGTGCATGGAGGTAATGGCGCGACTGGGTCTTGCTCTGCCCAGCGAAGCACAGTGGGAGAATGGAGCTCGAGCGGGAACGACGACGGTGTATTGGAGCGGGGACGAGGCGCTGAGTCTGCGCGAGACAGGCAACGTTGCGGACGCATTCGCGAAGGGTCACGGAGGCGAAGACTGGCCAGTGGCCCACGAATCGTGGGACGACAGCCACACGATACACGCGGAGGTTGGGACGTTCCGCGCGAACGCATTCGGTCTCCATGACGTGCACGGCAACGTGTGGGAGTGGTGTCTCGACGGCTACCACAATGACTTCTGGCGACGAGCGCTCGGCGCAGATCCCGTGGCGCCATCAGCGGGAGCCTCGCACCGAACGAGCCGCGGTGGCAGCTACTTCAGTTCCGCCTCGGACGCGCGCTCGGCGATCCGCACCCCCCAGTCACCAGGGAACCAAAACGACTTCCTCGGACTGCGCCCCGCAAGAGCAGTCAGTCGGTGATCACCCCAATTCCGCGCAACCAGGCAAGCACGTCGTCCCACACCGGGGCCGGCTTCCCTGAATGCACGTCATGGAGGTCGTGTCCCGCCTCGCACGATGAAATACCGCGTCAGACACTTTCTTTCACCTTTCGCATCCCAGGTGCCTTCGATCGTGGGCCGGATCACTTCGTGATCCAGATCGCCAACGCACGTTCAGCGACGTGCGCAACACGCTGAGCGTAGTCGTCGTTCTCGAGCAGCCGCCGATGTTGGCGACAGGCTTTGCTGACCGTCGCGACCGACTTGCCTACCTGCGCACCGAGGACTTCCAGGCTCTCGCCGCGGAGCTCGCGCCCGAGTCCCAGTCGAATGAGCTCCCAGCCATCCTGCTTCCCGACGCGCCAACTCGGATCCGATCGATCCGCAACGTGACGAATCGCTTCCTCTAACGCAGCGGCATCGACTAGGGGCACACCGGGAGCAGTAGCGTCAGCGAGCTTGGCCTTGCGACGCATCCACTGCACGATACGGTCCGACGACGACGCGACGAGATCGTCGAGGGGATCCTCGACGGCTCGCGAGCTCCAACGCGCCTCGACGACACGAGAAAGCGCATCCGGAAGACCGCCGAAGACGCGGCCGTATTGCTCGGGAACGTAGCGGTCGAGTCCAAGATCGCCGCGTACACACGACTCGATCCAAGTTCGATTGAGCCAGGTTCTGCTGGGGCCGATCCCGCTGTAGGCGCGCGCGCTGCCGTGAGGATAATCCGCCGCGTGTGCCACGATTCCGGCTGTGATTGGATTGCGATCGATGTACGACACGACGACGCGCCGGTACCGCAGGGAGTCGACTAGACGCGCGGCGTACCGACCGCGGACGAGTGGCCCATCCCTTCGCCGCGAACGATTGAACCAGCGCGAGTACTCCGTCTGTACGCGCTGCATGGCGGTCGCGAGTTCGCCACCCGGACTCCGAACGAGCATGTGGTAGTGCGTCCCCATCACACAGTAGGCGTGCACGTCGATTTCACCGCGCGCGGTCGACTCGCCCACCTCGTCGAGGAAGATGTCGATGTCCTCTCGACGCTCGAACATCATCCGTTTGGCAATGCCACGGTTCATCACGTGGTGCCAAGTGTCTGGGCGATCGTTGCGCGGTGATCGGGCGATGGCGTTCGGCTCCCCGGGACGTGGGGACGGACCGCGCGCGGACGCCGGGATTACCGCGAAGGTGAAAAAAAGTGTCTGACGCGGTATTTCACCACAGCCAGCCCGCGCCCTCTTGGATGCTCTCGGCGGTCACGCGCTTGCCGCGCAGGCCGTCGACGATTCCGAGGCCTTTGGCGAGCACCGCTTTGCTGCGCCCGCGAAACAAGCCGATCGCCCACAGGATCGGCAAGCTCAGCACGTCGTAGATCCAAAAGCGCATCCACTGCGCGGCGTGCGCGTGCCGTCGCAAGAACCAGATCGAGTTGACGCCCATCATGTACTTGCGGCGCGGGTTATATCCGCCGCCCGTCGCGATCGACGCGCTGTGGTAGACCGCGACGTCGCCGATCAGCCGCACGCCGAATCCCGCTTCGCTCGCGCGAACGCACAAGTCGACGTCCTCCATGTACGCGAAGAACTGCGCGTCGAAGAGGCCGATCTTCTCGAGCGCCGCGCGTCGGATGAGCAGCGCGCAACCGGGGATGTAGTCGACGGGCTTCGTCTCTCGATACGCCGGACCGTCCGCGTCTCGATGCCCGAGGAGCGTCGAGAGGTTCTCGCGCCACGTCAACATCCCGCCCGCGCACCACACACGCTCAGGCTCGCGCTTGTAGAGGACGCGCGGACCGACGACGCCGAGCGTTCGGTCGGCGACGAGCGCGTCGGCGAGCTTCGCGAGCGAACCCGCCGGCAGCTCGACGTCGTTGTTCACGAAGAACACGGCTTCCGCGCCGTGTTCCAGCGCAACGCGCGCGCCCTGGTTGCTCGCTTCGCCGAAACCCAAGTTCGTCGGATTGCGCAGGATCGTGAGTCCCGGGAAGCCGCGCTCGATCGCCTCGCACGAACCGTCCGTCGATCCGTTGTCGACGAACACGACGTCCGCGGGCGCGACGCCCTGCGCGAGAATCGACGCCACGCACTGGGCGTTCTCGTCGCCGCCGTTCCAGTTGGCGACCACGACGGCGACGCGCAGCGAGAGTCGGCTCACGGGCTCTTCGATCCGGTGTCGCGGCCCTTCGTCTCGACCGCCGACACGAACGAGCCCGTCGCGAGAAGCGTCTCGACGAGATCGCCCGCCGCGAGCGGGGCCGAGTTCGTCAGCGGCTCCCTCGCGCCCACGCGACGCGTGATCGAGTAACCGCGCGCGAGGACACGGAACGGCGACGTCGCTTCGAGCGTCGCTCCCGCGAGCTCGATCTTCTGACTTCGCGCGCGCAGCGCATCCAGCACCGCGGCCGAGAGTCGCGGCGCCAACGCGGCGACACGCGACGACGCGCGCTCGATCGCGACCTCCGGCCGGTGACGCTCGAGTCGGCGTGCCTCGCGCTCGATCCGCGCGCGCGACCCCTCGAACCGGCGCGCGAGCGACATGTGCAGCGCGCGCGCGCGCAGCTCGAGCACTTCGCCGCGTCGCTCGAGCATCCACTTCGCGTCGCGCAGCACCGGCGCGCGCAGGGCTCGCACGAGACGCTCTTCACGATCGGCGAAGACCCCGTCGATCGCCTGCATCAAGTGATTCGCCGCGCGTTCGAGATTCGTGGTGAGCAGCGCACGGTCGGGCAGCACCGTCTGCGCGGCGTCCGTGGGCGTGTGCGCACGGTGGTCCGCGACGAGATCGGCGAGCGTCACGTCGGTCTCGTGGCCGACGCCGGACACGACCGGCACGCTCGCGGCCCAGATCGCTTGCGCGACGGCGAGCTCGTTGAACGACCACAGGTCCTCGAGCGATCCCCCGCCGCGGCACACGACGATCACGTCGACGCCGCTCGCGTCGAGGCGCGCGATCGCCGCCGCGATTTCCCGTGCGGCACTCGGCCCCTGCACGGGCGTGTGCGCGAGGCGCACCGGATAAAGCGGCCAGCGCAGCGACCTCGTGCGCAGGAAATCCTGGAACGCCGCGCCGTCGCGGCTCGTGACGACGCCGATCACGCGCGGCATCCTCGGCAGCGGCCTGTGGCGATCGAACCAGCCTTTCGCGCGCAGCTCGGCCTTCAGTCGCTCGAGCTCCGCGAGCCGCGCGCCGAGCCCCTGCTCCTCGAGTCGCTCGACGATCAGCGTGTAGCTCCCGCGCGGCCCGTACACGTCGAGCCGCCCGTGCGCGATCACCGACTGCCCCTCTTCGATGCGAAACGATGCCGCGGTCTTCGCGCGACTCTTCCAGATCGCGCACGCGATCACGGCATCGATGTCCTTCAGCGTGAAGTACACGTGCCCCGATGCCGCCGGCCGCAGTCCGCTGATCTCGCCCTCGACCCGGATCCGGCCGAGGCCTTCGAGGCGTTCGCGGATCCGCGCGGTGAGCTCGCTCACCGAGAGCACGCGCGCCTCCTGCGCTTCGACGCGCGAGAACAGGTCGTCCTCTTCGGGTTCGCGCTTGCCGGACGCCGAGGAAGCCATGCGGCCTTTATCTCGGCCCGCGTGCACGCCGTCAACCACGGACGTCTGCTTCGCGCGTTCTCAGTGCGGCGGCGGCGAGAGCCCAGGCACGCCGCGCGACATCCAAGCCGTCACGTCCGCGCGCGGGAGGAAGATGCGGTAGCGTCCGTCGAGGAACGGCAGCTTGCGATCGCCGCGCAGTTGAGCTCCCGATTCCAAGAGAAGCTGCAGGCCGCGATCCTCGCGCAGCACCGTCAAGCGATCGGCGAAGAGCTTGCGTTCCAGATGGCCGTCGCGGTCGAGCTGGTCGAGCACCACGTCGCAGATCACCGAGCCGCGCACGCCGCCGACGCTCGCCAGGCGCCACCAGCCGCCCACCGCGTCCTCGCGGAGCAGCAGGTTGAGCTCGTTGCGCAGCGACACGAGCTTCCAATGTCCGTCGTCGGGCACCGCCGCGCTCGTGATCGTGCCGAACAGCTCGGGCAGCGCCTCGATCCACGGCGCCGGATCGATGCCGGGGAGGACGACCCTGCGCACGCCGCGCTCCAGCGCAGCGGGATCGTCTGCCCCGACCGTGACCGGATCGTCGGCGGCGGCGCGAGTCGCGCCGGGGTCGTCACCCACGCGCTCGAACGGGATCTTGGTGGTCCCGCGCCGCTCGTAGCCGTTCTCGAGGACGAGTGTCAGCGTGCGCGCGGTGCGGCTCGCTTCGAAGCGCATGCGCGCGGCGCAGATGCTGCCCGTCGGCCGGCCGATCTCGTCGAGCGTGCGGAGCACGACGGGGCCCGTCGCGCCATCGCCGAGCGTGCCCGTCTCCATCAGCTCGAACGCGAGAATGCGCTCCGCGGTGAACAGCGAGCGGAGCGCCAGGTGGATCGCGCGGTCGCGCTCGGCACGCGCGGCAGCGCGCGCCACGGCATCGGCAGCGTCCTTCTCGAGGGCCGCGTCCTTGGGATCTGCGGCTGGCGGAGCCGGCGTCGTCGTCGCCACAGGCGCCGGTGCATCGGTCGCAAACGCGGGGGTCGGCACGTCGGCCCTCTCGCCCAGCGCCGAGATCGCCTTGGTGTAACGCAACCATTCCGATTCCCGCGCGATGCGAGAGTTCGCCGCCTGATCGAGTTCGGCACGCAAGCTCGCGATCTCTGCCCGCGCCTCTTCGCGCTCGGCCTGTGCCAGCACACGCAATCGCTCGAGCTCCGCGGTGAGCGTTGCGACCTGTGGGTCCAGCGGCGACTCGCTCTTGTGCTCGGCACCCGCATCGGCGGGCTGACACGCCGCGAGCGCGAGCACGAGGAGCGCGGCGCGCGGGTTCATCGCCGAAAGGCAGCGCTCAGCGTCCATCGTGAGCGCCACAGACGCCCAGTGCGCCAGGTCTCTTCCCCATCGATCCGCCGCCGCCGAAGGCCGCCAAAAACAGCCGACAGCCGCCCAAGGCCGTCGGGGCAGCCGCGCGCTCACTGCGCCGCGTCCCAATCCGCGCGCTTGTTCTTGTTCCACCAACGCTGCCACTCGTCGGGGTCTTGCTCGGTGTGCTTCGACAACTTGCCGAGGCTCGTGATGATCGCGGCCTTGATGATGTCGAAGCG
>JANOFY010000193.1:0-6043 GCA_031413895.1 Planctomycetota bacterium | reverse complement strand
GACAACGATCCGCAGTCAGTGATCGAAGGCCGCGACAAGCAGCTCGAACGCGCGGTCGAGGAAGTGCTGAAGCAGCTGCGTGAAAATCCCCGCAAGTTGCCGGCTCGACCGGCGGATCCGGTGAAGACGAAGTAGCGCGTCGCCGTGGGCCGTTAGCGTGCGCGGCATCGGGCCGCCGCAGAGTAGTCTCTTGTGCCGATGACCGACACGAGCGCGAGCTCCGCCGACTCTGTGAACGTCAGCGCCTGCGGTCCCGCCGACCGGGGCGCGCAGGCGCGTCTCTTCAACCACTGCTTCAAGAAGAAGCTCGACGAGCGCGCGCTCGCATGGCGCTACGACGAGAATCCGCTGGGACGCGCGGTCAGCTTCATGTCGCGTCGTGTGGGCGGCGAGGGCGTTTCGGGCTACGCGTGCTCGCCACGCCTCGCGATTCCATTCGGCGACGCGAATGCGCGCGCGATCGTCGGCGAGACCGGCGACGTGATGACGCATCCCGAGTGGCGCAAGAAGGGCCTCTTCAGCGCGCTCGATCGCGCGGCGATGGCGGAGACCGCGCGACTCGGTTGGCCGATCGTGTTCGGTCTGCCGAACCGACGGTCCGCGCACATTTTCCTCGAGCTCGGTTGGGAGAACGTCGGCACGCTGCGTCCGTGGACGTTCTTGCTCGCGAGCGGCGCCGCAGCACGTCGTGAACGCAGCAGTGAAGGACGCGTGCGCGGCTGGCTCGCGCCGATCGGTGCGTGGCGCGGACGGCGAGCGCGACGCGAATTGATCCGCGTGAGCGGATTGGGCCTCACCACGCGCGAGATCGACTCCTTCCCGGCGGAGGTCGAAGCGCTCTCCGCCGCAGTCGAGCCGCGCTTCGCGTGGATGGTCCGGCGTGATGCCGCGTATCTCAATTGGCGCTTCGCGAAGAGTCCCTCGGGTCTCCACCGGCGCCTCGGTGTGTTCGACACACGCGGCGCGTTCGCAGGCTACGCCGTCGTGCAACTGCCGCGCGCGGGCGAATCCGTCGGCTACCTCGTCGACGTCCTCGGCCGCAACGACGCCGTCGTGTCCGCCGCGATCGCCGCCGGCCTGCAGCGGCTCGAAGAGGCGGGCGCTGCGGTCGTGCGCGCGACCGCGATCGACGGTTCGTGGTGGAACACAACGCTCGCGCGCGCCGGTTTCCTGCCGCCGCGGCCCGAGAACCACCTGATCGTGATCCTGTACGTCCACGACGCGGCGCATCCGCTGACGCGAGCCGCGCGCGACACGAAGAACTGGTACCTCACGGACGGCGACCGCGACGACGAGACGATGGGCTGACACGCCGGATCCGCGAGCGGTAGAGTTCCAAGATCAGGGCCTAGTCTCGAGGAGAGTGGGCCCGACCGCCCGGTGCCGAGCAAACACGATCTCAAGCGCGCGTTCCGCGACGTCTACGCGCGGGTGCTCTACCACTCCGGGCTGCACGCGGTCGTCGATCGGTGCATGCCGCGGCGCCTCACGATCCTCGCCGGGCATTGCGTATCGGCCGAGAACAACGCCGAGCTGCCGGGCGACATGAAGATCGACGGACGCAAGCTCGCGTCGATCCTGTCGTGGTTCGCGCGTCGCTACGAGGTGACGACGGTGGGCACCGGCGTGCGGCGTCTGCGCGAGAGCGGCCAGCGGAGCCTCTTCGCTCTGTCGATGGACGACGGGTATCAGGACAACGTGACGCACCTGCTCCCGATCCTGAAGCAAGTCGGCGTCAGCGCGACGGTCTATCTCGAGAGCCGGCCGCTCGGCGAGCGTCGCGTGAACTGGTCGCACAAGCTCGCAGTTGCGCACGAGCGCATGGGCTCGGCGACGTTCGTTCGTCGGTACCTCGAGCTGACCCAGGACGCGGGCGCGGCGAAGGCGTTCGAGGGACTCGCGGACGAGTCGCCGAAGTCGAGCTATCGCATCAAGCGCGCGCTCAAGTACTCGGTCGACGTCGCCGATCGCGATCGCGTCCTCGACACGCTCTTCGTCGAGTCGGGAGGCGACGAGCGCGCGCTGTGCGACAAGCTGTACATGACCTGGGACGGCGCGCGCACGCTGCGCGACGGCGGCGTGGAGCTCGGCGGGCACACGGTGGAACACCACATCCTGTCGCGGCTCCCCGCGAGCGCGGCACGCGTCGAGGTCGAAGCGAGCCGTACCGCGACGAAACGTGAGCTCGCGATCGACTGCGAGAGCTTCGCGTATCCGTTCGGGCGCAGCTGGGACTACGACCAAGGCACGTGCGCCGTCGTGCGCGACGCGGGCTTCGCGAGCGCCGTGACGACCCACGCCGGAACCAATGGACCCGCGACGGATCCCTACCAGCTCAAGCGCGTCATGATCGACGAGAACGCGCGCATGCACCTCCTCGTCGCGGAGGCGTGCGGCGGCTTCGACCTCTTGCGCAGGTTCGGTCTCGACCTGTCCGACTAGCCGAAGGGACTCCCGGGGGAGCGCGGCGGATCAGAAGAGGTTGTACGCGAACGGCGACGACGGATCGTTGCCGAAGAACATCAGTGCGCCGAGCAGAAGCAGGACGAGCACGAGCGGCGCGACGATGTACAGCCAGTTCTCACGCAGGAAATTGCGCACGGGATTCTCGCTTGTTCGGGTCTTGCGGTGGCCTGCCGCGCGCGGCCCCGGCGCGGCATCGCTCAGAGGAGCGTGAAATCGATCAGAAGAGCGTGTAGATGAAAGGCGCGATCAGGGGCGAGCTGGCAGCGACGACGAGCAGGCTCCCTACGGTCAAGAGTACCACGACCAGCGGCATGAGGTACCAGTGCCCGCGCGCCGTGAACGCCAGGAAGAGCTCCACGATCGTGCCCAAGCGCCGGCCGAGCTTGTACAGCACGAAACCGAGCACGCCCACGACGAACACGATGGCGAAGAGCGAGGAGAGCGCGGGCGGGCACAGGCCGAGCAGCTTGTTCCCGCCGATCACGATGCCGAACACGAGCGCGAGCATCGCGCCGACTTTCAGCGCGCCGAGCCAGGCCGGTTCGTCGCGGTACGTGAGCGCGTACATGGTCGAGATCAGCGCCCACAGCCCCGCGAACACGAAGAGCACCGTCGGCACGTGACGTTCCTCGGGCGCGCTCGGAAGGTCTCGCTTCTCTTGTGCAGCGAGCGCCGGCGGGAACACGCCGCGCGCGTCGAGCCCGTCGTGCAGCGCGCGCGCGAACGCGCGATTGCCGGCGGGGTTCAAGTGCCAGTCGCGCTGGAAGTAGAGCTCCGTGCCGTCCTGCGCGCTCTCGCGCAAGCTGGCGCGCGGATCGAGCGTCGGAATCGACAGCTCGCGGCACAACTTGATGACGGTCTCCACCGGTCGATCCGCGGACCAGTTCGGCTTGCCGTCTTCCCCGGATCGCCACCCCACCGCGCTCTCGAGCGACTCGCGCGCGCTGTCGTGGATGCTGGCCTTGTTCGGGATCGGCACGACGAGGAGCGCCGCGCCGAGTTCCGCGCACGTGCCCTTCAAGTGGATGAGCGCGCCGCGTGTCCGGTCGTACGCCTCTTGCATGAACTCCGGCGCGGGCTCGAAGTACGCGCCCCACTCCATCGGAAGCGTGCGCTCTTCGATGGACCACAGTACCGGCTTCTCGCCCGTGAATCGCGCAGCGATCAGCGCGCCGATCGCCGTCGACTCGAA
This sequence comes from Planctomycetota bacterium, assembly GCA_031413895.1. GTDB lineage: Bacteria > Planctomycetota > UBA1135 > UBA1135 > JANLUN01. Next base: position 2,385 of record JANOFY010000193.1, on the reverse strand, counting down.
CGCGGACTTGGCACCCGGATCGGCGAGCTGGCGCAGCTCCTTCTCGCCGTCCGTGTTGAAACGCGGCTTCGGGAAGCGGTAGTAGCGCGTCTTCGCGTTCCAGTAGAGGTCGTTCTCGTACGGGAAGAGCAGCACGAGATCGGGAGCGAACTCGGCGCCGTGCCGGTCGAGCCAGAGCACCTCTTGGTCCGTCGAATAGCCTTCGGTGCCGGCGTTGATCACGTCGATCGGTCGCTGCTCGCCCTTCCACCAACCTTCGAGGAGGTCGACGAAGAGGTCGCGGCGATCGACGGTGTAGCCGAGCACGAACGAATCGCCGAGCATCACGACGCGGAACTTGCCGTCCGGCTTTTTCGGCGACGTCATCGGATCGTCGCGCAGTCCCAGCGCGTTGACCTCGTACGTGACGTCGAACTCGCGCGTCGTGCGCTTGGCCCGGGCGAGCGGCGTCTTGCTCCAGCCGAGCTGCTCGTCGAAGCGCTGGATCGACGGCTGCGGTCCGAGGCCGAGGAGGCGCAAGCCGACCTCGAGAACGCCGAACGCCAGCGCGAGGCTGATCAGCACCGAAAGCAGAACGTTGAGCGCGCGCATACCGTGTCGCGGAGCGTCAGCTCACCAGCGCGGTGACCGAGTCCCCTTCGTGCCGCAGATGGAAGAGCGTGTCGGCGATCTTCTTCTTGGCCGGGGCGCGGACGACGTAGTTGTTGAGGAACAGGAGGTCCATGCCGGACAAGCTGAACGTGTTGAACGCGTGAGCGGGCGACTCGACGATCGGCTCGCCCTTCAAGTTGAACGACGTGTTCATGATCACCGGGACGCCGGTGATCTCGCCGAAGCGGCGGATCAGGCCGTGGTACGACGGGTTCGTGTCCTTGAAGACCGTTTGCAATCGACCCGAGCCGTCCTCGTGCGTGATCGCGGGCAAGACGGCGCGCTTCGCTTCGCGCACGGGCGCGACGTAGAGCATGAAGCGCGCGGGGAAGTGCTTCTCGGCGTTCGGGATCTCGAAGAACTCGTCCGCGCGCTCCTCCAAGACCGACGGCGCGAACGGCCGGAACGGCTCGCGGAACTTGATCGTCGCGTTGAGCTTCTCCTTCATCTCGGCGCGGCGCGGATCGGCGATGATCGAGCGCGCACCGAGCGAGCGCGGACCGAACTCGAAGCGGCCGCGGAACCAGCCGCACACTTGGCCGTTCGCCAGCTCCTGCGCCGCGAAATCGAAGAAGCGCTCGTCGTCCTCGATGTGCTCGAACGCGATGTCGTACTTGCGCAGGAACGCTTCGATCTCGGCGTTCGAGTACTCGCTGCCGAGATACGCGTGGTCGAGCGCCGGTCCGCGCGGCTGTCCGAGCACGTGGTTGTACGCCCAATACGCGGCTCCGACGGAGCCACCGTCGTCACCGGGCGCGGGCAGGATGTAGAGCTCCTCGAACGGTCCCTGGCGCAGGACCTTGTAGTTCGCCACGGAGTTGAGCGCGACGCCGCCGGCCATGCACAGATTCTTCATGCCGGTGATCGCGTGCAGGTGACGCGCCATCTTCAGCACGATCTCCTCGGTCACCTTCTGGATGCTCGCCGCCATGTCGCAGTAGTACGGATCGAGCGACTTGTCGCCGAGCTTGGGATCGCGCGCGGGGCGTCCGAAGTGTTTCCCGAACTCGTCCGACAGCGTCGAGTCGGTGGAGTAGTGGTACGCGAAGTAGCGCATGTCGTGCCACACGCTGCCGTCTTCCGCGACGTCGAGGATCTCGTAGATCTTGTCGACGTAGCGCGGCTTGCCGTACGGGTGCATGCCCATCAGCTTGTACTCGCCCTCGTTCACCTCGAAGCCGCAGTAGGCGGTGAACGCGGAGTACAGGAGACCGAGCGAGTGGGGGAAGCGGATCTCCTTGAGGATCTCGATCTTGTTGTCGCGCCCGACGCCCATCGTCGACGTCGTCCATTCACCCGCGCCGTCGACGGTCAAGATCGCAGCCTCTTTGAAGGGCGACGTGAAGAAGCTCGACGCGGCGTGCGAGACGTGGTGTTCGGCGAAGAGCAGCTTGCTTGCGGGGAGCTTCAGCCGCTTCGCCATCATCGACTTGATCCAGAGTTTGTCCGAGATCCAGCGCTGCATCGACTCGCGAAACACGGCGACCGAACGCGGGAACGTGCCCATCGCGGTGAGCAGCATGCGCTCGAACTTCACGAACGGCTTCTCGTAGAAGACCACGTAGTCGACGTCGTGCAGCGCGATGCGCCCCTGCTTGCACACGAAGTCGATCGCGAGCCCGGGGAAGCCCGAATCGTGCTTCCGGCGGCTGAAACGCTCTTCCTCCGCCGCCGCGACGAGCACGCCGTCCTGGACGAGCGCGGCCGAGGAGTCGTGGTAGTAGAAGGACAGGC
>JANOFY010000192.1:0-28107 GCA_031413895.1 Planctomycetota bacterium | reverse complement strand
CACTTTCTTTCACCTTCGCCGGGCATTGCGTGGACAATGCCGAGCGCCGGCGGCGAAGGTGAAAAAAAGTGTCTGACGCCGTATTTCACCGACGGACGCCGTATTTCACCGACGCCGTATCGCACCGCGATCGGTTATCGTTCGCAGGTAGAGGAGAGGGACGTCTCGCCATGAAAGACAAAAAAAAAGTCGTCGCGGTCCTGAACCAGATCCTGGAGATGGAGCTCGCCGCGGTCGTCCACTACACGCACTACTCGTTCATGGTTTTCGGCTACCACCGGATCCCGATCGTGAAGTGGATGGAAGAGCAGGCGACGGAATCGATCGGGCACGCGCGCGCCGCCGGTGAGATGGTGACGCTGCTCGGCGCGCACCCTTCGCTCGAAGTGGGACCGCTGCTAGAGACGCACAAGCACGACATCGGCGACATCCTGCGCGAGTCGCTGGCGCACGAGCGCAAGACGCTCGACCTCTACCAAGAGCTGCTCGCCATGGTGGAGGGCAAGAACGTGATGCTCGAGGAATACGCGCGCGAGCACATCTACCTCGAGGAGCTGCACGTCGGCGAGGTCGACAAGATGCTGCGCAAGCCCGGCGACGTGGCGGCGTTCAGCGAAGAGTGAGCGCGATGCAATCCGCTTCTGCGGGCCCCGTTGGACCGGCGACGAAACCCGATCCCGCGCCGATCCGCTGAGGACGATGGTCATGCGCGAAATGTCAGTGCGAGCGCGAAGCGACGTGCGCGGCGCGCGCCACGTCCTCGCGATCGTCGTTGCCTGCTCTGTCGTGCTGGGTTCGTTCGCGGGCTGTCAGTCGACTCCCGCCGAGTCAGCGCCAGCGCAAGCGGACGTGAGCGCAGTCCAATCGACGCTCGACAAGCTCTACGCCGCGTTCTGCTTCGAGGCCCGCGGCAGCGCGGATTGGGACACGATCCGCGACCTGTGCGCGGACGGCGCGGTGTTCGTCGCGCCGATCTCGGCCAAGAAAACACCGCGCGCGGTCGGGATCGACGAGTTCCTCCGCGACTACCACGCGTACGTCGCGTCGGAAGCGGTGCGGAACACCGGACTCCACGAACGCATCGTGCACACGCGCATCGACCTGTACGGCTCGATCGCGCACGCGTACGTGGCGTTCGAGGGGCTTCGTGCCGGGGCTCGGCACCGTGATGACGCGCGGCCTCGACAGTCTCCAGCTCGTGAAAGTCGGCGGCGAGTGGCGCGTCGTGTCGTTCACGACGCAGTACGCGAGCACGCTGACGCCGTTGCCGGCGCGATTCCTGCCGGTGGATGACGGGCGTCGGGTGACTACGCCGACGGATTGACGGGTTCAACTCACGTCGGCCGGACGCGACGGACCGACATCTCTCGTCGACTCGATCGCCCGCCACAGCTCCAAGTATTTCGGCCGAACATAGGCATCCAGCCGATCCGCCACGGCCGCATCGAGCCGCAGCACGCGCATCAGTTCCTGCACGTCGGCGAGGTCTTTGATCCGACCGGCGTGGGTCATGCCCGAAGCCAGCTTGAGCTCGACGAGAGTCTCCAGCGCGAGGAATCGGATGCCATCGATGACCACCGACGCGGTCGACGGATCGGGGAAGACGACGGGCTTCGGTCTGCCGTCGCCTGGGAATTGGCCGGCGATGAGGAAGTCGATGCGAACGCCGGTCTCCGTGTCGCGCAGAGCCTGGCTGCCCACGAACGGTGGCAGGTAACCGTGTCCGTCGAGCGCTGCGTGCAGACGCGCGAGAGCGCCGGTCGGCAACAGTGCATTCGGGGCGCGGATTCTGGCGCGTTCGTGGCCGCGCCCCTATAACCACCGAACTCCGCCATGTTCGAAACCCTCACCCAGCGCCTCACGAACTCGTTCTCGTTCCTCCGCAATCAAAAGGAGCTCACCGAGGCCAACATCGGCGAAGGGCTCGAGCAGGTGCGCACCGCGCTCCTCGAAGCCGACGTCAACTTCAAGGTCGTCAAGGACTTCACCGAACGCGTGCGCGCGCGCGTGGTCGGCCAGCAGAAGATCGCGGGCGTCGATCCGACGCAGCAGTTCGTCGCCGCGTTCCACCACGAGCTCGTCGGTCTCATGGGACCGAAGGAAGCGCGCCTCGAGTTCGCGAAGAACGGTCCGACGGTCATCTTGCTGGCGGGTCTGCAAGGCGCAGGCAAAACGACGACGTGCGCGAAGCTCGCGAACTACATGCGTGAGAAGCACGCGCGCCGTCCATTGATGGTGGCGGCCGACGTAAAGCGCCCCGCGGCCGTCGAACAGCTCAAGGTCCTCGGTCGGCAGATCAACGTGCCGGTCTTCCATAAGGAGGGCCTGTCGCCGCCCGAGCTCTGCTTCCAAGGCGTCGCGCACGCGCGCGCCGCCGGCGCGGACCTCGTGATCCTCGACACGGCCGGCCGCTTGCACATCGACCGCGAGATGATGGCCGAGGTCGTCGAGATCGCGCGCGTCGTCAAGCCGACGAGCACCGTGCTCGTCGTCGACGCGATGACCGGTCAAGACGCGGTCACCTCCGCGGCTGCATTCAACGAACGGCTCGAGCTCACCGGCGTGATCCTGACGAAGCTCGACGGCGACGCGCGCGGCGGCGCGGCCGTGAGCCTCAAGGCGGTCACCGGCAAACCGATCTTGTTCGTCGGCGAAGGCGAACGGATGGGGGACCTCGAGAGCTTCCACGCCGAGCGCATGGCCGGGCGCATCCTCGGCATGGGCGACGTCGTGGGCCTCGTCGAGAGGGCCCAATCGGCGATGTCGGAGAAGCAGGCGCAGGCGGCCTTCGAGAAGCTCGTCATGGGCAGCTTCACGCTCGAAGACATGCTCTCGCAGCTGCGCATGGTCCGGAAGCTCGGCCCGATGAAGAAGGTGCTCGGCATGATGCCGGGCATGTCGGGCATGGCCGACACGCTGGACGTCAACGACAACCAGATGAACCGGCTCGAGGCGCTGTTCACGTCGATGACACCGCGTGAAAGGCTGCAGCCCGACGTGTTCGACATGAGCCGCCGCCGCCGCGTCGCGCGCGGTGCGGGCCAGGACGTGTCGGCGGTCAACGATCTGCTGAAGCGCTTCAAAGAGATGAAGCTCGTCATGAAGCAGATGAACAAGATGGGCCTCGCGTCGCAGTTCGGCGCGAAGGGGAAGCGCGAGGCGCTGAAAGGGCTCGCTCCGGAGGGTGAGCTCGCGCCGCAAGAGTCGGACGGGGGCGGTGGGCTCGGGGGAATGCTGTCGGGACTCGGCAGCGGGATCGGCGACATCGGCCGCGGCCTCGGCGGGATGTTCGGCGGCCGTCCGCCCGCGGGCCCGGGCGGCCTGGGTGGCCCCGGCGGTCCAGGTGGACCCGGGGGTATGGGCGGACTCTTCGGAGGCCCACGCCCGATGGGATCGTCCGCGACCCGCAAGAGCGGCTCGAAGCGCAAGGACAAACAGAAGCGCAAGAAGGGGAAGAAGCGCTGAGCGCCCCGGCGACTCGGCGCGGTCCTCGAAATCTTTCGCAGCGGCCTCTGGACAGCTCGGGGCGGATTGTGTGTCCTATTCGCCCGCAATCGCGGCCGCGGCGCGCTCCGACGCCGTCGGCCGGTGGTCGATTCGCGCACACAACTCTTCTATGGCTGTAGTCATTCGCATGAGACGCACCGGACGGAAGAACCGTCCGTGCTACCGCATCAACGTCTCGGACTCGCGCTTCCCGCGCGACGGCCGCCTGCTCGAGACGCTCGGCTTGTACGACCCGATCCGACGCGACGTCGCGTCGCAGATCACCCTCGACGTCGAGCGCGCGAAACACTGGCTCAAGGTCGGCGCGCTGCCGAGCGAGACGGTGTATTCGATCTTCAAGCGCAAGGGCGTGATCGAGCCGAAGCCGTACGTTCCGCGCGAGCGCCCTGGGCGCGTCAAGAAGACGAAGACGCGCGCGCATCGTGAGGCGGCCAAAGCCGAGCGCGCGGTGCGCAAGACCGCGCGTGCGAAGGCTCGCATCCAGAAGAAGAAGGCCGCCGCAGTGGCCGCGGCTCCGGCCACCTAGCCGATCGACCGCGGGCGTGCCGCGAGATTTCGCCCCGCGCCCCCGGCTCTCCCGGGCGCGCGTTCCATATTCGCCGCGCTTCGCACTGTCGCTCGACGCCGACCCTTCCGCCTTGGAGATTCCGTGACGAAGAAGTCCGAGACCGTATCCAAGCTGCTCAAGAAGATCGAGCCGCGCTGGTCGCTGCCCAAGCCGATGAAGGAGGCCACGCTCCTCGAGCAGGGCATGCTGGCGGTCCTCGTCCGGCACGTCTCGCAGGAGAAGGCTGAATCCGCGCTCGTCACGCTGCGCAAGGCGTATCCGGATTGGAACGAGCTGCGGGTCGCGCAGATCCAAGAGATCGCCGCGCAGATGCTCGCGCGGGGGCGCAAGGCGAGCCGCTCCGACCTCCACGGCGCGCTCACGCCGGCGCGCGACGTGCGCGATTACTTGCAGGAGATCTTCCAGAAGACGCACGGCCTCGAGCTCGAGTTCTTCAAGGAGGACCCGCAAGGGGCCGGCAAGCTCGTGCAGCAGATGCCGTTCACCGGACTGGCCGCGGGTAGCTACCTGATGTGGCTCGCGGCGAATCGCGAGCTGCCTGTGCACGGTGCGCTCGTGCGCGTGCTCGACAGGCTCGGCCTCATCTCGCGCACCGCGTCGATGAAGAAGGCGCGCGATCTGATCGATCCGCTCGTCGGCGACATCGATCCGCTGACGTTCGTGACGGCGTTCGGCGAAATCGCCGATCGCTGGTGCGACGCGCGCAAGCCGCTCTGCCACGTATGTGTGCTGGTCAGCGACTGCACGTACGGCAAGAAGGCCTTCCAGGACTGGAAGACGCAGCAGGTCCGGCTCGAAGCGCAGCGCGTCAAGGACCAGGCGCGCCAAGCCTTGCTGAGGAAGAAAGAAGAGGCCCGGCGGGCGCGCGAAGAAGCACGCGCCGCGAAGCTGGCCGCGGTCGAGGGCAAGAAGCGCGAGAAGGATCGCCAAAAGCGCGAAGCGCAGGACGCCAAGCGCAAGGCGGCTGAGGCAGCCACTGCCGCACGTGTCGCCGCGCAGAAGAAGCAAGCCGCAGTCGCCGAGAAGCAAGCCGCCGAAAAGGCGGCGAAGGCCACCAAGGCGAAGGACGCGGCGAAGAAGAAGCACGAGATCACGCCGGTCGCGCGCGGCAAGAAGAAGGGGCTTGGACCCGTCAAGCGGTCCGTCCCCGCTCGCGCGCACGCGAAGTCGACGCGCTCGTCGAAGCGAGCGCGCTAGTCCGCTCGTGGCGCTTCGCGACGAGCCGTCGAAGGATGTGGTTACGCCGCGGATCGTGCTCGCTTCCGCGTCACCGCGCCGGCGCGCCCTCCTGGAGGCGGCCGGCTTCACGTTCGAGACGCGGCCGGCGGACGTCGACGAGGGTCTAGATGCAGGAACGCCCGCGGAGATCGGCGCCGTGATGCTCGCTGCGCGCAAGGCGCGCGCGGTGGCGACCGCGGTCCCGCGCGACGCCGGGTGGGTGCTCGCGGCCGACACCGTCGTCGCGCTCGATCACCCCGCGGGCGACCGTTTGCTCGGCAAGCCGGCGGACGAGCGCGAGGCGCGCGCGATGCTCAGCGCGCTTTCCGGTTCGAGGCATCGCGTCGTCACCGGCGTCTGCGCGCTGCGCACGCTCGACCGCGTGGAGGCGACCGGCTTCGAGCGCACGTTCGTCACGATGCGGAAGATCGCGCCGGACGAGATCCGCGCGTACGTCGATTCCGGCGAGTGGCGCGACAAAGCCGGCGGGTACGCGATCCAGGAGAACGCCGACCGTTTCGTCACGCGCCTCGAGGAAGGCGGATTCGACAACGTGGTCGGATTGCCGGTCGGGCTCGCGCGCGAGCTGCTCGCGGCGCTCGGCGCTCCTTGCGACAAAGCTCGCACGGGGCTAAGCTCTTTGCCCCCTGACTCCAAGAAGCCGGGCGGAACCCCATGAAAGCCGACATCCATCCCAAGTACATCGAGTGCCAGGTCACCTGCGGTTGCGGCAACACGTTCAAGACGCGCGCCACCGTGAAAGAGCTGCGCATCGAAATCTGTGGCGTCTGCCACCCGTTCTATTCGGGCAAGCAGAAGTTCGTCGACTCCGCCGGCCGCGTGGACCGCTTCGTCAAGAAGTACGGCGCCACCGGGGCCGCCGGTGCCACCGGCGCGGCGCCCGCGAAGAAGTGAAGCCGGGCCGGTCGGCGCGCGCCGTTCGCACGGCGCAACGCTGACGGAACGGCCCCGACGAACCCATGGAGTTCGCACCGGCCATCGTCGCGAAGCTGCGCGAGAAGGCCGAGCGCTTCCACGAGCTGACCGACCACATCTCGCAGCCCGAGATCGCGACGGACGGCAAACGACTGCCGGCTTTGTTGCAAGAGCGCGGGCGGCTCGAGGCCTCGGCGCAGCTGTTCGACCGTCTCGTCGCACTGCAAGCGAGTCGTCGCGAGGTCGAATCGATCCTGGCCGAGCGCTCACCCGATCCGATCCTCGCCGAGCTCGCGCGCGAGCAACTCCCCGAGCTCGACGAACGTGAGCGCGCGCTCGACGACGAGGTGCGCAGCGCGCTCATCCACGAACCGCAGGACGATCGCCGGCGCGTGATCGTGGAGATACGCGCGGGCACTGGCGGCGACGAGGCGAGTCTCTTCGTCGCGGATCTCTACCGCATCTACCGGCGCTACTTCGATGCGCGGCGCTGGAAGGTCGAGGAGCTCGACGTGTCGGCGTCCGAAGTCGGCGGCCTCAAGGAGATCATCTTTGCCGTCGAGGGCGAGGGCGCGTGGAGCAAGCTGCGTTTCGAGTCCGGCGGACATCGCGTGCAGCGCGTGCCCGCGACGGAGGCTCAGGGTCGCATCCACACGTCGGCGGCGACGGTCGCCGTTCTGCCGGAAGCCGAGGACGTGGACGTGCAAGTCCGGCCCGACGACCTGCGCATCGACACGATGCGCGCCGGCGGCGCCGGCGGCCAACACGTGAACAAGACGGAGTCGGCTGTACGCATCACGCACCTCCCCACAGGAATCGTCGCGATCTGCCAGGACGACAAGAGCCAGCACAAGAACAAGGCCAGCGCGATGCGCATGCTCCTCTCGCGCGTCTACGACGCGGAGCGACAGAAGGTAGACGCCGCGCGCGCCGCCGATCGCAAGCAGCAAGTCGGTAGCGGCGACCGCAGCGCGCGCGTGCGTACGTACAACTACCCGCAGAATCGTCTGACGGACCACCGGCTGAACGAGAACTACTCGCTCGAGCAAGTCGGCGCGGGCAAGCTCGACCCGCTGCTCGATGCTCTCGAAGCGCGCGATCGCGAAGAGCGCATCCGCAACCTGTGATGGCCTCCGAAGCACTGCCGCAGCCCAAGAACGCTGGCGAGATGCTGGCCATGGCGCGCGCGTTCCTGGCGCGCCATGCGGTCGAGGAAGCGCGGCTCGAAGCGGAACTTCTCATCGGCCACGCGCTCGGGCTCGATCGACTGCATCTCTTCATGCAGCTCGACCGGCCGGTCGCTGCACGCGAGATCGACGCCGCGCGCGACCTCCTGGTGCGGCGCGGACGCCGCGAGCCCGTGGCGTACATCACCGGCCGCCGCGAGTTCTACGCGCGCAGCTTTCGCGTCGGGCCGGGCGTGCTCATCCCGCGGCCGGAAACCGAGCTGCTCGTCGACCGCGCGCGAGAGCTGGCGCGAGACAGGGCCGCGCTGCGCATCGTGGACTTCGGCACGGGCAGTGGCTGCATCGCGATCACGCTCTCGCTGGAGATTTCTGGGGCGCGCGTTCTCGCTCTCGAGCTGTCGCCGGCGGCGGTGCTGTGCGCACGCACCAATGCGGAGGCGCTCGGTGCGTCGATCGAACTCGTCGAGGGCGAAGGTTTTACGCAGCTTGACCGGCGCGTCGCGAACGGCGAGCGCTTCGACCTGGTCGTCTCGAACCCGCCGTACGTGCGCGCCGAGGAGCGCGCGTCGCTCGCGCCGGAAGTTCGCGAGCACGAGCCGGCGCTGGCGCTCTTCGCGCCGCCGGGCAATCCCGACCACTACGTGCGCGAGCTCGCTCGCCGCGTGCGCGGCATGTTGGCGCCGGGTGGCGCGTTACTCGTCGAACTCGGCCACGCACAGGCCGCGAACGCGCTCGGACTCGCGCGCGAACTCGAGCTGCGCGCGAGCACGGTGCGCGACTTGGCCGGCATCGAGCGCATGCTCGAGATCACGCCCTAATCCGGCTGGTGCGAGCGCGGCTCGAGCCCGGCGCCGGTGGCGGCGACGTAATCCTCGATGCACTGCCGGTCGGTCTCAGCCAGGTCGTGCAGGAACACGGCGACCTCGTAGTGATCGACCGCGCGCGCGATCTTTTCGCAGCGAACCACAGCTCCAGCTCCACGGATCTTGCGCACGCCGTTCTTGACGTGGAGATCCATCGAGAGCTCGAGCACCGTCATCAGCGGGATGGGCCGGTCGAGGAAGAAGCACACGCCGGCGCGGCTGATGTCACGCACACGGGCTTCGCTCCGGCCGCCGTCGAGCGCGACCGTGATGGGCAGGTCGGCGCCGGCGCGTTCCCAGCGGCGGCGTTCGCGCCCCGGTCGAGGAGGCGCCTGTGGGTCGAGCGGTTGGGTCGGCATCGGTGCCGCGCATCCTAGGAAACGCGCCGCGATCCGTCAGCACCGTCCAGACGATTCCAACGATCTCGTGCTGTCGATAGACTCGCACGCCGCGCAGCGGACGAATCGGAGCGCGAGGGGAGCGAACCATGGCCAGCTACAACAAAGTCATCCTGATGGGCAACTTGACGCGGGACCCCGAGCTCCGCATGACCGCCAACAACATGGCGATCTGCAAGTTCGGCCTGGCGGTCAACCGGCGCTTCAAGGACAGCCAGACCGGCGAGTGGAAGGAAGAGCCGACCTTCGTCGACATCACGATCTTCGGCGCGCGCGCCGAGCCGTTCGCGCGCTACCACAGCAAGGGCAAGCCGGCGTTCATCGAGGGCACGCTGCGCCTCGACACGTGGGAGGACAAGAACGGCGGCGGCAAGCGCAGCAAGCTCTACGTGGTCGCGGACACGTGGGAATTCGTCGGACAGGGCGGTCGCGGTGCTGAAGCTGGCGTCGGCGGCGGCGAGCGCACCATGAGCGGCGCTGGGGGCAGCGCTGGGGGCGCCTTCGGAGGCGGTGGTGAGGGCGGCGGTGGGGGCGGCGCCGGACCGAGCGATGCGGGCAGCGGGCGCGAACCCGAGTACCTGCAAGCCGACGACACGCCGTTCTAGCGCCCGCGCGCGGACGCTCTTCGAATGGATCTCACCGTGCGCCTGTTCGCGGTGTTGAAGGAGCGCGCCGGGAGGTCCGAGATCGCTCTCTTCGGACTCCCCGACGATCTCGATCTCCGCGGGCTCAAGCGCGAGATCACGCGCCGCCATCCCGAGCTCGGCGACTTGTCGCGCGTCGCGGGCGCGGTGGGCACGCAGTACGCCGGCGACGAGACGCGCCTCAAGTCCGGCGATTCCGTCGCGCTCCTGCCCCCGGTGTCGGGCGGATGAGCGAGCCTCTGGAAGCGGGCGTGTTCGAACTCCTCGGCACGGCGCTCGACCCAGCGCGCGCGCAAGCGCGCGTGCAGTCCGACGAGTGCGGCGCGGCGGTCGTCTTCACCGGTTCGACGCGTTCGATGAACCGCGGAGAGCGCGTCGTGCGCCTCGAGTACGAGGCGTTCGACGCGATGACGGGGCCGGAGATGGCGCGCATCTTCGCGCGCTGCCGCGACCTCGTCGCGAGTTCGGCTAGCGAGAACAAGGACCGCCGGCTGCGCATGCTGTGCCAGCATCGCGTCGGCGTCGTCGAGGTCGGTCAGCCCTCGGTCGTCATCGCGGTCGCGAGCCCGCACCGCGCCCCGGCCTTCGAGGCCTGCCGTTTCTTGATCGACGAGCTCAAGCGGACGCTGCCGGTGTGGAAGAAGGAGATCTACGCGGGCGGCCATCATTGGATCGGGGATCGATCGTGATGGGGGGCGTGATGGAAGTGACGCTCGTCCCCGTGACGGGCTTCCAGCAGAACTGCAGTGTCCTGCGTTGCTCGAAGACCGGTCGCGGCGCCGTCGTCGATCCAGGCGGCGACTTGGAGCGCGTGATGTCGGCGATCACGAGGACGAGGACGGAGATCGCGCTGATCTTGCAGACGCACTGCCACGTCGATCACGCGGGGCAAACGGCGGCGATGAAACGGCGCCTGCGCGTCCCGATCGAAGGGCCGCACGAGGACGATCGCTTCTGGATCGAAGCGTTGCCGGAAGCCGCGCGGATGTTCGGTCTCGAGCCCGCGGAGGTGTTCGAGCCGGATCGCTGGCTCGTCGGCGGCGACACCGTGCAGTTCGGCGACGTCGTGCTCGAGGTGCGCCACTGTCCAGGTCACACGCCGGGACACGTGGTCTTTTTCGAGCGCGAGTCGAAGATCGCGATCGTCGGCGACGTGCTGTTCAAGGGCTCGATCGGTCGCACGGACTTTCCGCGCGGCGACCAGGACACGCTGATTCGCTCGATCGAGACGCAGCTGCTGCCGCTCGGCGACGACGTCACGTTCATCCCCGGACACGGACCGACATCGACGTTCGGCGAGGAACGGCGCACGAATCCGTTCTTGCTGCGAGCGCGGCGCGCGCGCTGACGCAGCGCGCGTTCCCCGTTTGACCGGTCTGACCCGGTTGAAACTGGGAGCCGCGCATCCCCGCGTGGCTTCGCGGACATCGTCCGACGGGACGCTCCAAGGCCGCGGGTCGTTCGAGTACGCTCGCGCACTTCGATCGACCCAATTTCGAAGGAGATGGATCCCATGAATCGCTATGGAGCAGAGTTTTTCGGAACGTTTTGGCTGGTGCTCGGTGGCTGTGGAAGCGCGGTCCTGGCGGCCGCGTTCCCGGAACTCGGCATCGGGCTGCTCGGCGTCTCGCTCGCGTTCGGACTGACCGTGCTGACGATGGCCTACGCGATCGGCCACATCTCCGGCTGCCATCTCAATCCGGCGGTCTCGATCGGGCTCTGCGCGGGCGGACGTTTTCCCGCGAAGGATCTCCCCGCGTACCTCGTCGCGCAGGTCGCGGGCGCGATCGCCGCGGGAGCCGTCCTCTACACGATCGCGAGCGGCCGCGCCGGATTCGACGTCACTGCTGGCTTCGCGTCGAACGGATACGGAGCGCACTCGCCGGGACAGTACTCATTCACGGCGGCGCTCGTCTGCGAGGTCGTGATGACCGCGATGTTTCTGCTCGTGATCCTGGGCGCGACCGACAAGCGCGCGCCGCAAGGTTTCGCGCCGCTCGCGATCGGCCTGTGCCTCACGTTGATCCACCTGATCAGCATTCCGGTCACCAACACATCCGTGAATCCCGCGCGCAGCACGGGCGTCGCGCTCTTCGTCGGCGACTGGGCCGTGGCGCAGCTGTGGCTCTTCTGGGTCGCGCCGATCGCGGGGGCCGTGCTCGGTGCGGTCGTGTACCGGGCCATCAGCGGCGCGCGAGCCACGTGAGCGAGCGGCAGCTCGACGCTGCGAACGCGCATGCCGCCGCGTCCGCGCGTCGCAAGGTCGGTTAAACGAGATGGCGCCGCGCTGATCGGCGCGGCGCCATCCATCAAGAATCTCTAGGACTCAACCGATCACGGTTGCCACTTCACGGACAGCGCGTTCGACGTGTTGAGCGTCGCCGGCGTGCAGAAGCTGACCGCGTTGCGGTAGGCCGTCTGGTAGTAAAGCGTCTGCGACGCCGCCGCCAGTCCAGCCACGCCCGCGATACCCGCGAGGGTGTTCGTGCCACCCATCGTGGTGATGCGTCCGAGGCGGACGATCGCGCCACCGACGCACTCGATACCGTCGAAGGCCGGGTTCAGCTGTCCCATGCTGCCGTTCGCCTGACCCGTGCCCTGGAAGAAGATGCAGTAGCTGCCCTGCATCATGCCCGAGGACTTCAGGCCCAGGTCGTTCGCGGTCACGCTTACGCTGGGACTCGGTCCGCCCACTGAGTTCACCGCCTCGAGCAAGCAACCGTTGTTGCCCGGCTTCGAGTTCTTGCAGCCTCGACCGGATCCGGGCGAGCTCTCGTTGCCGCACGGGCACGCCGTGCCCGAGCCGTCGCCGTAGCAGAACGAGCAGATGGAGGGGTTCGGGTCCGTCGGGCAATCGTCGCACGCGTCCCCTTGACCGTCGCCGTCGTCGTCTTCCTGACCGGCGTTCGTCACGCTCGGGCAGTTGTCGCAGTCATCGCCGAAGCTGTCGCCGTCCCCGTTCGCTTGAGAAACGTTGGAATCGGCCGGGCAGTTGTCGCACGCGTCGCCAACACTGTCACCGTCGCCGTCCTCTTGGAGCGGGTTCGCGACGAGCGGGCAGTTGTCGCAGGCGTCGGCATCACCGTCGCCGTCGCCGTCGGTTTGGAGCGGGTTCGAATTGAGCGGGCAGTTGTCGCACGCGTCGCCAACACCGTCCCCGTCGCCGTCCTCTTGGAGCGGGTTCGAGACGAGCGGGCAGTTGTCGCACGCGTCGCCGACACCGTCGCCGTCGCCGTCCGCTTGGCCGGCGTTCGACACGGCCGGGCAGTTGTCGATGCAGTCCGCCAGGAGGTCGCCGTCGGTGTCGGTATCCGGTGTTCCGCAGCCGCACACACCAGGCTCGGTCTTGTTGGGATCACTGGGGCAGAGGTCCTGCGTCCTGACTTGCACGTCGTCGACCGCCCAACCGCCGTAAGGGACGGACGAGTCGCTTTCCAGCGTGAACAACACGTTGACTGTTTTGCCGGCGAAGTGAGTGATGTCGGCGGAGTATCGGCCCCAACCGGCGGATTGGGGCAGATTCCCGAGCGAAGCGCCGGAGCCGTTGGCTTCACTCATGTTTGCGTTGTCGGAGCTCCAGACGACCGCCGTGTTGGCCGGGTTACCGACTTCGGTGAGCCTGACCCAAATGCGGTCGAAGGAATTGCTTTCCGTCTGATAGCGCTGCTGCCAATACAAATTCAGTGGTCCGGTGCCGCCTGCGATGGCCAGGTCGATCGCCGGAGAAGTGAGAATGTTGGTGGTGCTGATGTTGTAGGTATTGTCGAGGTCCGTCTTCCAGGCGTTCACGCCGCTCGCAGCAGTCAGGAACGAAGCGATGAACGGCGAGACGAGGACTTGAGCGGGCGTCGCCGGGGTTCCCCATTCCCATTCGCTCCCCGTTCCGGAGGACACGTAGCCGCCGTCGTTCGCCTCGAAGTCTTCGTTGTAGAGGACAGTACCGGTCAGGGCGGGTTCCTCTTCGACGACGAGGCTCCAGCTGTTCAGAGTCCCCACGTTGGCCGTCAAGTCGTCGCGGATGTCGAGAGTCCACACGCCCAGGGTGTTCTCACCCTTGAGCCAATGCAGACGATACGACGCTTCGGTTTGCCAATTGGTCCCGTTCCAGACGGTGAAGACGCCGAACGGCAGGGCATCCTCATCGTTCATGCTGATGTTCTGCGGACCGGTCTGCGCTGGGGCGGTGGCGAGGGTGACGTCCGTGAACAGGCCGTTGTCGTTGACCGACGGGGAGCGCAGGTGCACATCGAGGTCAGGGTAGAGGGTGTGCGTGATATCGACGATGACCCTCAGGTTTCGAATGATCTTGCTGTCGGGAATGGTGATCGTCGAGGAAGTCAGCGCCAGATCGGGCAGCGGTGTCGAAACTGCATTCGTGTACGTCGTAATGGTCCCCGCAGAGGGCGGGATGATCACGGCGCTGAGATTGTAGGTCTGGGTAGCGCCCGCCGTGGCGACCGCGGAATCGACATAGATCTGATACAGCCCGGTCGTCGCGATCGTCAGGGCCATCGCTTCCGAATCGATCGTATCGAAGGTCCCGGCGTCGCTGATCACGAGGAAGTTTGCAGGGGTTCCGAAGAGCCCCAGTCCGAACCGCCCATTGAATGTGATGACATCGCGCTCCGGATCGAGGTCCATGCTCAGCATCACCGTGTCGCCCGCGGTGGCGGCGAATGTGAACGTATCGGTGTCCGCCAATGGGTCGACCACGCCGCTGACATATCCCGCAGCCGGCAGGGCCTGCGGCGTGCCGTTGTTGTTCACTTCCGTTTCCGCGACCAGCGTCGCAGGGTTCCGCACCGCAAAGTAGAGGCTGTACACCGTCATCGGGGAGGTCACGGAGAAATTGGTCACCCGCAAGAAGTACGTGCCGCCCGTGGCGAGCGTCGTGCCGGCGATACTCGAGGAGTTACCACCCAACGACCCGTCCTGGTCGTCGAGCTCCAGGACGGTCGTGCCATCGACGTCGATGACCGCCAGGACCGAGTCCGTGCCGCTTATGGTTTGGGTGTTGATGATCGCGGCGTAGATCTTGGAACCCGCGGCTGCCGTGAACTTGTAGAAGTCCGTGTCAGCGCCTTGGGACAATAGAACGCCGTTGAACAGGCTGCCCTTGATCCGGCCCGCCGACCCCGAGAGCGCGTCGGCGGTCACGGTTGTATTGTTCGGCTCGCTCTCGCGGCCTTGATCCGTTCCGAGGCCTTGAGCCATCGGGGCGGCTGACAAAGCGATGACTGCCAACAGCGAGAAGACGGACCGAGGATGCCTCAGAGCCTGGATCGACCACGGCGCCGAGTTGGGTGAATCGTTGAGTCTCATGTTGAGTGGTTCGGATTTCTGGGGTTGGTAGGGAAGTGGATGGGTGTGAACGAAAGCTTTGGACTGGATGATCCCGGAAGCCGGGGCGTCGCGACGCCGTTTCAGCGCTCCGGAGAAAGCGAGTTCGAGGCGCCGGCGATGGGCGCGCGGACTACCCTGCGAGCGCGGTAGAGAACGCGAGCGCTGCCTGTCCGGCGTTGGCCGGAACCACTCGCGTGCGGGCGGAACGGACAGATGCCCGTGAACGAACCGGCCGAGCCGAGAGTCCGCTGAAGCGCGCGAGGGATCAAATTGAGTCCTCCGGGGGGGGGCGGGGAACTGGATCGCCAACCAACCCCGTGACGCCAGTGGGGAGCTCGTCACAGCCGGGGGGGGCTGACGGGGCACCCGAAGATTCTGGCGCCACTAGCTTCGAATTGTGCTCCTGGACCCCGATCTCCGCAATCCTCGTAGTCGCGAATGTCGTCGGCAAGATTCGTCCGAGGCACGTCAGTGAGAGGGCCCCTCAGCCAGGGGAGTATGATCAGGATCGATTAGAGGCAATGCATCTCCTCCTCCCCGGAAGCTGAGCCTGCCGCCATGAAGACCCGTCTTGTCCCCGCGATCGCAGTCGCCGCACTCCTGCTGGGTTTCCTCCTCTGGTGGAAGACCCGACCGTCCGAAGCCCCCACGTCGGGCTCGCACTCTCAGGTGGAGCCTGCTCCTCCCCGATCTTCGGTCCATCTGTCCGAGGCAGGCCCCGTGGAAACGACTCGATCGGAGCCGGCTCGCGCCGCGATCGCCGCGCCGGTGCTCGAGGGCGAGCTGGCTGCTCCAGGTAGCGCAACGCCGGGCGCCGCCATCGCTCCGATCAACCAGGCGGGACAGGAAACGAAATCGAATGACGAGGTGGGGAGCCTGGTCTTCGAGCGGAAGTACGGGTGGATGACCGGCGAAGATCGACGAGAGGCTCTGGAATCCCTTCGAGTGCTTCTGGACGGCGGCGCGGGAGGTGGACGCGGCCAGGCACCGGCCCTGCCCGAGGAACGGTGTCTGGAAATCAAGCGCGAGATCGAGTGGCTCACGGCGCACGAATCCCCGTGACGAGCACCCCTTCCTCCCGGACGCGCGGCGTCTAGGGTTGCGGGACCCGCGCGCGGCCCGGTCGCGCGATCGGCCGCAGACGGTTCAACGACTCGAGGGCGTGTCGCGCGCGCGCTCGACCGGGATCTCCGGTCGCGCGCAACGAACCTCGATCGAATGGATGCGGATCGTTCCCAGCCGCGCACCGAGCCAGAGCGCGAACCGGCCGGCGAATTCGGCCTCGGGCAGTTCGAGCACGAGTGCGTCGCGGCCCGGATGGCGATCCGCTTCGATGCTCTGGAAGCGGCCCAGGCGCGGCCAACGCCGCGTTCGATACTGGAGCTGGACGAGTCCCGGCTCGGCCTGATCGAGGTCGATGCGCACCAGCAGATCTTCCCCGGGCGGGTAGTCGAGCTCGGGCAAGTTGAGCAGGCTCTTCACCTGCGTGCGCTCGAGCACGACCACGTCACCGTCCAGCGTCATCCAACCGGCGTCGTCGGCCCTCAGTCCCCCCGGGAACTGCGCCGGATCGAAACGCCAGAGGACGCGACCCGCCCGCTCGAAACGCCGCTCGCGCGCTCCGTCGTCCTCGGCGCGCGTCGCGTGCGGCTCGATCTGCATCAGCGTGAAGCCGTTGATGAGCTGGATCACGACGTCGGGACGCGCGGACTCGACGTCCGTGAGCTGCAGCTCGGTCGCCCAATGGCAGACGAGGTGTGAGAAGTGCTCGGCGAGCCACGGCCGCAGCGGCAGCGCGAACGAGTCGTGGTACACGAGCGCGCGCGGAAGCGCGTCGCCGCTGCACTCCGAGACGAACGTGGTCGCGCGCTCCGGATCGTCCGCGGAACGCGCGCGCGGTTCGCGCAGGGTCCAATCGACGCTGCGCTGCGACAAGAGACCGCCTAGGTACAGGCGCCCGGCCCAGTTGTCGCCGCCGACGTCCGTGTCGTGCGTCTCGAAAGCCGCATCCGGAAGCGGTTCGACGCCGGGGAACAGCGTTCCGAGGTGGCGCATGAGCTCGACGTAGCCAGCGTGCGCCGCGCGATCGGTCCAGTGCGTCCCGAGCGTGTAATACGCGCGGTCCTCGGGCGTGTCCGCGGCGCGCGCGCCGTAAACGGCGGGCCGCAGATCGAGGATGCGGAAGTCCGACGTGCGCGCGAGATGCTCGATCAGTTGATCGAGGCGACGCTTCCCGACGGGTTCGTAGCCGGCGGGAAGAAGCTCGGGATAGACCTCGGTCTTGTAGGGCGAGATCGCGAACACGTACTGGATGCCGCGCGCCGCGAGCATGTCGCGCCGACGCTCGAGCGTGCGCCGCCACGCATCGAGGTGGCCGGGGAGCAGCGGCATGGCGCCGCGCTGGTCTTCGAGCGCGAGCGCGGTCGTGCTGAACACGTTGTCCTCACGGCCGAGCACGAGGTTGCGCGTCGGCGAGGTGCGCAGCACGAACCACTTCGTCGCATTGAGTCCGCGCAGCATCGGCTCGCGCAGGCCGAAGTGATCGAGATACCAGGCGTCGAACTGCGGCGGGAACTCGTCGATCTCGGCGAGTTTCGCCGGCGGCTTCGGGAACGGGGCGAGCGTGCGGAACTCGGCGCGCGCGTCGCGCTCGCTCGCCGGACGCGCGATCTGCACGCACAGCGGAGCGAGGATGCCGATGAAGAACACGGCGACGAACGCCACATCGCGTCTCTTGCTCGCGGCACCCATGTTCAGAAGCGGAAGTAGATGAACGGGTTGAACGTGCCGGCCGCGACCGCGAGCAGCGACGCGCCGAACGTCAGGACCAAGCCGAAGTCCGCCGCGATCGAGAGTCGACCGAACGCCGGTGCGCGCTTGGGCTGCTCGTGCCACCGGCGCGCCCATTGAACCCACGGGAACATGCACACGCAGCCGGCGAGGAGTGCTGCGACGCGCTCACCATTCAAGAAGAGCACCGCCGGATGGATGCGCGTGCTCGCGGCGAACGGATCGAACATCGAGCGCACGATCTCCGCGGCGTACGGCAGATCATCCGCGCGGAAGATGGCCCAACCGACGGTGACGGCGAAGAAGAAGTACACGTGCGCGAGCAAGGGGTGCCCTGCGAGCCAGCGGCCGAAAGCGACGCGCTCGACGATGAGCAGCGTGCCGTGGTACGCGCCCCACACGACGAACGTCCACGCTGCGCCGTGCCACATGCCGGTGAGCAGGAACACGGTGACGAGGTTCACGTATGTCCGCAGCGGCCCGCGCCGGTTGCCTCCCAGCGGGATGTAGAGGTAGTCGCGGAAGAAGCTCGACAGGCTGATGTGCCAGCGCCGCCAGAATTCGGTGATGCTGCGCGAGATGTACGGGTGCTCGAAGTTCTCGCGGTACGTGAAGCCGAACATGCGCGCGAGCCCGATCGCCATGTCGGAGTAGCCCGAGAAGTCGAAGTACAGCTGGATCGACCAGCCGATCACGCCGAGCCACGCCGCCGCGAAGGTCAATTGCTCCGGCGGCAAGCCGAAGATCTCGTCGACGAGCAGCCCCGTCGAGTTCGCGATCAGCACCTTCTTGCCGAGGCCGACGACGAAACGGCGCACGCCGTAGGCGAATCCGTCGAGGGTGACGCGGCGCGAGTAGAGCTGCTCGGCGACATCGTGGTAGCGCACGATCGGGCCGGCGACGAGCTGTGGAAAGCAGGCGATGTACAGCCCGAAGTCGAGCGGGTTCTTCGTGACGCGCGCTTCGCCGCGGTGCACGTCGATCACGGCCGAGAGCGCGTGGAAGATGAAGAACGAGATCCCGAGCGGCATGTGGACGCCGGGACTCTGTCCGAGCCACGCCGTCGGCAGATCCCACGCGGCGAACATCGCGACGAGGTTCTCCCACGCCCAGTTCGTGTACTTGTAGAACGCCAGGACGGAGAGGTTGAACACCGTCGCCAGCGTCACGGGCAGGCGGCTCGGCGAATGCGCGCGCACGCGCTCGATCCACAGTCCAAAGCCCCAGTTGGCGCCGATCGTCGCCAGCATGAGCAGCACGTCATAGGAGCTGCCCCAGGCGTAGAACAGCAGGCTGACGAGGAGCAGTGCGCTGTTGCGCAGGTGCCGGCCCGCGACGGCGTGGAGCAGCAGCGCCAGCGGCAAGAAGAGGAAGACGAAGACCGGCGTGCTGAAGACCATGGGGGCCGAGCGATCGTACTCGCCGCCCCCGGCCGAGTCAGCGACGACGGCCCTTGTCCGTGCGCTCGCACGACGCAATAGTGGTCGCCTTCGCGAACATGACCGAACCCCGCCAATATTCGCTGAACGTCAAGGACGTCGCGCGCGACGAGCTCGAAGTCGACGTCCTACTCGTCGGTGCGGGACCGGCGAACCTGGCGTGCGCGATCCATCTCCAGCGTCTGCTCGCTGCGCGCAATCTCGCCGACAGATCGGTGCTCGTGCTCGAGAAGGCCGCCGACGTCGGCGAGCACACGCTCTCCGGCGCCGTGATGAACCCGCGCGGCATGGCGGAGCTCTTTCCGGATTGGCGCGAGCGCGGCTGTCCCGTCGAGAGCGAAGTCACGTGGGACGCGCTCGAAGTGATGTTCCCGAAGGGATCGAGCCGGCGCGTGTCGGGCGTGCTCGTCCCGCCGCAGCTCAAGAACCACGGCAACTTCATCGTGTCGATGAACCACGTCGTGCGCTGGATGAAGGAGCAGGCCGAGTCCGCGGGCGTGCAGGTCTACCCGGGCTTCGCCGCGGCCGAGATCCTGTTCGAGGGCAGCGGCGCGTCCGAGCGCGTCGTCGGCGTGCAAACGCGCGACAGCGGCATCGACAAGCACGGGCAGCCGAAGTCGAGCTACCAAGCCGGCATGAACGTGAAGGGGAAGGTGTCCGTGTTCGGCGAGGGCCCGCGCGGACATCTCGTGAAGCACCTCGTGAAGCGCCACGGGCTCGCGCAGGGTCAGAACCCGCAGACGTACGGCACGGGCATCAAGGAGCTGTGGGAGATTCCCGCGGAGCGCGGAGCCGAGTGGCAAGGCCGCGTCCTGCACACGATGGGTGCGCCACTCGGCACCGACGGATACGGCGGCGGCTGGGTGTACGGGCTCAAAGAGAATCGACTCTCGATCGGCTACGTCGTCGGGCTCGATCACCACGACGCGCGCCTCGATCCGCATGGTCTCTTCGTCCAATGGAAACAGCATCCCGCGATCGCGAGCTTGCTCGCGGGCGGCAAGGTGCTGCGCTACGGCGCGAAGACGGTGCCCGAAGGCGGCTACTTCGCGATGCCGCGCCTTTTCGGCGAAGGCTACTGCCTCGTCGGTGACAGCGGCGGCTTTCTCAATGCGTCGACGCTCAAGGGCGTGCACCTCGCGATCAAGTCGGGTTTGCTCGCGGCCGAAGCGATCGCCGACGCGCTCGCCGCGAACGACTGCTCGCGTTCACGTCTCGCACGCTACGGCGAACTCTTCGAGCAGTCGTGGGCGAAGGACGAGCTCTACCATGTCCGCAACTGGCGCCAAGCGTTCGACCAAGGCCTCTTCGCGGGCATGCTCGACGCGGGTGTACAGATGATCACCGGCGGCCGCGGGCTCGTGAAGCGTCGTTCGGGTCACGAGGACCACACGACGATGCGGCCTGTGCGCGACTCGCGCATGAAGAAGCCCGCCTACGACGGCGGGCTGGCGCTGGACAAGCTGACCGACGTGTACCACTCGGGCACGATCCACGACGAGGACCAGCCGGCGCACCTGCTCGTCACCGACCCATCGATCTGCGTCGAGCGCTGCACGCAGGAGTTCGGCAACCCCTGCCAGCACTTCTGTCCGGCGGCCGTCTACGAATGGCCGGCGGATGCGGCGCAGCCCACAGCCGCGACGTCCGTCGCTGCGAAAAAAGGCCCGATCATCAATTTCAGCAACTGTGTGCACTGCAAGACGTGCGACATCGCCGACCCGTACGGGATCATCGAGTGGGTGGTGCCTGAAGGCGGCGGTGGTCCCAAGTACCTGGATCTTTGAATGAAGCTCGTCTCGAAGGAACCGTCCGCGCGTCTGTCCGAGTCCGTGCTCCTCGCGGTGTTCGTCACCGAAGGGAGCGCGCCCGCTCTGCCGCGCGGTGTCGTCGTCGCGAAGCACGCCTTCGACGACCTGAAGGGCGAGTTCCGCGAGGTGCGGCTGACCGACACGGTGCAGGGCCCGCTGCGGCGCGTGCTCGTGATCGGCCTCGGCAAGAAAGAGGCGCTCGACGCCGAGAAGCTGCGCCGCGCCGCGGCGATCGCGGTGCAGCGCGCCGAGTCGAGCTCCGCGCCGTCCGTGACGATCCACGTGGATCGCGAGATCCTGAAACACGTCGGCGACGAGGTCGCGGGCGTGGCGCTCGCCGAGGGAGCGACGCTCGGCTCGTACCGGTTCGAAGCCCACAAGAGCAAGCCCAAGGAGGCGAAACTTAAGACCGTCACGATCGTCGGCGCTGGACGTGTGTTCCAAGCGGGAGTGAAGAAGGGCCGCGTGCTCGCCGAGGCGAACACGTTCGTGCGCGATCTGCAGAATCGTCCGGGCAACAAGATGACGCCGCGCGACCTCGCCGCCGCGGCCAAGTCGCTCGTGAAGTCCGGGCGCATCACGTGCCGCGTGTTCGACGAAGGCGCGATGAAGCGCATGAAGATGGGCCTCTTGCTCGGCGTCGCGCAGGGCTCGCGCGAAAAGCCGCGCCTGATCCACCTCGTCTATAGACCGGCGGGCCGCACGCGCGGCAAGATCGCGCTCGTCGGCAAGGGCCTCACGTTCGACGCGGGCGGCATCAGTCTCAAGCCGTCGTCGAAGATGGACGAGATGCGCTTCGACATGTCCGGCGGTGCCGCGGTGCTGGGCGTGTTCCGCGCGCTGCGTGAGCTCGATGTCCCGTTCGAAGTGCACGGCGTCGTCCCGACCACGGAGAACTTGCCCGGCGGGGCAGCGACGAAGCCGGGCGACATCCACGTCGCGATGAACGGCACGACGGTCGAGGTCCTGAACACGGACGCGGAAGGACGCCTGATCCTCGCGGACGCGCTCTGCTACACCGTGGCGAAGATCAAGCCGGACACGATCATCGACCTCGCGACGCTGACCGGCGCGGTCGTGACGGCGCTCGGTCACGAGCTCTCCGGCCTCTTCGCGTCGAGCGACAAGCTGCGTGACGAGCTCGTCGAAGCGGGGAAGGAGACCGGCGAACTCCTGTGGCCGCTGCCGCTGCTCGACTACCACAAGGAGCAGATGAAGGGTCTCTTCGCCGACCTGAAGAACATCAGCGGCGGCGACATGGGCGCCGGATCGAGCGCGGGCGCGGCCTTCCTCGCGCCGTTCGTCGGCAACACGGACTGGGCGCACCTCGACATCGCGGGGACCGCCTGGGGCGGCAGCAACCGCGATTGGGTCGGAGGGAGTCTCGGCTCGGGGGTCGGAACGCGACTCCTAGTGCGCTACCTCGAGTCGCGGCGTTAGTTCCCGGGGAGCGCGCGCCAAGAGAGTCAGAAGGCGGAGCGCACTGCCAGCCGATACGAGCCTTGCCCCACATGAACTCCTTCGGCGGCCCACCGCAGGAAGCGAACGACGTGACCGTTCAGGATCAAACTTTCGTCCCCGGCTTGGCCGGAGTTCCCGCCGCGGAGTCGGCGATCAGCTACATCGACGGCGAGATCGGGATCCTCGAATACCGCGGACACCGCATCGAGACCCTGGCCGAGCGCAGCAACTTCGAGGAAGTGTGCTGGCTCTTGCTCTTCGGGACGCTGCCGTCCGAACGGGAGCTCGCGAACTTCCGCGCGCGCCTCGTTCGCGCGCGTGACATTCCCGCGCGCGTGCTCGACGCCGTGCGCGCGCTGCCGGCCGATGGCCATCCGATGGGCGCCGTGCAAGCGGGCCTCGCGGC
The DNA here is from genome assembly GCA_031413895.1 of Planctomycetota bacterium. GTDB lineage: Bacteria > Planctomycetota > UBA1135 > UBA1135 > JANLUN01. Next base: position 5,536 of record JANOFY010000192.1, on the reverse strand, counting down.
GTTCGGTATGTCGCAGACGAAGCCCGAGCTCGGAAACCGCGAGCAGTGCGACGAGGCGTGCGTGCGCCTCATCGCCGCGACGCCGATCCTGATCGCGGCGTTCCAGCGCGGGCGCAAGGGGCTCGCGTTCGTCGCGCCGGATCCGAAGCTCGACACCGCCGCGAACTTCTTGTGGATGATCACGGGACGGGCGCCGGACGCGCTCGCCGCGCGCGTGCTCGACGTCGCGCTGGTGCTCCACGCCGACCACACGATGAACGCTTCGACGTTCGCCGCGCGCGTCGTGGCCTCGACCGAAGCGGACCCGTATACGGTGTGCGCCTCGGCGGTCGGTGCGCTCTTCGGCGCTTTGCACGGCGGCGCGAACGAAGAAGTGCTGGCGCAGCTGGCCGAGATCGGTTCGTCCGAGAACGTGAAGCCGTGGCTCGAGCGCGAGCTCTCCGGCCGCGCGCGGATCATGGGTTTCGGCCACCGCGTGTACAAGACGAAGGACCCGCGCGCGAAGATCTTGCAGGGGCTCGCGCAGAAGCTCTTCGCGCAGCATGGATCGACGCCGCTCTACGACACCGCGGTCGTGCTCGAGCGCGAGGTCGTGTCGCGCCTCGGTCACAAGGGCATCTATCCCAACGTCGATTTTTTCTCGGGGCTCGTCTACGCGAAGCTCGGCATCCCGACGGATCTGTTCACCCCCGTGTTCGCGATCGCGCGCGTCGCGGGCTACGTTGCGCACTGGCGCGAGCAGATGAGCGCGAACAAGCTCTACCGTCCGACGCAGGTCTACGCCGGCGTCCGCGACGCGAAGTACACCGACATCAAGTCGCGCTGATTCGCCGCGCCGCGGTCTCTGCGCCACCGGCCGACGTCGCGGGCGCATGCTGGGAATCGACCAGTCCGAGCGCGCGGTACGCCGCCAATAGCCGCGGGACTTGGTGCTCCCACGTGAGCTCGTCGAGGAATCGTTCGCGGTTGGCGCGTCCCATGCGCGCACGCATCACCGGGTCGTCGAGCAGCGTGCCGATTGCGCCCGCCAATCCTTCCGGCGTCGGCTCGGGGGCGTAGACGCCGCCGCCCGCGAGCGTCGCGCGCGTCTCCGTCAGCGCGTAGGCAGCGACCGGTTTGCCCAGGGCCATGTACTCGACGACCTTGTTCATCGAGGACACGTCGTTGAACGGGTTGTGCGGGTCGGGGCAGACGCACACATCGGTCGAGCCGAGCGCCTCGGCGATCTCGGTGAGATCGTCGATCCGTCCGGTGAACTCGACGTGGTCGGTGAGACCGAGCTCGACCGACAGTTGCTGCGCGGCGGCGAGCTCGTCGCCCGAGCCGATCAGAAGGAAGCCGACGTCCGTCCGTTTCTCGACGTGGACGATCCGGTGCGCCGCGCGCAGGAGATGGTCGACGCCGTCCTGGACGCCCATCACGCCGATGTAGCCGACGAGATGACGGTGTCCGCGGCGCCAGCGAAGGGACGGCCGCGCGGGTAGCTCGAAGCGATCGCGCGGCGGCGCGGAGCGCACGACGAACACGCGACCCTCGCGCATGCGGCCGCGCGTCCGCGCGACGTCGGCATACGACTCGTTCGGCGAAATCACGAGGTCGGCGGCCGCATAGGTGCGCCGCTCGAGCCAACTCAGCACGCGCCCGGCGAACGATGTGCGACTCTGCTCTCCGTACTTGGCGGCCAAGAGCTCCGGACAGAGATCGTGTTGGTCGTAGACGAACTTCACGCCCAGCGGGCGGAAGAGGAGCGCGATCCCAAATAGGGTGTCGGGCGGATTGCAGGCGTGGATCACGTCGATGCCACGCGTGAGGAGGAGGCGCACGGCCCACAGGAAGCTCGCGATCCAGCACCAACCGAACTCGAAGGCGTAGCTGATGGAACCGCTCGCCGTCAGCGGCGCGGGGTAACGGCACACTTCGATGCCTTCGAGCGTCTCGTGCCAGGGCTGTCCGCTCGAACGCGGCGCGACGACGCTCACGCGGCACCCTGCGTCGCGCAGCGCCGAGGCCTCGCACCACACGCGCCGATCGAAGGGCACCGGCAGATTCTCGACCAGGATCGTGACGGCGAGCGGGCGGGCGGTGCGGGACACGTCGCGACTCCTAGCGTGCGCCGCGCGCGGAAAGAACCGCGGGGATCGTGGCCAGGAGGATCCACAAGTCGGACTGCAGCGACCAGTGGTCGATGTACTCGAGGTCGAGCTTGACCCAGCGTTCGAAGTCCTGGATCTCGTTTCGTCCGCGCACTTGCCACAGGCCTGTGATGCCCGGGCGCACGGAGAGGCGCCGGCGCTGGCTCGGGGCGTACAGATCGACTTCGCTCGGCAGCGGCGGACGCGGGCCGACGAGGCTCATCTCGCCCTTGATCACGTTGAACAGCTGCGGGAGCTCGTCGATCGAGAGCTTGCGCATCCAGCGTCCTAGCGGCGTGACGCGCGGGTCGTTCTTGATCTTGAACGTCGGGCCCTGCATCTCGTTGAACTGCGCGAGACCCGCGAGACGCTGCTCCGCATCGGGAACCATGCTGCGGAACTTGTACAGCGTGAAGCGCCGCCCGTTGCGCCCGACGCGCTCTTGGCGGAAGAGAACGGGACCGTTGCGCTCGGCGAACAGCAGGAGCGACAAGGCCGCGAGCAGCGGCCAGACCAAGAGCAGCGCGAAGATCGCCACCGAGAGGTCGAGCGTGCGCTTCAGCGCCAGCGCGACCTCGTCGGCGGGCGTGCGGATCACCGCGAGCGTCGTGAGGCTGCCGACCGAATCGACCGTCCAGCTGTGTCCCGGCGTCGCGTTCTGCGACAGGACATAACGGGTCGTCACGCCGCGGTCGGAGGCTTGCGCGGCGAGCGCAGCGGCCGGGCTCGACGGATCGGGGAAGCCTTCGATCCAGAGCTCGTCGACCGGCCGGCTGTCGAGCAGCGCGACGCTCTCGTCGAGTGCGACGCGCGGCACGTCCGCCGCAATACCCGCTCGCTCGAGCGCCTTCTCGATCGCAGGATCGTTGACCAGCGCTTTCGGCAGGGCGATGCCGACGACGCGAAAGCCCCAACCCGCATGCTCCGAGACGCGCGCGACGAGCGCGCCGATCTCCTGTCCGGGCGGCGACACGATGAGCAGGTTGCGCCAGTTGTATCCGCGCGCTCGCGCGTGCCGGCTACCCGTGCGAATCGAGAGGTGCAGCGCGACGACGAGCGCCGTGTCGAACGCGATGAAGAACCCTATTTGAAGTCGATTCGCCGCCGGCAGATCGAGTGCGAACGCGAGCGCGAGCAGCAGCATGAACGTGAACAGGTTGCACCCAACGAGCTGGCGCACTTCGCGGATGCGGCTGAACATCCGCTGCGAGTGGTAGACGCCCGACAGTCGGTACATCAGCCACAGCACGGGGATCGCGGTTCCCGCGAGGAGGATATGCGTCCACTCGTTCACCACGAACGTGTGGCCGTCGATCTCCTCGAGCATGTGGCGCGCCTGGATCGACAGCGCGTACGCGACGAACGCGCACGTGACGTCCAGGTAGACGAGTGCTCTTCGGACGAGGATGCGGTGCTCGCGCAGCATGGGCAGTCGCTAGGGTCGAAGCACCCTTGGGAGGGGACTTTCCAATCATATTGCAATTTCGGTCGGCGGGGGACGGCCCGGTTCCCTCAACCGGAGGGGCGCGGACGTCGCGCGCGGACGAGGCTCGAAAAAAGTTCCTCTCGCGCGCGAATAGCGCGGTCGCGCGTGAAATGTTCGGCGACCCACGCGCGCGCGCTGCGACCCATCGCGCGCGCGCGCTCGGGATCCAAGAGTAGCTCCTCGACCGCGTCGGCGAGGGCGCGCGCGTCTCCGGCCGGCAACAGAACCCCATTAACCCTGTCCACGACCATCTCGTCCAAGCTGCCGACACGGCTCGCGACGATCGGCAGACCCGACGCCATCGCTTCGAGGATCGAGTTCGGGAACGTCTCGACGCGCGCGTGCGACGGCAGGAGCGCGACGTCGGCCGCCGCGAGCACGTGCGGAACGTCGTGCCGGATTCCGAGCAGCGTCACCGACCGCTCGAGATGGAGCTCGCGAATTCGGCCCTCGATCGTCGCGCGCAGCGGTCCGTCGCCGACGAGCAGGAAACGAACGCTCGGGATCTTGGCGGCGACGATCGCCGCCGCGTCGAGCAGCACGTCGTGTCCCTTTTCGGGCCGCAGCTGCGCGACGTGCACCGCGACGGGCGCGTCGTGCGCGAGGCCGAGCTCGGCACGCGCGCTCGCGCGGCCGACCCCGGAGAAGCGCTCGAGGTCGACGCCGTTGTAGATCACGTGGACCTTCTCGCGCGGCAGACCCTCCTCGCGGATGAGGTACTCGGCCGCGCCACGCGCGACGGCGACAAAGGCGTCCGTGATTGGCGTCAGCAGGCGGTTGATCGGCTCCACGACCGGCCGTCCGTCCGCCGAGCGCGTCTTGTGGAGCGTCGCGACGATCCCGTCGACTCGCGCGACGAAGCCCGCCAGCCGGCCCCCAGAAGAGCTTGTCGCCCGAGCCCACGGTGCAGACGACGCGGATCTTCTCGCGCCGGATGATCCGGACGAGCCGCGGCAGCACGCGCACGTCGAACTTCGACGACAGAAGATCGCTGTACAGCGGGATCCCGGCCGCCCGGACGCGCGGTGCGAGTTCGCCGGCTGTCTTCAGGCAGGCGACGACCGGCCGGATCTTGGCGCGGTCGAAGCCGCGCACGATCTCGACCAGCGCGCTCTCCTGTCCCCCGACGCGCAGGTCGGTGTTGACGAACAGCACGGGAACGGCCGCCGAATCTGTCGATGGGGGGGAGTGTTCGGCGAGTTCCGCTTCGGTCGCGTGCACGCGGCCGATTATGCTCGCTGGAATCGCCGCCGCACAGCATGACGAACACGCGCCGCGTCCTGCACCTGATCCCGACGCTCTCCGTGGGCGGCGCCGAGCTGTTCGTTCAGCGCCTCGCGCGCGCGCAACGCGGCTCGAGCTTCGAAGCCGTCGTGTGCGCGATGCACCGCGGCGGGCCGGTCGAGGCCCGCCTGGAAGCCGCGCGGGTTCCGTGCTTCCGATTGGATGTCGAGCGTGCTTCGGTGCGCCGGCCGTGGCGCGCCGCCGCCGATGCGCGTGCGCTGCTGCGCGGCGTGCGCGCGCTCGTCCGCGACCAGCGGATCGACGTGATCCAGACGCACCTCTCCGATGCGGATTGGCTCGGGTTCATGGCCGCCCGGCGCGAGCACATCCCGTGCGTCATGACGTTTCACAATCCGACGCTGTTGCCGCAGGACCGCGGCGAGCGCGACCTGCGCACGAAGCTGCGGCGCGCGCTCCAAGCGCGCATGTACCGTCGCGCGAGTGCCTTGATCGCGGTCAGCCAGGAAGTGAAAGCCGCGCTGTGCGCCATCCCCGGTGTCCGCGCCGAGCGCGTGTATGTGGTCCACTCCGGGATCGATCCGCGGCCGCGGGTGACCCCGGCCGAGCGCGCAGAGCTCGCCGTGCGGCACGCGTCGCTCGTCGAAGGCGCGTCGCCGATCCTGCTCTGTGCCGG
>JANOFY010000191.1:0-4371 GCA_031413895.1 Planctomycetota bacterium | reverse complement strand
CCGATGTTGCCCGCGTCGAGGTCGGGGAACACCAAGACATTCGCGCGTCCGGCGAGCGGAGACTGCGGCGCCTTCTTTTCTGCCACGGCCGGCACGATCGCCGCGTCGACCTGCAGTTCTCCGTCGCACGAGAGCTGCGGCGCGCGTGCCCTGAGCAATTCCGTCGCGCGCCTCATCTTGTCGACGCGCGCGTGCGTCGCCGAACCCTTCGTGGAGAAGGAGAGCATGGCCACACGCGGAGCAACGCCGACGAGCCGGCGATGACTCTCCGCCGATGCGAGCGCGATGTCGACGAGTTGCTCGGCCGTGGGATCCGGGACGACGCCGCAGTCGGCGAACGTGAGCGCGCGATCCGCGAGGATCATGAGGAAACACGAGGACAGCGTGTCGATGCCGCGCGCGAGTCCGACGACTTGCAGGCCGGCGCGGAGCACATCCGCGGTCGCCGCGATGCTGCCGCCGACGCCGCCGCTGCAATCGCCGCTGCGCACGAGGAACGCGCCGAACACCAGCGGGTCGAGGACGCGCGTGCGCGCCTCTTCGATCGAGAGACCCTTCGCCTTGCGCAGCTCGTAGAACTCCTCGGCGAACTTCGCGGTGCGCGGATCGCGCGCCGGCCGCACGACCTCGACGCCGGGCGGCGCGTTACCCATGTCGCCGGTGTCGATCAGCACGGGTACGGCGAGCTTCTTCGACGCCAGCGTCGCCGCGGCCTGCCTCACGCGCGGATCCTGCGACTCGGGCAGCACGATCCGCCGCGCGAGGCGGCGCGACTTCTCCGAGAGCTCGAGCAGGAGGTCCATCACGCGGGCGTTTCCGCGAGCACGCTTTCCGGAACATCCATCGAAAGGCGCAAGAGCGCCAGACCGTGCGTCTTGCCCTGCGCGTCGGTCTTGAGCGATGCGGAGCCGCCGCCGCCGAGGCTGTCGGCCAGAATGAAATTGAGCAGGCGCATGTTGTCCGCTTCGTAGCGTTTCACCGCGCCGAAGTTGATGGCCGACAGGTGCGCGCGCACGCGCTCGACGTCGAGGTGCTGTTTCAAGAAGCGGTACGCCGCGTCCGAACGCGCGATCACGCCGACGTTGGAGCCTTCGCCCTTGTCACCCGATCGCGCGGACGCGATGCGCGCGAGCGGAACGAACGTCACGAACTCCTCCCGGACGTCACCACGGTGACCTTGGTGCGCACCTTGTCCTTGCGCATGAGCGCCGGCCAAAAGCCGATGATCTCGGTCGCTTTCGGACGCCCGCCGGCGAAACCGGTGACGCCCGGCGGACCGCTGGTCACGAGCGGCACGAGCTCGAACCCGAAGCGATCGACCTTCGCGCGATCGGGTCCCTTCACTCCCATCCGAAGCACGATTTCCGAGGGGTCGGCGCGATCAGCGGACGTGATCCCCGCGTGACACACGTTCGCACCGAGGAACTCGACGATGCGTTCTTCGGGTGCGTACTCGCAGCCGTCGAGCGCGAGTCGATCCCACACGATCTCGCTGCACAGGCGCGCCTTGTCGAGCGCCTCGGGCCCACTGATCGTGAGTTGTCCGATCGCTTTCCAGCCGTCGGCGTAGCTCATCGACACCTTGTACGTCGGTGTGGGTTTCGCGCCGCGTACCCCGTGGACGCGCACGCGGTCGCGGCCGTCCTCCTTCATCGAGAAGCTCGTGAAGTCGGCGCTGACGTCGGGGCCGAGATACGCGCGCGGATCGCCCATCTCGTACGCCAACTGATGCGCCACCGTGGAGAGATCGACGAGACCGCCGGTGCCGTCGTGCTTCGTGATCACGAACGTGCCGTCGGCGTACGCTTCGACGATCGGGTATCCGACGCGCGCCATATTGCGCACCTTGCGCCAGTCGGTGAAGTTGCCGCCGGTGCACTGCGCGCCGCACTCGACGATGTGACCCGCGACCGTGCCGGCCGCGAGACGGTCGTAGTCCTCGGGTGTCCAACCGAACTCGTGGATCAGCGGTCCCAGCACGAGCCCGGGATCGGTGCCGCGTCCGGTGATCACGATTTGCGCACCACGTCCGAGCGCTTCGGCGATCGGGAACGCACCGAGGTAGACGTTGGCGCTGGTCACACGCGAGCGCACTTTCAGAAGCGGCTCGCCGGTGTCCATGTTGCGGAACTCCTCGCCGCCGGCCATGAGCGCATCGAGCTCGCCCAGGATGTCGTCGCCTTCGACGACCGCGACGCCGACGCCTTGAAAGCCGTGCTTCTCGATGACCTTCATCACGGCGCGCAGGCACGCGTGCGGGTTCACGCCGCCGGCGTTCGCGACGACCTTGATGTTCTTCGCGACGAGCTCGGGCAGGATCCGATCGATCAGCGTCACGAAGTCGGTCGCGTAACCCGCCTCGGGATTCCGCGAGCGCAGCTTCTGCATGATGCTCATCGTGACCTCGGCCAGGTAGTCGAGCGTCAGGTAATCGAGCGGGCCCTCGCGCACGAGTCGTATCGGCCCGAGCATCGAATCGCCCCAGAATCCCTGACCGTTGGCGACGAGGACTTTCTGCTTGGAGGTCATGGGGCGGTCGGAAGGCGGGTCAGTTTAGTGCCGCGCGGCGCGCGCACAACCCACGGGGCGCGCGGACTCGCCGAACGATCTCGTGTTGATCAACGCAATCGCTCCGCGAGCAGTCGATGGAAGTGGTGCACACCCTGCTCGCGCGTCGGCGAATACCGCCCACGCTGATAGAGACGCGAGCGCACACCGCGCTGCACGGCCTCGACCACGGCCTCGTCCTCGTGTTCGACGCGATCGAGTCCCGACCCGGCTCCGCGGCCGAGTCGTTCGGCGTTCCAGACGTATGTCAAGAACGAGACGCGCGTGCGGTCGACCGCCAGCGGCTGCACGAGATTCACCGAGATGCCCCATGGATAAAAGTTGAGCATCAGGTTCGGGAACAGCCACCAGTAGTACGCGGCGACGTTCTTGCCGTGATCGGGCGAGCTCGCGGAGAGATCGAATGCGTCGCGCGGATCCTTGGCGCGCGCGACTTGCAGGCTGGACGCCGGGAAGAGTTCCGTCGTGTAGTCCTCGAAGCTCACGACGGCATTGAGCGACGCGTGCAGGTAGGGGATGTGGAACCCTTCGAGGAAGTTGTCGCAGTAGAGCGCCCAATTGGCGGCGAACTCGTAGTCGCGCGAACGCGCCGGGTCGAGCACGACGTCGTCGAGCGGCATCGATCTCATGCGGGCCCGCAGATCGCCGACGAACTGATCGAACGGGAGCGCGGGATCGAGCGCTGCGAATGCGAACGGGCCGAGCGACTCCAGCGCGATCTCCGGCAGGTTGTCCCGCGCACTTGGAAATTCGGCCGCGCCTGCGAACTCGGGTGAGGACTTCATGCGTCCGTCTGTATGGAAGCGACGCCCGTGGTACGCGCAGACGAGCGTCGAGCGCTGGCAGGTCTCCGTCACCACGAGGTTGCCGCGATGCGTGCACACGTTGGAGAGGCAGCGCAACTTCGCATCGTCGCCGCGCACTAGGACGAGCGGCTCGCCGAGGAATCCCTCGAGGAGCGACAGCGGTTTCGCGCTGCCGGGCGTGCGCACAGCCGACGTATCGCCGAGGAACTGCCAGCTCTTCGCGAAGACGCGGTCGCGCACGCGCTCGAACATCGCGGGATCGCAGTAGAAGCTGCCAGGCAATGTCGACGCGCGCCGGATGTCCGCGTCGATCTCGAGGCGCGGTAGATCCGTCACGCGCGCGCTCCGAAATCGAGCTCGATGCGCGGCCGCGTGTCGATGCTCGACGGATTCGACGTCGCGAAGTCACGGAAGGCGCGCACGAAGCCCGCGACGTCGAGGCCCATGAACGGCGTTGGGCCGCTCTGCGCCACGCGCTCGAGCCGCGCCGTTCCAAGCGATGCCAGCTTCGCCAGTCCCGCCGGTTGCTCCATCGGAATCTTCAGGCTCGCCGCCGCGCACTGGATGAGTCCTTGGAGCAGTTCGGCTTGCACCGTGTCGTGCTTCGTCGGATGCCACACGCTCTCCCACGCTTCGTGCGCTTCCCACAGGTAGCCGTGGTTGTACAGATCGACGCCGAAGAGGTACTCATCGTTCTCTCGCCAGCGCTGCGGCGGCCGGTACGGCGGCTTGGATTCGCTCACGCCGTACGAGTGTCCGCGCGGATCGTTCGTCGGATGCGGATCGCGTCCGGGCAGGAACGGGTACGGGGGAAACGGGCGCTTCGGCGCGTAGCGGACGGACTCCGGGATCACGCGCGCATTCTATCGGCGCGACGCGGTCGAGCGTTCGCCAACGAAGTGCCGAGCGCGGAGTCGGGAGTCGAGATCCGGAGTCGCCTGATGTCGAAATGCGGTGTCCGAAATACGGGTCCGAAATACGGGTCCGAAATACGGGT
>JANOFY010000190.1:0-11614 GCA_031413895.1 Planctomycetota bacterium | reverse complement strand
AAAGTGTCTGACACCGTATTCCGTATTTCGGACACCGTATCGCGCATGACGCCGTATCTCGCACAGTCGGGACGTTTACTCACAGGTGTAGCTTCTGCCGATGACGTTGCTGGGTTGCTTGGCCTGGACTTCCGGGATGGCGGCGCCCCAGAATCTGCGGGTGACCTTGCTCAAGGCGATTCTTTTCGACATCGACGACACGCTCTTCAGCACGACGGAGTTCGCGCGGCATGCGCGCGGCAACGCGGTGCGGGCCATGATCGACGCGGGGCTCGATGTGCCTGAGGATGTCGTCTTGAAGGAACTCGATGAGGTGTTGTCGGAGTTCTCGTCCAACTACGAGCACCACTTCGACAAGCTGCTGCAGCGGCTGCGGCCCAGCGCGCTCGCTCGCGTCAATCCGGCGCTCATCGTCGCGGCTGGAGTGGCGGCGTACCACGACACGAAGTTCCGCGAGCTGAAGCCGTTCGACGACGTGTATCCGCTGCTCACCGCGCTGCAAAAGGCGGGCATGCGCCTTGGCATCATCACCCACGGCTGGACCGTGAAGCAGGCCGAGAAACTCGTACGTCTCGGTCTTGTCCCCTATCTCGATCCGCGCGCCATCTTCATCTCCGACCAGATCGGGATCAGCAAGCCGAACCCCAAGCTCTATCTCACGGCGCTCCGCGACTTGGGATTGCAACCGCACGAGGTCATGTACATCGGCGACAGCCCCGAGCACGACATCGTGCCGCCGCGCTCCATCGGCATGATCACCGTGTGGGCCAAGCGCGCGGCGCGCCACACCTGTGCAGGGACGGACATCCGTCCCGACCACACCATCGCGGACTTCGACGAGCTGCGCACGATTCTGCGCGAGCGCTACGACGTGCCGGTCTAGCGACCGCGATCAGACGACTCACATCGCGGCCGCGATCAACGCGCGCGTGTACGGATGCGCGGGCTCGGCGAAGAGTTGCTCGGTCTCCCCCGACTCCACGATTTCACCGCGGTGCATCACCGCGATCCGATGCGCGAGGTAACGCACGACCGAGAGATCGTGAGCGATGAAGAGGTAGGCGATCCCGAGCTCTGCCTGAAGGTCCTTCAATAGATTCAGGATCTGCGCCTGGATCGACACGTCGAGCGACGACACCGCTTCGTCGCACACGATCAGCCGCGGCGAGAGAGCCAGCGCGCGCGCGATGCCGAGCCGTTGCCGCTCGCCGCCGGAGAGCTCGTGTGGATAGCGGTGCAGCAGCTCCGTTCCGAGACCGACCTGCCGGAAGAGCGCGCACACGCGGTCCTCGAGCTCGCTCCCGCGCGCGATGCCGTGCACGGCGAGCACCTCGCTCAGCGTGGCCGACGCGCGCCGCCTGGGATTCAAACTGTTGGTCGGATCCTGAAACACCATCTGGAGCTCGCGCCGCAGCGGCCGCATGTCGCGCTCGGCGAGCGTGAACAGGTCGACGGGCTCGTTCTCCCCCGGGCGTGAGTAGAGCGCGCGTCCCCCATCGGGCTCGATCAATCGGAGCAGCGCGCGACCGATCGTCGTCTTGCCGCTGCCCGATTCACCGACGAGGCCGAGCGTTTCGCCGGCCGCAATCCTGAACGAAATGCGCTCGACCGCTCGCACTTCGCCGCGCACGCGGCCGAGGAACCCCGTGCGCATCACGTAGCGCTTCGACAGATCCGACACGTCGAGGAGCGGTGCGCCGACGCGAAGACTGCGATCCTGGCCGTTCACAACGAGCGCGCCTCCGACGCAAAGAGACACGCGACCGTGTGCTCGCTTTTCGCCCCGTCCATTACTTGGAGCGGCGGCTCGACCACGGCGCACTCCGCGCGCGCGATCGGGCAGCGCGTTCGGAAACGGCAGCCGCTGGGCCATTCCGCGGCGCTCGGTACGCGGCCGGGGATCGGCCGGAGCCGCTGGCCCGGCGGCGTCAACTTCGGCAGCGAGCGCAAGAGTCCGATCGTGTACGGGTGGCTCGGCGCGGCGAGCAGATCCTGCGTGCGCGCCTCCTCGACGATCCGGCCGCCGTACATGACTGCGACGCGATCGGCGCGCGAGCTGATCCGCGATAGATCGTGCGTGATGAAAAGGAGTCCCAGGCCGCTCTCGTCTTGCAAGCGACCGAGCAAGTCGAACACCGCGGCCGCGACGGTGACATCGAGCGCCGTCGTCGGCTCGTCGGCGATCAGGAGCCTCGGACCGCACGCGATCGCCATCGCGATCGACGCACGCTGACGCTCTCCACCGGAGAGTTGGTGAGGGTACGAGCGAACACGCAGAGACGGGGCCGCGACGCCGACCTTTTCGAGCAGCTCGACGGCGCGCGCGTGGGCGGCTGCGCGTTCCATTCCCCGCTGATGCCGCAGCGTCTCGGCGATCTGCTCACCAACCGTGAACACCGGGTTGAGCGCCGTCGACGGCTCCTGGAACACCATTCCAATCTCGCGCCCACGCACGGCGCGCATCTGCGCGTCGGAGAGTGAGAGCAAGTCCCGTCCCTCGAACTCGATCGATCCCGACACGATTCGGCCCGGCGGACTCACGAGGCGCAGGATCGAGAGCGCGGTCGCGCTCTTCCCACAGCCCGATTCCCCTACGAGACCGAGCGTCTCGCCTTCGTTCACCGAAAGCTGGAGCCCGTCGACCGCCTTGACGACGCGGCCGCGACTCTCGAACCAAGTGGAGAGGCCGCTCACCGACAGCAGCACGGCGTCGCCGCGTGAGTGCGAGCGCTGCGGTGCGTCGGCGTGTCGCTCCGCGCTCAACGGGATCCCTCCGCGCGTGGATCGAGTGCGTCGCGCAGGCTTTCGCCGAGCAGGTTGTACGCGACGACGGTGACGAAGATCAGCAGCCCGGGGAAGAGCTGCAGCCACCAGTGATCCGCGCTGTGCGACTCGCTCGCGAGCGCGCCCCACGAAGGGATCGGGTGCGCGATTCCGAAACCGAGGAACGAGAGCGCCGACTCGACGAGCACGCCCGACGCCACGGCGAACGCGCCGGCGACGAACACGGGACCGAGTGCGCTCGGGAGCATGTGCACGAAGACGATGCGCGCGTGCGAGAAACCGAGCGCCTTCGCGGCGAGCACGAACTCCTGCTCGCGCAGCCTGAGGAATTCGGCGCGCACGAGGCGCGCGATGCCCGTCCAACCGACGAGCGCGATCACGACCGCGATCGCGAAGAGCGGCGGCACGATCGAAGGATCGGCGAACGCGACGGCGATCAAGATGAGGAAGAAGGCCGGGAAGCACAGCACGACTTCGATGACGCGCGAGATCAAGAGGTCGACGAGACCGCCGCAGTAGCCGGCAAGCGCGCCGACGAGCGTGCCGATCACGATGAGAAAGAGCGCTGAAACCAGGCCGACCACGAGGCTGACGCGCCCCCCCCACACGATGCGAACCAAGAGGTCGCGACCGACCGAATCGGTCCCGAGCGGATGTCGCCACGCGCTGTCGGCTGCGGGCTCCGCGAAGCGTATGTCGATCGCCCCCGCGCGCGCCGCTCCAGACCACGTCGGCGCCCTGTACGACTCGGAGAGGTTCGTCTCCGCGAAGCCCATCGCGATCGGCGGGAACACCACGTGCCGCACGACGAGCGCGCCGGTCGCGATGTCGGACTTGAAGCTCGACGACGCGAAGGGCGACGCGCGCGTGTCGCGCAGTTCCACTGCGAACGCCGCGGCGATCGCGACCCCGACGGCGAGTCCGACCCGCGCTGCGGGAGCGCGAATCCACCGGCACCAGAGCGGAGCCATGGCACACAGCGCGCCCAGCACCATGAAGAAGATCTCGATCGGCCGCAACGACTCGAGCAGCGGGTAACTGACGCGCGACACGAGCACGACGCCGCCCGAGCCCGCATCGGCGGGATCGAGAAGACGACATTTCTCCTGAGCACGCTGCGCCAGCTCGACCAACCCAGCGGGATCGGATCCGCCGCGCACACTCATGAGCGCGCTCTTCAGTCCGTCGAGCGCCGCGCGATCCGCCGCCGAGAGCGAGCTCTCGAGCGTCTCGATGCGCAGCGAGATTCCGGTCATCTCTCGCGACGCGGCTTGCGACAGCGGGCGTCCTTCAGCCGCGAGCCGCGCCAACTCTTGCGCGGCGGGCACCAGGCTGCGCAGCGCCGCGCGGTACTCCTTGACGTGCACGGCCTCCATGCGCAGCGGACGATCGTTCGCGATGAGCGGCGCGTAGATCGCGGCCGCGTAGAGCATGGCGAGGAAAGCGAGTGCGATGCGCGTGCGCGTACTACGCCAAAAGCGCGAGAGCGCGCTGCGACCGGCGAGCTCATCCATGGCGGATCCGTGGATCGAGCAGCGCGTACAGGATGTCGGACAGCAGGATGCCGAAGAGCGTCATCGCCGCCGACAGCGTCGTCGTCGCCATGATCACGTTGTGATCGCGCGCCAGCAGTCCTTCGTACGCGTACGAGCCCATGCCCGGGATCCCGAACACCGTCTCGACGATGACCGAGCCGCCGATCAACGCCGGCAGCACCGTCGCGAAGAGCGTGGTCACGGGAATGAGCGCGTTGCGCATCGCGTGCTTCCAGATCACTGTGCGCTCGGGCAGCCCCTTCGCGCGCGCGGTGCGCACGTAGTCCTGTCCGATCACGTCGATCATGCCCGCGCGCATTTGGCGCGACAGGTACGCGAGCCCGCCGTACGTCAGCGTCGCCACCGGCAAGATGCAGTGGACGAGCGTGTCGAGCGCGTACTCGAACGGCGGCAGCGAGTCGGCGTCCTTGTCGTGCAGCCCGATCACGGGCAACCAGCCGAGCCCGCTCGCTCCGAAGAGAAGGATCAGCACGAGGCCGGCCCAAAACGTCGGCACCGAGTAGAGCGCGAAGAGCCCGACGCTCGCCGCGCGATCGAGCACCGAACGTCGACGCACCGCCGAGAGCACGCCGAGCGGCAGCGCGATGGCGTACGACAGAACGATCGCCGCGAGCGACAACGGAATCGTCACCGCGAGTCGCCGTCCGATCTCCGCGATCACCGGCATGCCGTTGCGCTGAAACTCGTTGCCGAAGTCGAGCGCGAGCACGCCGTGCCACGGGTCGCTGCCGTCGCCACCGAACCAAGGGTGACCGTTCGCGCCCAGATCGAACGGCCCGAGGAAGTGCAGGTATTGGACGACGAGCGGACGATCGAGCAGATGCTCGGCACGAAAGCGCGCGCGTTCGGAGGCGAGATCCTCGCTCGAAGCGGCACTCTCGCCCGTTCCGAAGCGGATCAGCGCCGGATCCCCGGGCGCCGCATGCACCGCGACGAACACGACGAGCGTGATCCCGATCATCGTCGGGACCATCCACGCGAGCCGCCGCAGGCAGTAGTTCAGCACGCGCGCGCAGGTCCCTCGCCTAGCCGCCTTGGCGCGCGCGCGTCGCGCGTGTGCCGGGAGTGCCGGCGGGGTAGTACCAACGCCGAATGACGTAGTTGGGATCGATGTGGACCGCTTGGAAGCCGTGGATCGCCTTCGACAGCGCGAACTTGCGCGGCGGGTTGTACGCGAAGAGGTACGGCTGGAGCTCGTAGATCCGCGCGTGCAGCTCGCGCAGCAGCGCGGCGCGCTTCTCGCCATCGAGCTCGCGCTGGATACGCTCGATCAAGCGATCGGAGGCCTCGTCCACGAAGCCGACGTAGTTCGAGCTCTCGCGCTGCGACTGGTGGCTCGAGGACCAGACTTGTCCGGGGTCGCTCTCGAGCATCGGCACCCAAGCCAGCGCGATCGCGTCGAAGTCGCGCGTGTAACGTCGATCGAGCAGCGTCGCCCACTCGAGCTCCATCATCGAGAACTTGATCCCGACGCGCGCGAGGTTCTCCTGGTAGCGAACGCCGAACTTCTGCGTGACCGGGTTGCTGGCTTGCAGGAGGAGCTGGATCGCGAGCGGCACGCCGTCCTTGTCGAGCACGCCGTCTCCGTCGCGGTCGTACCAACCAGCCTCCGCGAGCAACGCTTCCGCCGCGGCCGGATCGTACGGGAACGGCTGCACGTCGTGGTTGTAACCCTTCGAGTACATGCTGCTCGGCCCCGTCACCTGCACCGCGACGCCCTTGTAGAACGAGCGCTTGTACTCGTCGAAATCGAACAGCATCGCCAGCGCCTGCCGCACGCGCACGTCGGCGAGCTGCGGCCGCTTCATGTTCCAGCCGATGTACCAGTAGGCCGTGCTGTAGAAGTAGCCCTTGTAGTAACGATCGGTGAATAGAGGCTTCTCGGTGGCTTCGCCGAAGTACTCGTCGGCCGAGAGCCGCGAGTAGAAGTCGAACTCGCCCGCGAGCAGCGCCTGGAACGCGATCGCGTCCTTCTGGATGTAGCGCCATCGAATGATGTCGAGGTAGCCGCCGTGCTCGGGATCGAAGTAGTCGTCGAAGCGGCGCGCTTCGAGCGACTCCGCGTCCCACTTCACGAGTTGGTACGGACCGAGCCCCACCCACTCGCGATTGTGTGGATTCGTGTTGACGTACTCGCCTTGTTCCTGCGCGGTCGGCGTCCAGGCCGGATCCGCCGCGCGCTTGGCCTGCCCCTGCGCATTGTCTGGATCGGCGAGGTCGTACAAGTGCGACGGCAGGATGAACATGTCGCCGAGGCTCGGAAGCGCGAGGCTGTACTGCTCTCCGTAGAAGAACCGCACCGTGCGCTCGTCGAGCATCTCGGCGCGCACCACCTTTTGGAACTGGTGGCGCTTCTCCCCGCATTGGACGGCGGGGTTCCCGTACACGATCCAACTGAAGAGCACGTCGCGCGCGTCGAACAGGTGGCCGTCGTGCCATTTCACGCCATCGCGCAAGTGGAACGTGAGCACGGTTCCGCGCTCGACGCGCAGGGCATCCTTCTTCGCGATCCGGCGCACCGCCGCGTCCCCCGGCCGCGTCGACAACGGCTTCACGCGCCACGCATCGCCGTCGTCCTCGATCGTGCCGAACGCGCAGTTCGCGTCGCCTGCGCCGCGTCCTCCGGCGAGCACGAGCGTGTCCTCCACTTCGTAACGGCCGGCCAGGTTCGGACGCAGGTCGTGCATCTCCCAGTCCTGGAGGAGCAACGTCTCGTTCAGCTCGTACAGGATCCGGCGCGTGATCGCCGAGTTGTCGATCGTGTAGCAGAGGGTCTTCGGCAACGCTTCGAGGTGCACGATCGCGCGGCCGCCGAACGCCGGCTCGGGGAGCGGCGGCCGGGTGCCATCAGGACGCTTCTTCCGGTCGGGGTGGAACTCGTCGACCTCGGCCCGACCCGGCCCGAAACCGGGATCCTCGACGCTCTTCGCCGCTGAATCCGGCGCACAGGCGACAGAGATCGCGAGCACGGCGAGCAAATCGAGCAGTTTCCGTGCGTCCATGGTCATGTGCGGCAAGGCGCCGGTCGAGCGCGCTCGGACTATCCCTGGGCAGGGTGCGCGTAACCTTAGGTCTCGGCGCGCTCGGGTCAAGCGCGTGCGGATCGGTGTCGCGAGACAAGGCGACTGCTAACCTGCGACGCATGATCCCTGGCCGCGGCGATCGAAGCGTGCGAACGATCGCCGTGCTCGCGCTGGCTGCGGCGCTCCTCGCCCTAGCGCTGCGTGCGGTTTCGAGCGCGCGACTGCCGCGCGCTGACTTCACCTGGGTGAACTCGGCTGAGGTCACGTCGCTCGATCCCGCGACGACGACCGGCATCCCCGAGGGCCGCGTGCTGCGCTTCCTTTTCGAGGGGCTGTGCGTCAAGGATCCGTTCACGCTCGCGCCGCGGCCAGGCGTCGCGGAGTCGTGGGCAGTTTCGACCGACGGCCTCGAGTACTCGTTCCATCTGCGCCCGGATGCGCGCTGGTCCAATGGCGATCTGGTGACCGCGCACGACTTCGCCGCGAGCTTCGAGCGCTTGCTCGACCCGCGCACGGGCGCTGAGTACGCCTACCAACTGTGGTGCGTTCGTGGTGCGCGCGCGTTCACGAACGACGTCGACGCACGCGGCGCGCCGGTGCACGGCTTCGACACGGTTGCGATCCGCGCGCGCGACGCACGGACGCTCGCGATCG
The DNA here is from genome assembly GCA_031413895.1 of Planctomycetota bacterium. Classification (GTDB taxonomy): domain Bacteria; phylum Planctomycetota; class UBA1135; order UBA1135; genus JANLUN01. The sequence continues at coordinate 3,597 of JANOFY010000190.1, read as the reverse complement.
AGCTCGAGCACCCGGTGCCGTACTTCCTCGATCTGTGCGCCTCGTGCGCGCTCATGCCGGTGCACGTCGCCAGCATCCGAGCGCTGCAGCAGCGCGCGCCCGACACCTGGTACGTCGACTGGATGCGGCCCGAGAACCTCGTGACGAACGGTCCCTACGGGATCGCCGAGCGCCGCATCAACGACCGCATCCGCTTCGTGAAGCACGACGGATACTGGGACCGAGACAACGTCGCGTTCGCAACCGTCGACTGCCTCACGGTCGAGCACACCGGCACGCGGCTCAACTTGTATCTCTCGGGCGAGGTTGGTTGGGTCGACGGCGTACCCGGCAGCCTCTTGCTCCCGCTGCGCGAGCGCGAGGACATGAACCCGGCGCCGTACTTCGCGAGCGCGTTCTATCGCTTCAACGTCACGCGTCCGCCGTTCGACGATCCGCGCGTGCGCCGCGCCCTCGCACTGTGCGTCGATCGGCGCGCGATCACCGAGAACATCACGCGCGCGGGCGAGATCCCGACGTTCTCTTTCGTGCCGCCGGGCCTCGCCGGTTACGCCGGCGAGGCGATGAAGCACGCGCGGGAGTCGACGTACGAGGACTCGTTCGCGCGCGACGTCGCCGAGTCTCGCGCGCTGCTCGCGGAGGCCGGCTTCGGACCCGGGGGAGCGCCGCTCCCCACCGTCGAGATCCACTACAACACCCAGGGCAATCAGAAGGACATCGCGGAAGTCATCGGCGACGGTTGGCGCCGGCACCTCGGCCTCGACGTCAAGTTCCTGAACCAAGAGTGGAAGGTGTTCCTCGCAGCGCAGCGGAGCCTTGCTTTCGACGTGTCGCGCTCGTCGTGGATCGGCGACTACCCCGACGCACTGAGCTTCCTCGAGATCTTCGCGAGCACGAGCGAGAACAACCGCACGGGCTGGTCCGATCCGAGATACGACGCCCTCCTCGCGCGTGCGACGCGCGAGGATCCATCGGAACGCGCGCGACTCCTCGCGGAAGCCGAATCGCTCCTGCTCGACGCGCTGCCGATCCTGCCGCTGTACGTCCTCGTCACCACGAACCTCGTCGATCCGCGCCTCGGTGGATTCGGTGCGAACGTGCTCGACGAGCACTTCCCGAAGTTCTGGTATTGGATGGACGACGCGGAGCTCGCGCGCGTGCGCCGAACGCGTTCCTTCGGCCGATTGCGCGTCGCGTCCCACGGGCCGTCGAGCGGGATCTATCCTCCGGCGCAGCGCAAGGGGTCCCGTTGACGCGCTTCCTCGTCCGGCGACTTCTGTGGCTCGTCGTCACCACGTGGCTCGTCGTCACGGCGTCCTTCTTCCTGATGCGCGCCGTGAAAGGCGGACCCTTCGATGGCGATCGAACGCTCAGCGCCGCGGTCGAGCGCAACATCGCCGCGCGCTACCACCTCGATTGGCCGCTGTGGAAGCAGTATCTGCAGTACGTCGGCCCCTTGAACCTCGACGCACGCGGCGCCGCGTTCGTCGGCGGTGACGGAACGCGCGTCTTCGGCGGCGTCGTCAGCGGCGATTTCGGACCGTCACTGCGCTACCGCGACTTCACGGTGAACGACATCCTCGCACAGTCGCTCCCGATCTCGCTCGCGCTCGGGAGCTTGGCGCTCGTGTTCGCGCTGTCCATGGGGATCGCGGCCGGCGTCGCGTCCGCGCTGAGCCGCGGACGGCGTCTCGACGTCGCGCTGCGTCTTTTCGCGACCGCCGGAATCGCCGTTCCGAACTTCGTCGTCGCGGGCGTGCTCGTGATCGTGTTCGTCTTCTGGCTCGGCTGGTTGCCGGTCGCGGGTTACGGAACATGGCAGCACCTGGTGCTCCCCGCGCTTGCGCTCGGTGCGCCGTTCGCCGCGTACGTGGCGCGCTTGACGCGCACGGGGATGCTCGAGTCGCTGTCGGCGGACCACGTTCGGACTGCGCACGCGAAAGGACTCCCGCCGCACACCGTCGTCCTCCGTCACGCACTCGCGTCGGGCCTGTTGCCCGTCGTGTCGTACATCGGCCCCGCGGCCGCGGGCGTGCTCACGGGCAGCCTCGTGATCGAGCGCATCTTCGCGATCCCCGGCACCGGCTCGCACTTCGTCAACAGCGCGCTGAACCGTGATTACACGCTCGCGATGGGCGTGACCATCCTCTACACGGTGATGGTGTGCGCACTGAACGCGCTCGTCGACGTCGCGTACACCTGGCTCGATCCGCGCATCGAGCTCTCCGAGATCTAGCGCGATGGACGCCGGCGAATCGACGAGCGAAAGTCCGGGCGCGCGCGCGTGGCGACGACTGCGCTCGCGTCGCGCGGCCGCGTTCTCGCTCGCGTTCCTCGCTTGTGTCGCGCTGGCGAGCGTCCTCGCTCCGCTGTGGCCGCTGCCTTCGCCGGTCACACTGCACCTCGCGCCGCAAGCGACAGCTCCGGTCGCGCCGTGGACGGAGCTCGGACGCCATGGATTCGCGCCCGAGTACTGGGAGCTCTCCGCGATCGACCGCGCGCTCGTGTCCGTGCGCCAACAGGTCTTCGGCGATTGGCAGACCGCGCCGTGGCTCGGCAGCGACTCGAAAGGGCGCGACCTCCTGTCGCGCATCCTCTGGGGCAGCCGCACGTCGATCCTGGCGGCGCTCGCCGCGGCCGCGACGAGCCTCGTGATCGGCGTGTCGATCGGTGCGCTGGCGGGTCTTCTCGGCGGATGGGTCGACGAGCTCCTCATGCGCTTCGTCGACGTGCTGTACTCGCTGCCGTTCATCTTCCTCGTGATCTTCTTGATCACGATCCTCGACGCGTGGCGCGAAGAGCTCGACGCGCGCTTCGGCATCGATCGGGAGACGCTCTTCTACGTCGTGATCGGCGCGTTCTACTGGCTGACGATGGCGCGCGTCGTGCGCGGACAAGTGCTGTCGCTCAAGCGGCGCGAGTTCGTCCAGGCTGCACGCGTGCTCGGCGCGTCGAGCGCGCGCATCCTCGCCGTGCACATCCTTCCGAACGTCGCACCCGTCGTGATCGTGTATCTCACGCTGACGATTCCGGCGGTGATGCTCTTCGAGGCGTTCCTCTCGTTCCTGGGCCTCGGCATCGAGCCGCCCAAGGTGAGCTTCGGCCTGCTGGCCGTCGAAGGCACCGAGGCGATCAACCCGCTGCGACTCGACTGGTGGCTCGTCGTGTGGCCCGCGGCGGCGATGGGATCGGTGTTGCTGGCACTGGGCATCCTCGGCGACGAGCTGCGCGACGCGCTCGATCCGAAGCTCGCGGAGCGCGGATCATGAGCAGCACTCCCACGGCGCGGGTGCTCGAGGTCGAGCGGCTCTCCGTGCGCTTCAAGACCGCGCATGGCATCGTGCGCGCGGTCGACGACGTCTCGTTCACGCTCGACGCGGCCGAGACGCTGGGCCTCGTCGGCGAGTCGGGCTCCGGCAAGTCGGTCACGTGCCTGGCCGTGATGGGCCTCCTGCCGCCCTCGCCCGCGCACGTTCAGGCGACATCGGTCCTTTTCGAAGGCCGCGATCTCACGCGACTCGGGCCTCGGGAATTGCGCGCACTGCGCGGCGATCGCATCGCGATGGTGTTCCAGGATCCGATGACGTCGCTCAACCC
>JANOFY010000189.1:0-1808 GCA_031413895.1 Planctomycetota bacterium | reverse complement strand
TGCGTTTCGCGATGAGGGCCGACTCGTTGAGGCCCGCACGGTCTTCGACTCACTGCTCGAGATCCAGTCGCGTGTCCACTCCGACGATGCGCACGAGCTCGCGTACACCCGCACGAACTTGGCGCTGGTGCTCCACGACCTGGGTGAGCTCGACGAGGCTCGTGCGTTGGAAGTGCGTGCCGTCGAGGCCTTCACGGCCCAGTACCCCAAAGACTCGCGCGAGATTCGCGCGGCCCGAGAGAGTCTCCTTTGGACGCTGGCGGCTCTCGGCGATTGCGAAGTGCTCCTGCCAGAAGCGATGGAATCGCTCATGACCGTGTGTGACGCGATCCGTTCCGCGGCCATCGCCCTTGCGCCACGAGAGGCCGAGGAAGTCGCTCGGGCTCATGCAGGACCGATCTCACAGCTCTTGTCGCTGGCCGGCGGCGGGGGATTTTGCACAGCTTCGCGTGAGCTCGATGCGGAGTGCTTCGCGATGATCGAGGCAGCGCGAGCCGTCGGACTCGTGTACGCGAGAGCGCTGCGTGCGGCCGAACGCGACGCCGAGATCGGTGCGCTGCGGGCGGCGGTCCGCCGCTCTGCGGCGGAGGTCTCGCGCCTCGCCGGGCTGACGGGTGAGCAGGGAGGATTCTCCTCCGCCGTGCTGGCGAAGGAACAAGCCGAACGACGCTTGCTCGCGAAGATGACCTCCGTCGAGCGCGGCGGTGAGATCTTCGCGCGTCTGAATCCGCAGTCCTTGTCGGGCGCGTTGGGGGCGCGACAGGTAGGCATCGGCTACTGGCGATACGAGCGCGCGACGAAGGACTCGGATCATGCTCCGTGGCGCCAGACGACCGAGAGCCTGCTCGCGTACGTCGTGCGCCGCGACGCGGCTCTCTCTCGCGTGGAGCTCGGTCCCATCGCGCCGATCGAAGATGCCGTTCGATCGTGGCGCGCGGCGGTGATCGCGTGCAGCGACCCTCGCGGGGTCGGGGTTCGAGCTCAACCGAGCGTCGCAGCCGAAACCGCGCTCGCGTTGGGGGAACGAGTCCGCCAGCTCCTGCTCGACCCATTGATCCCGGCCATCGGTGATGCCGACGACCTCATCGTTGCGCCCGACGATCTCGTACACGCCGTGCCCCTCGATTCGCTCCCCTGGGGATCGAGAGTCGTGGGGGATCGACTCTCGATTCGGATCGTGCCCTCGTTCGGGAGTCTGCTCGCGGCGCTTCCTCGTCTCGAAGGTGAGCCGCTGCTCGTGGCATTCGGCGGAATCGATTTCACCGCGGCAGACGAATCCGACGCGTCGTCGACGACGCGCGTCGAAGGCACGCAGTCGGCGATGCGTGCGCGCGGTCAGCGGCGCGCGAGCAGCGAGTTCGCTGCGCTCCCGGCGACCGCGCAGGAGGTGCGATCCATCGCTCAGCACTGGGATGACGCCTTCGAAACGACACCCGTCGTGTTCGAGGGCCGGTCGGCATCGAAGAGTGCGCTCTACGACTTTGGTCCGCGTGCCCGCTTTCTGCACCTCGCCACGCACGGTTTTTTCGAGTCCGCCTTCGATGACCCGAACACCAAGACGTCGTCGACGTCGGTCGGGGTCGGTCGCGTGGCGTTCCAATCGCACGCCCAGGAGATCTGGGAGCTCTCACCTATGGCGCTGTGTGGCCTGGCGCTCGCCGGCGCCAATCAGACGCCTACGATGTCCGGCGTCGGCATCCTCACGGGAGAAGAGCTCTCGCGGTTCGATCTCTCCGACTGCGAGCTGGCGGTGCTGTCCGCCTGCGAAACGAACCTGGGCGTGCGCCGCGCCGGACAAGGAGTCGCTG
>JANOFY010000188.1:0-4341 GCA_031413895.1 Planctomycetota bacterium | reverse complement strand
CGGGGCGAAAAAAAGTGTCTGACACCGTACTTCGCCGTACTTCGCCGTACTTCGCGCGCGACGCCGTCCGATTCTGCGTTCGTGAGCGCGCGTTCACTCGCGCCTCGTGATTCGATCAGAAGCCCTTGACCTGCCCAGCCTTCGCGTAGAGCCGTTGAGTAGCCACGAATCCGACCGCGCACAAGCCCAGCACCCACATCCACGGCTCGCCGAACGTGACGCCCGCGCCCGCGCTGCCGTGCACGCTGAGCATCAGCATCAGGAGCGGCACCGACATGAACGTGTTGTGCTTCGAGCGCAGGCCGGCCACCGCGGGATCGGCCGGGTTCGGCGCTTGACCGGCCTTGATCGCCGTGATGATCCGTTTCTGCGCCGGCCAAATCCGCATCCACACGTTCGCGGCCATCGCGGTGCCGAACAGACTGCCGACGTGGATCATCGTGGCGCGGTCCGAAGCTCCGAAGAACTCCGTCTCCTTGAGCGCCCACGCGAACCCGATCGCGAAGACGTACCAGATCCAGAGCGCGACCATCGGCTGCTTCGCGAGCGCCTTCGAGATCGCGTCGTACACGAGGAAGCCGACGACGATGACGGCCAGCGCTCCGCCCCACTGGCCCACGCCCGGACGCGTGCCATCGGTCGTGAAATACGGCCCGAACCAGTACAGCATGGCGGCGAGCAGGATCCCCGTGATCCAGGTCCACGCGGCGCCCCAGCGGAACCAGTACAGCGCGCGCGGCATCAGCTCGGGGACCACCTTCTTCTTCGAGTCGGCGTCGTAGGTCTTCGCGAGCTCCGCGTTGACGAAGTTGAAGAAGTACAGGTGTCCGATCCACAGCACGCCGGCCACGACGTGGGCCCAGCGGAAAAGAGCGTTGCCGAGATCGTGACCACTGAATGCCGCGAGGAGAGCAGGGAACATGGTTTCGTCCGTCGTTTGGGTTGGCGAGCCGAGCGAGATCCGAGCGAGTTCACGACTCGCGGCCGCGGGATCGGAGGGCGAGGACTATGCGTGAGCGCGCGCGGGAGGTCAACGCCCGTTGGGCTGCGTCACTCGGCCGAAGGGCCGCGTCACTTGGCCGCGAAGACGAACTCGATCTCCGCCGTTCCGCCGGCGGACAGGGTGACGTTCTTGGATTTTTTCCCGAGCTTCTCGTGCGCGGCCTCGAGCGTGTATTCGCCCGGCGGCAAGCCTGAGATCGAGAACGTACCGTCCGCCGCGCTCACCGCGAAGAACGGATGGTCGCACACGCTGACCCAGGCCTTCATCCACGGATGGATGTCGCACCCGAAGGCGGCCATCGCCTCGCGCTTTTCCGCGATCCATTCGATGTCGGCGCCGCCGGGCGACTGCGTGCGGTTGAAGTTGTCGTTGCGCGTGGCGAAAGAGTGCACGTTGTGCGTCGCGTCGTCCGAGTTGTGCACGAGGAGTTTCTGTCCGAGCTGCAGCCCGATCACGCGCGGACGGTACATGCAGCCGAGTTGATCGAGCACGGCCGGCTGCGTGGGTGCCGGCGGCATGATCCACCCGTCGAGTCCGTCCTTGATCTGCACGAACGTGTTCTCGACCCGTCCGTTCGTGACGATCACGTCTTCGGTGAGCGGCGGCTTCGGATGGTGTTCACAGCCCGCGGTCGATCCGATCGCCATCTCCTTCCGCTCGGGAGGCTGCCCCTCGAAGCGCACGACGCCGCGGATCGTGCCGACTTGCGCGGGATCGATCGGCGAGCGCTGTTTCTTCTTCGATTCGCGAGGCGAGCTCTCGGACTGCGCGGCGGTTGGCTCGCCCGCGGACGAAGTGGTGGGCGCGGCACTGGAGCTTCCAGTCGCACGCTCTTCCTGCGCGGGACTGCAGGCGAATGAAATGCACACCGCGGTGGCGATCCAAACGGTGCGCGCCGTGGAAACCCACTCACTACGCGCGCTGGAGAGCTTCTGCATGAAGCGGAGCTTAGCGCGAGCGCGAATCGGTTTCAGCTCGCGCTCTCGGGGCGTGCGCAGCACGAGTTGACAGCGCGGTAGGGCGTCCTAGTCTGATCGGCGCCGGGCTATCGACAGTCCGGCGGACGAGGCCTCGCCATGAAGTCGTTCCTCTCGCACGTCGCGCTGATTGCGCTGCTCGCATCGATCGGCGCGGCGCAAGGCCGGTTGCGCGACGTCGCGCCCGACTTCGAGGCGCAGTTCACGAACACGGAAGCGCGCTCGCTCGGCGATTTTCGCGGACGCGTCGTGCTGCTGGATTTCTGGCGCACGTCGAGCGCGCCCTGCCGGCAGGACGTTGCGCACTTGAACGAGCTCCACAGGAACTACGACGAGCGTGGTCTCGTCGTGATCGGGATCACGAACGAGGACCCGGCGACGGTCGCGAAGGCGATCAAGGACTGGAAACCGGAGTTCGTGATCGCGCGCTTGCTGGGCTCGAAGACGGACGTCGCGTACGGAGTCGAGACCTTTCCGACCGCGTTCTTGATCGACGCGAAGGGCCGCATCGCATGGTCCGGGCTGCCCGCGGAATTCGACGAGAGGCTGCTCGCCACGTTGCTCGCGGACGTCGTGATGGTGAAGGTGCTGCCGGCGAAGCACCGCGACATCAACGAGCTGCTCGAGCAGCGTCGCCTCGGAAAAGCGTACGAGGCCACCCTGCGCGGGCTCGTGCAGGTCCCCGGCGATCCCGACTTGGCGCGCGCGAAGTCCGAGATCGAGTCGGCGCTGCAGAAGCGGCTCGGCGAAGCGCAGGCGCTCGCCGACGCGAGCGATTTCGGCCTGGCGCTCGACGCGTACACCGACACCGCACGCATGTTCCTGCCGATGGAGGGCGCCGTCACGGCCGAAGCCGCGGCCGATTCGATCCGGCGCGATCCGGCGCTGAAGGACGAGCTCACCGCGCACGCGCAGATGAAGAAGGGCGAGGAGCTTTCGGCGCGCGGAGAGCGCGACGCCGCGATCCAGACATGGAAGAAGCTGCGCGAGAAGTATCCCGAGTCGAAGGCCGCGGGGCGCGCGAAGGTTGCGCTGCGACAGCGTGGGATGCTTTGATGCGCGGCCGTCGACGCGCGTGGTGCGCGTCGATATCGCACCCGTGGCTCAATGGATAGAGCATCGGTCTTCGGAACCGAGGGTTGCAGGTTCGAGTCCTGCCGGGTGCGCCAGTTCCGACGGCGCCATCACCGGCGGCGCGCTTGGTCGGCAGCTAGCCGGCCTTCCTGTGCGGAAACTGACGCCTTCATGACGCCGCGAGACTCGGATCATGCGGCAGCAAAGCACGGGAGACAATGAACCGACGTCACACGAAAGTGGTCCGTATCGGCGTTTAGATGCACGCGGTCACTGGAAACGTGGCTCGCCGTCGCGTCCGATCGACGACCGAATCTCATCGAGTTTCTTTCGGCCGAGGCCACGCACGGCAAGCAAACTATCGTCGGAAGCCGCCTGAACCGCAGAGACGTCGTGAAAGCCAGCATCGAAGAGGCGCCGAGCCAAGGTCGGACCAACGGGTAGTGCATCATCGAGGGCGCACACGGCCCATGACGTTGTGAAGTGCGGGCCACACTTCGAGGCGATCTCCTGGTACTGGGGACGCATCAGCAGTTGCGCGACTTCATCGCACCGTTCGAGCACGCTCCCGGTGCCCTCAATCACGCCGCGGTACTCCTTCAGGAACGGAAGTGCGATGCCGCCATCGCGCGTGACAGGGCCTATCCATGACACCCGCAAACCGGGCGAGAATTCCTTCAGCGGAATCCCAAGTTCTTTCCAGGTCTTGAGCACCGGAGTCCAGAACCCGAACTGCATCATCACAGGAGGCAAGTTCTCTGGTGCGCAGTTGGGAATTGTCTCGTTGAATCGTTCAAGCCACGCGAGCGGCGTTCTCGGATCGAGAGTGACGCCGAGTTGCCAGCCGGTGCGGAGATCAGAGTTTGGCGAATGCGGCATCTGCGATCACGGCGACGCGTCGACTCGCGTCGCGCCTGTAAGCTGCTCGCCTTCCACGCTGGCGTCCACTCCGCGCACGGCCTCGGCGAGCAAGTCCCCATAACCGCTTGGCTTGTGCCGTCATGTGCGGCGAGGTTGGTAGCGTGGCAGACCCGCTGACCACTCAAACGCTTCGAAAGGCCCTTTGTGCTGAAAGCCTCGCAATTCGTCTCCAAACTCGGACTCGCGCTGCCGATGCTCGCGAGCGTTCTAGTCGGCACTCTGACGGGGTGCGTGACCGACGTTCATTTCACAGCGCCGGTGATCGATACGGAGCTGAGCGATCTCGCTCCACCGCGATCGAGTGCGCTGGCGGGGCTGTACGCGCTGACTCCGCACGTGGCGGACGTCGACCCACTGCTCTCGCAG
>JANOFY010000187.1:0-2505 GCA_031413895.1 Planctomycetota bacterium | reverse complement strand
CACAGCTTGCTACTTCACGACTTCACCTCCCGGGAAAGTGAGCGGTCGCCGTTGCCAGGCGTGAAGCCGTAGTGGCGTGCGTAGCCGCCTCGCAGGCGCATCGCCGGAGCAGTTGCAGGTGGCGCGAGAACAGTTCTTTTTTTTCGGCGATTGCGGTGGTGCTGGGGAGGGACGGTGGGCGATTTGGGGCGCTTGCGCGCGCAACGAGTGCGCGACAGTTCACGATCCCGCACGCGAGTGAAGCTCATGACGTTCCGCTACTCCGCCACGCTGGGTGGCTTCGACGACACGCCGCTCGTCGACTTCGCACGCGACAAAGCGGTGAGCGCTTTCCGCGGGCATTTCTACACCGTCAACGAAGTGCCGCACGTCACCGGCGTGGTCACGAATCAAGACGCGGTCGTGCCTCAAGCAGCGCTTCAAGCAGCGCGCGAGACTCCACCGCGTTCTCCTCAGATCGCCAGGCGAAAGCTCGCCGTGAGCGGAAGCTCGAGCACTTCGCCGCGCGAGATGCGCGCGAAGTAGAAGAGGATCTCGATGTTTTCGACCTCTCCCGTCGTGGGATTCAGGCGCGTGACGATCTCTTCGTCGAGCTCTTGGGATTCCTGCTCGGGGTAGGGCGCCACCTTGTCGATGTGGAGGATGTCGCCGATTCGGTCGTACGTGATCTTCAGCGTCTCTGCCACAGCACGACTCCGTTTCTTCTTCGCCGGGTGAGATGGGCGGATACGACCCAACGTAGGACGCCGCGTTCCGGAGCCGCGACGTTCACGACCGCAAGTTGCGATCGACCCCGAACATCATAGCTTCTGTAGCAGTAGCGCACGCCGGCATCGCGATCGCTGACCATGACGATGTCGGGGTCGGCGAGCACGGCCGCGACGAAGGAACGCGCGTCTGATCCGAGCTCCGGGCGATGGGCGATGATGTGTCGAAGCCGCTCTTCCGGGAGCAGTACCCTCGAATCGAGGACCGGGCACGGGAGCAGCGCGTCCACCAGGAGTGGACCGCACCTGCGCGGAACCGTTGCAGGCCGGTAGGCGATGGTTCTCACAGGACGTGAGCAGAAGCGGCCGCGATAGAGCGTCCCATCCCGGCGTCGCGAGCGATTGAACCAGCGGACGTACTCGTTCTGGATTCTCTGCATCGCGCTCGCGAGTGCCGCGCGCGGGCTGCGCACGTGCATGTGGTAGTGCGTCGTCATGAGACAGAGGGCGTGCACCTCCAGCTCGCACCTGCGAACGGAACGCGCTACACGAAAAAGGAAGTAGCGGCAATCCCGCCCGGTCTCGAAGAGCGTCCTGCGCGCGATCCCGCGATTCATGACGTGGTGCCAGGAGCCGGGAGAGTCGCCTCGGGGATGACGTGCCAAGTGACCGTGCGCCCTCTCGCGTCGAAAGGACTTGGCTCGGGCAGTCGGGTTGCGAGGAATCGTTGAGAAGTTGCTCTGGCTCGGTACCACGGACCTTGCTGTTTTGAGCTTGAGGTTCAAAAATACAAGGTATGCGCTACCTCGCCCGTCAGGCCTCCGAGCGCCTGCGCGCTCTGCTCCGCACCTTCCCCGCCGTGCTGGTCCAAGGACCCAGGCAGTGTGGCAAGAGCACCTTCGTGCAGCACGTGCTCCCCTCCTGGAGACATCTCGATCTCGAGCGCGGTCCGGACTTCCGCCTGCTCGCCGCCGATCCCGACAGCTTCCTCGAGGCCAACCCGCGCCGCATCGTGTTCGACGAAGCGCAGCGCCTGCCAGAACTCTTCACCGCCCTGCGTCCGGCGATCGATCGCGACCGTCGGCCGGGACGCTACGTGCTCTTGGGATCGGCCAGCCCAGCGATCCTGCGCTCGGTTTCGGAGAGCCTGGCGGGACGCATCGGCATCCTCGAGCTGACTCCGTTCCTCGCGCGCGAGCTTGCGGAGAGCCCGCTCTCGGAGAAGCGCTGGTTCTGGGGCGGCTATCCGGCCGTGCTCGCTCTGCGTACGAACGCACAACGGCGGGAGTGGCTCGCGAGCTACGTCGCGACGTTTCTTGCGCGCGATCTGCCTGCACTCGGCTACTCGCTCCCGGCTGAACGCCTGCGCAAGCTGTGGGTGATGTTGGCCCATGTGCACGGAAGCCAGATCACGGTGTCGGATCTGGCGCGGTCGCTGGGCGTGTCCTCCCACACGGTTGCGGGTTACCTCGACCTCTTCGAGGGCGCGTTCATGATCCGCCGCCTGCAACCGCACGTCGCCAATGTGAAGAAGCGCCTCGTGAAGAGCCCCAAGGTGTATCTGCGCGACAGCGGGATCCTGCACCACCTGCTCGACCTCGGTCAGCCCGGCGACCTCGAGGGCTGGCCCCGGCGCGGGCAGTCCTTCGAAGGACTCGTGATCGAGGAGCTCTGCACGCGCGCAGCCGGAGTCTCGCCGCGGCCCTACGTGGCTTACTGGCGCACACTCGCCGGCGCGGAGGTCGACCTGTTGATCGGCGATGGACGACACCTCGTACCGATCGAGATCAAGCTCGGC
>JANOFY010000186.1:0-12504 GCA_031413895.1 Planctomycetota bacterium | reverse complement strand
ACCGGCGGCGGCAAGAGTCTGTGCTACCAAGCGCCGGCGCTCGTGCGTCCCGGATTGACGGTCGTCGTCAGCCCGCTGATCTCGCTGATGCAAGACCAGATCGACGCGCTCCGCGCGTGCGGCGTCGCGGCGGGGATGCTGAACAGCGCACAAGAGTCGAGCGAGCGGCACGAGATCGAGAGGGAGCTCGCGCACGGACGGCTCAAGCTCTTGTACTTGGCTCCCGAGCGACTGATGCAGGACGGGATGCTCGCGCGTCTCGCAGCACAAGAGCTGGCCGGCATCGCGATCGACGAAGCGCATTGCATCAGCCACTGGGGACACGACTTCCGGCCGGAGTACCGCATGCTCGGCGAGCTCCGTCGCGCGCGGCCGGATCTTTCGATCCAGGCGTACACCGCGACGGCCACGCCGCGCGTTCAGGGCGACATCATCGGCGCGCTCGGGCTGCGTGATCCGTGCGTCATCGTCGGGTGCTTCGATCGGCCGAACCTGACCTATCGCGCGGTCGGGCGGCGCGATCTCTTGGCGCAGGTGATGTCGGTGATCGAGCGGCACACAGGCCAAGCCGGCATCGTGTACTGCCTCCGGCGCAGCGACGTCGAGAAACTGTGCGCGGAGCTCGTAGAGCGCGGCGTGCGCGCCGCGCCGTACCACGCCGGAATGGCGGCCGTCGATCGGCGCCGCACGCAGTCGCGCTTCCAGAGCGAGGAGATCGACGTGGTCGTCGCGACGGTCGCGTTCGGGATGGGGATCGACCGCTCCGACGTGCGCTTCGTCGTGCACGCGAGCTTGCCCAAGGGCGTCGAGCAGTACAGCCAAGAGACAGGTCGCGCCGGCCGCGACGGCTTGCCGGCCGAGTGCGTCCTTTTCTATGGCGGCTCGGACTTCCACGGTTGGAAGCGACTCATCGAGCATTCGGCGCGCGAAGCGCTGGCGGCGGGAGTCGAAAGCGCGCTCGGCGATCTCGAGCACGCGCTGGAGCGCATCGGACACGTGTGGCACTTCGCGACGGCGGCAACATGCAGACACCGCGCGTTGAGCGAGTACTTCGGTCAACGCTTCGGCGAGAGCGCATGCGGCGCGTGCGACGTGTGTCTCGGTGAGATCCAGAGCATCGCGGAGAGCGCCGTCGTGGCGCAGAAGATCCTGTCGTGCGTCGTCCGCTGCGAGCAGCGCTACGGCGCCGTGCACGTGACCGATGTCTTGCGCGGATCCGATACCGCGCGCGTGCGGCAAACCGGGCACGATCGACTCTCGACGTACGGACTCTTGGCCGACCACAGCGCGCGCGCGGTCCGAGGATGGATCGAGGAGCTCGTCGGTCTCGGCCATCTGCGCGTCAGTTCGGGCGAGTATCCGACGCTCTTCCTCTCCAAGACGGGCGTCGAGGTGATGCACGGCGAACGCGAGGTGCGCTTGCACGAGCCGGTCGTGCTCGCGGCGAAGAAGGCTCCCGCGAGAACCACCGCGCAAGCCGCCGCGCTCGAGGAAGGCGGCCCCGATGCGGACGAGGCACTGTTCGAGCAATTGCGCGCGTTTCGGCGCGCGCTCGCGCGCGAGCGTGGGGTTCCGCCGTACGTCATCTTCAACGACCGCACGCTGGCATTGATGTCCGCGCAGAAGCCGCGCACGCGCGAGAGTCTGCGCGCGATCAAAGGGGTCGGCGACAAGAAGGCCGACGATCTCGGCCCGCTGTTCCTCGCCGAGATCGCACGCTATCTCGGCGAAGCGCCGACATCGGAGCGTGCCAGCGAGCCGGGGACCGAGCGCGAACGCAGTTCGGACGACGCGCAGGAACTCACGACGTGAACTCGTTCGGTTCCGCGATCATGCGCGGTCCGGGCGAATCGGGCGGGTCGGTCGCGATCCGAGCGCTGATCGCGCTCAGTTGCCGAGCCGGTCGTCGACGTTGGCGAACGGGTTCGCGAGCGTGCGTGTGGGCGCACCCGACAGAGTGACGGGGCCCTTCCAGAGATAGATCGCGCCGCAGTTCACGACACCGTTGATGTCGGCGAACGCTGCACCTGCGAACAGGTCCGGGCGACCGTCGCCGGTTACGTCCGCCAATTGCAGCGCCTGTCCCGCGGCCGTGTTCGTGAGCTGATCCCCCCCGACAGCCGTCGGAACCGTGAGGATCGCGGTCGGTCCGACCTCGCCGACGAGGCCCGGTCCTCCCGCGCAGACGTACACGGCCCCGGTATTCAACGGTGGAGCGCCGTCGTCCGCCGTCTTCGATCCGGTGATGATGTCGAGCACGCCGTCGTCCGTGACGTCGACGGCTTGGACACCGACTCCGGAGAGTTGGCACATCCCGTCGCTCGCGACCGCACCAGGAACCGCCATGCGTGCGCCAGGCGCCACGGCGCCCGTGAGCGCCGCGCCGCCAAACCACACGTACACGGCGCCGACATCCGGAACACCGTCGACGTCGGCGACGTTCGCTCCGACGATCACGTCGACCGTCCCGTCGCCGCTCACGTCGGCGATGACCACGCACTGGCCGGCGACGTTGCCGAGCAGGTCGAAGGGCACGGAATCGGGGACGCTGAGCTTCGCCAGTGGCGCCGGCGTGCCGGTGAGGCTCGCGCCCCCGGCCCAGACGAGCACCGCTCCGCTGTCGACGATCGCGTTCGCGTCCGCGTCGCGCGCAGCCGCGACGATGTCGTGCATGCCGTCGCCACTGACGTCGGCGAACTGGAGGCCTTGGCCTGTTGCGTGTCCGAGCCGATCGAAGTTCGACGCGCCCGGATCGCCGAGCTTCGCGATCGGACTCACGGCGCCCGTGAGCGTAGGACCGCCCGCCCACACGTAGATCGCGCCCGAATCGAAGATCCCTCCGAAGTCGGCGACTTGCGCGTTGATGACCACGTCGAGGTAGGCGTCGCCGGTCAGCTCGTGGAAGGTGACTGCTTGACCGGACTGGACGAGGCCGAGCTTGTCGGAGGTCAGCGCACCCGGAACCGTGAGCGTCGCACTGGGCGCGGGCGCTCCCGCGAGCGACGGTCCACCGTTGAAGACGAGCGCGAGGCCCGCGTCGACGACACCCGCGACATCGGCGTTCTGTGCGATCGCGACGATGTCGAACACACCGTCGCCGGACACGTCGGAGATCTCGACTCCGCGGCCCGCTTCAATATGGCCGAGCTGATCGCCCGTGACCGCCGACGGAATCGTGAGCGTCGCCGTCGGAGCGACCGAGCCCGCGAGTCCGGGGCCGCCCAAGTAGACGTACACCGCGCCGGCGTCGACGACGCCGCCAACGTCGGCTTCGCTCGCCGTGACGATGAGATCGAGTTGAGAATCGCCTGACACGTCGGCGATTTTCAGATCCGAGCCGCCCCCCGAGCGATCGTTGTCGAGCGCACCCGGCACCGACAGGTTCGCGCTGGGAAGCACGGTTCCCGTCATGCCCGCGCCGCCCGCCCAGACGTGGATCGCGCCCGCGTCGATCACGCCCGAAACGTCCTCGAGCGATGCGCTCGCGATCACGTCCAGCACGCCGTCGCCGGTAACGTCGACGACGCGCACACCCTGCCCAGCGGCGAAACCGAGCGCGTCCCCAGCGATTGGCCCTGGCACGGACAACGTCGCGGTCGGCGACAACTCGCCGACGAGGCTCGCGCCACCGGCCCAGGCGTACACGCCACCGCAGTCGATGATGTCGCCTTCATCGGTCTGTATCGAGCCCGCGATGATGTCGAGGACGCCGTCGCCCGTGATGTCGCCGAATTGAATCCCTTGCCCGGCCGCCGTTCCCAAGCGATCGAACAGCGTCGCGTCGGGCAGCGAAAGCGTCGCCATCGGCGGAACCAAGTGCGAGAGCGACGGACCGCCCTTCCACACATAGATCGCGCCCGCATCGATCACGCCGTTGACGTCGGCGAGCCGCGTGCCGATCACGACATCGAGCACGCCGTCGCCCGTCACATCGGCGAGTTGAACGCCTTGATTGGTGCACAACGCGTCTCCGGGCAAGCCGCCGGGCACGCGCATCGTCGCGCTCGGCGCGCCGTTCGGTGTGCTCGCGCCGGCCCACACGTACGCCTGCCCCATCACCTGCACGCCCGCGACGGTGGCGGACGAAGCACCGCCGACGATGTCGAGCACGCCGTCGCCCGTCACGTCCGCGGCGATGATGCGCGCGCCGTCGATGAACCCTTCGACGAGCACCTGCGCGGTCAGCTGGACGCGCACGTCTTCAGCGCACGAGTCGTACGCCTCGAAGACGAGCGGTCGCAATCCGCGACCGTCGTAGCGCGCCACGAGCCAACGACCGGTCACCGTGACGGGCGCGGCGACGTCGAACACCGGATCGAAGACGAGACCCGGCGGCGGGTTCAGCAGCACGAGCGAGACATTGGGCGTGTCCGCGTCGGTCACCGTCACGGTGAACTCGATCACGTCGCCGACTTGAACGCGCGGAGTCCCCGAGAGGCTCGTCGTGATGATCGGCGGCGCGCTGGATGCCGTCGTCACGGGGAGCACGTTGGAAGGAGCGGAGACTTTCGTGTTCTGCGTCGCGCGGACGCGGTAGTCGTACGTCGACTGGGCGGAGACGAGGAGGTCTGTGTAGCTCTCGCTGTTCGCGGGCAGGCTCGCGATCACGGTGAACGACGCGAGGCCTTGACGGCGCTCGACGCGATAGCCCGTTTCAGTGAGCGCGTGATCGTCCCACGCAAGGTCGACTTGGCAGGCCAGGACCGACGTCGTGGCCAGTCCCGTGGGCGGCGCCAGGCGGATCGCTTCCGCATTCATCGGGGCCTTGAGCGGACCCTGCTGCGACCACGCCATCCGCGCTCCCACGACGAGCGCGATCGATGCCAAAGGCAGGACGACGGCGACACGCCGCCGCCAAGAAATGGGACGATGGAACACTCGCACTGGAATGGGACTCCGATTGAGCCGAGGCACCCGCGTGCTGGGAGCGCAGCTCGGGGGTCCCGGCGCCGGCCGCGAAGACACTTGAAGGCTACCCGACCCCCCCGAAGTTGGCCAGGCGCGCAGACGAGCCGCCGCGCCGGGAACGACGGCAGCGCCGGTTCAGGGTCGAATGAGGAGTCCTCGCTCGGATATGAACCGGTCGAGCTTTCCCGCCAGCGCACGCGCCCGGATCGCAGATGAACGTTTCCGCCCTCCTCTACACGCTCGCCAGCGTCCCGATGTTCGCGGCGCGGCCGTTCCTCGCGGCGTTCGTCACAGCGCTTCTTTCGCGCTTCGGCCAGTCGATCCCGTGGCTCGGGGAGAGCGCCGTGATCCAGGCGCTCGGCGGCGCGCCGGAATGGTTCAAGAGCGGGGCGGTGCTGACGATCCTCGGTCTCCTCGCGCTCGGCGAAGCGCTGGCCGTCAAGCACGCCGAGGTGCGCGAGGTCATGGAGGACGTCGACAGCCTCCTGAAGAGCGCGGTGGCGATGCTCGTCGCGCTCGCGCTCGTCGATACGGAATCGGCGGAAGCGCTGCGCTCGATCCAGCGTTCGGGAATCGGCACGCACAGCCTGTGGTCGCTCGTCGTCGGTGCGCTCGTGTTCGCAGCAGCGTCCTTGCGACGCGGCGTGCTGCGATTCGTTTCCGATATCGACGATGACGACGACATGGGGGTGCAGTCGCTGCTCCACTGGGTCGAGAGCAGCTCGACGGTTCTCGGTCTCTTCTTCCTGGTCGTGTTCCCGATCGCGGCGCTGGTTCTCTCCGCGCTGACCGCGCTCGCACTGTTCGTTGCGCGACGAAGAGCAGAGCGGCGCGAGCGCATGCAGATGCGGCCGTGCGCCGCCTGCGGCACACCGATCTTTCCGCACGCGACGCGCTGTTTCGCGTGCCGGCACGCCGTCGAGGCCCCGCGCGCCGTCGGGGTGTTCGGGCAGCCCAAACTGCAAGCAGCACTCGATCTAGCGTCGCAACGTTTCGATCTGGCGGCGCGCAAGCGCTGCCCAGAGTGCGCGACTCGCCTCAGGAAGCGCGCGGTACAACAGACCTGTCCTGTGTGTCGAGCGGTCACGTTCGCGAGTCGAATCGAGTTCGAGCGCTATCTCGATGCGCTCCGCGAACGGATGCCGCGCACGCTGCTCGTGTGCCTGGGGCTCAGCGCGATCCCGGTGCTCGGCGTCGTGCCGGGCGTCGTGTATTACCGGCTCACGATCGTGTCGGGACTGCGCGGCTACACCCCACCCCTGTCCGGGTGCGTGACGCGTTTCGTGGTGCGGATCATCGACTGGGGCATCATCGCCCTGCAGCCGATCCCGCTCTTGGGCGCGCTGATCGTGCCCCTCATGTGCCTCTCGACGTACCTGATCTACCGTCGCACGCTCACCCAACTCGCGACGACCGACATCCGCGAGAGCGCGATCCTCCACCAGGGAGCCTGATTCCGCGCGATCGCAACGGTTGGCTGAGCTTGTCGCGCGGCAAGGCGCGAGCGAGAATGCGATCGTGCGCGTGCTCTCATTGAACGTGAACGGCGACGCCGTCGAGGTCGCGGCGCCCGATCACTGGACCTTGCTCGAGGTCCTGCGCTATCGCCTCGGGCTCACGGGCTCGAAGCAGGGCTGCGACAAGGGCGATTGCGGCGCCTGCACGGTGCTCGTCGACGGGAATCCCGTGCTCGCGTGCATCACGATCGCCGCCTTGGCGGAGGGACGCTCGGTCACGACCATCGAGGGCCTGATGCCTCTCCATATTAAGGAGGGCGGGACGGGCGCCGACCCGGTCCAGGCGGCCTTTGACCGCTGCGGCGCGCTCCAATGCGGATTCTGCCAGCCGGGGATGATGCTGTCGGCGCGCGCGCTCCTCGCGCGCAACGCCTCCCCCACCCGTGACGAGATCCGCGGCGCGCTCGCGGGGAACCTGTGCCGTTGCACCGGATACACGCAGATCTTCGAGGCGGTCGAATCGGCGGTGGCAGAAGCGCTCGGTGTGACGCCGGCGCCGCGCGCTTGGGAAGCGCAGCGAATGAACTCCGACGAAGTGGACGCCCGCGCGCGCAATGCAGCCTCCGCGTTCGAGGATGCGCGACGCGCTCGCGGAGAGGGACCCTGCTGATGGCTGCGCGGGACCGACACGGACCGGGTGCGCCATGGGGAGACGAGTCACCCGGAGCGAGCGCGAACCGCGACTTCCGAGTGATCGGCAAGCCGCTGCGCAAGATCGATGGGCTCGCGAAGGCAACTGGTCAGGCGATCTACGCGGACGACATCGCGCTCCCGGGAATGCTGCACGCGAAGACGCTGCGCAGCCCGCACGCGCACGCGCGGATTCGTTCGATCGACACGAGCCGCGCGCTCGCGCTCCCTGGCGTTCATGCGGTGATCATCGGCACCGACATGCCGATCAAGTACGGCGTGATCCCGTGGACCCCGGACGAGAACGCGCTCGCCGTCGACAAAGTGCGTTTCATCGGCGACGAAGTCGCGGCTGTCGCGGCGGTCGACGAGGACACGGCCAACGCGGCCGTCAAGTTGATCCAGGTCGAGTACGAGGTCCTGCACGCGTACTTCGATCCGTTCGAGAGCCTGCGCCGATCCGATCCGCAGATCCACGAGGATCGCAAGGAAGGCAACATCTCGAAGCACGTCGCGCTGGCCTTCGGCGACGTCGACGCGGCCGCGCGTGAAGCGGAACTCACGATCGAGGACGACTACTTCTTCCACGGCACGACGCACACGCCGATCGAGCCGCACTGCGCGGTCGCGCAATACTCGGCGGACGGCCTGCTCACCGTGTGGTCGTCGACGCAGATCACGCACTACGTCCACCGCGAGCTCGCGCGCGTGCTCGGACTCTCGGCGGCGAAGATCCGCGTGGTCCAGCCGTGCCTCGGCGGCGCGTTCGGCGGAAAGTCCGATCCGTTCAGCCTCGAGTTCTGCGTCGCGAAGCTCGCGATGTCGACTGGTCGGCCGGTGAAGATGCTGTGGACGCGCGAGGAAGTGTTCTACGCGCACCGCGGCCGCCACCCGATGCACCTTCACTACCGGACGACAGCGAAGAAGGACGGTCGCATCACCGGCGTCGACGCCAAGATCGTCATCGACGGCGGCGCGTACAGCTCGTTCGGGCTCGTGACCGCGTACTACGCCGGCCAACTTCTCACCGGACCGTACGACTTTCCCAGCTACCGCTTCGACAGCACGCGCGTGTTCACGAACAAGCCGCCGTGCGGGCCGAAGCGCGGGCACGGTTCCGTGCAACCGCGTTTCGCATTCGAGGTACAGCTCGATCAAGTGGCGCACGAGCTCGGCATCGATCCCATCGAGATCCGCCGCAAGAACTTCCAGGGCGACAACACGCACACCGTCAACGGACAGCGCATCACTTCGAACGGTTTCATGGCCTGCCTCGACGAAGTCGAGCGCGCCAGCGCATGGAAAACGCGTCGCGGCCGTCTCGGTTTCGGCCGGGGCCTCGGCGTCGCGGGATCGATGTACATCTCGGGCACGAACTACCCCGTGTACCCGAACAAGATGCCGCAGGCCGGCATCCAGCTCGCGGTCGAACGCTCGGGCCGCGTGACGGTGTTCACGGGCGGCAACGACATCGGTCAAGGATCGAACTCGGTGGTCGCCTACCTCGTCGCCGAAGAACTCGGTCTCGATGTCGGCAACGTGCGCGTCGTCGCGGCCGATACGGATCTGTGCCCCGTCGACCTGGGCGCTTACTCGAGTCGCGTCACGTTCATGGTCGGCAACGCGTGCATCGATGCCGCGCGCAAGCTCCGCGGTCAAATCGTGGAGGCCGTCGCCGATGCGTGGAAGGTCGAGCGCGTGCGCGTGCGCATGATCGAAGGCCTCGTGATCGACCTCGAAGAGCCGAGTCGCTCGATCTCGAGCGCGGAGGCGTTCCAGATCGCAGAAGAGCGATTCGACACGCTCGGCGCGACGGGCTCGTACAACACGCCGACGCTGGGCGGCGACTACCGCGGTGGAACGATCGGCGCATCGCCTGCGTATTCCTTCACCGCTCACGTCGCCGAGGTATCGGTCGACGTGGAAACGGGTCGCATCGACTGCGAGCGCGTGTGGATCGCGCACGATTGCGGCCGCGCGCTCAACCCGATGCTCGTCGCGGGCCAGATGGAGGGGCTCCGCGTACATGGGCGTCGCCGAGGCGCTGCTCGAGAACCACGACGTCAACCGCTTCGGCTTGCACGCGGGCCCGTCGCTGCTCGACTACCGGATCCCCACGTCGGTCGACACGCCCGAGTTCCACGCGCTCATCGTCGAGAGCATCGATCCGGAGGGTCCATACGGAGCGAAGGAAGCCGGCGAGGGTCCGCTGCATCCGTCGATCCCGGCGATCTCCAATGCGGTGTTCGATGCCGTCGGCATTCGATTGAAGCACCTGCCCTTCACGCCGGCGAAGGTGTTGAAGGCACTGCGCGAGCAGGCGCCGAGCGTGCGCGCGAAGTCGTCGTCACGCACATCTGCCGAGAAGGCGCGCTGATGCTGCGACTCCCGAAGTTCGAGCTCGCGCGTCCCTCGTCCGTGAGCGAAGCCGTGGCACTGCTCGCAGAGATCGGCCCCGACGCGCGCATCCTCGCCGGCGGCACCGATCTCCTGCCGAATATGAAGCACGAGCTGTTCACGCCCGGCGTCTTGGTTTCGCTGGCGGGAATTCCGGAGTTGCACGGCGTGCGACGCGCGGCGGACGGTTGGCTCTCCATCGGAGCGATGACGAGCTTGGAGTCTGTCGCTGCGAACGTGAGCGCTCGTGAATCGGCGCCGGCCCTCGCTCAAGCGGCGGGACTCGTCGCAGGACCGCAGCTGCGCACGATGGGCACGCTCGGTGGCAACGTCATGCTCGACACGCGTTGCCAGTGGTACAACCAAACGTACTTCTGGCGCCAGGCACTCGGCTTCTGCCTGAAGAAGGACGGCACCGCGTGCCACGTCGTCGCGGGCGGATCCAAGTGCGTCGCCGCCGCGAGCAACGACAGCGTGCCGGCGTTGATGACGCTCTCCGCGACGCTCGAGATCGAAGGGCCCGCAGGCCGGCGAATTGTGCCGATCAACGATTTCTGGATCGCCGACGGCATCGACAACAAGCGACTCGAACCGGGCGAGATCTTGGTGTCGATCCAGATTCCGCCGAGCGTGCCCGGCCATCGCGGCGCGTACGGCAAGCTTCGGGAGCGAGGCTCGATCGATTTCCCGTTGCTCGGCGTCGCGGTGCGACTGGATGTGACGGCGGACGACACGGTGGACGGCGCGGATGTCGTCCTGACCGCGCTGCAAGCTCGCCCGGTGCGCATCAAGCGTGTCGCCGAATTGCTGGCCGGCGTCGACGTGCGCACGGCAAAGTTCGCCGAAGCGGTGGCGCTCGTCGCTGAACAAGCGCACAAGCAGTGTCACCCGCTCGAGAACATTCCCGGCGATGCAGACTGGCGCCGCGAAATGATCCCCGTGTACGTCCGGCGAACGTTCGATGCGGCGCTCCACCGCACCGGCCCCGTGCATCACGTCTAGCCCGCGGCTGCGGCGCACGTTGACGCGCGTGCGTTGCGCGCGCACGAAGTTGCGCGCACTCCAAATGCACGCGAGCCCGAGCTTGCGCTCGGGCTCGCGTCGAAAGCACGAGTGACTCGGCTACTCGTCGCCGAACACGCTGCTCGGCAGCAGCGAACCGTTCGTCTGAGTGCAGTCCTCGAACGGCAGGTTCGAGACCGCGCGACCGTTTCTCCGCTCGACTAGGACCGCGTAGAACGCCGGGTCGGTGATCGACGCAGCGCTCGACGTCGCCAGCTGACCGTCGATGCGAATCCAGCCCGATTGCTGAGCCGGCAGGCCCAGGATCTCGTTCGGATTCTGGTTCGTCGCTTTCGCGAGGAAGCTGTTGGAGAACGCGTTCGAGATCGACGTCAGCGGAACACGCTTCCAGCAGCGGAACGAGTGCTGCGCCGAGAACAACTCTTCGTTGTCGTTGAAGATCTCGAAGAAGAGCAAGTTCGTGAATGCGACGCCCCCGGTCAGATTGATCAGGAGCAGCTCGCTCCGCACGACATCGCTCTGTCCGAGGAAGCGCGGGATCAAGATCTTGTCCGGTGCCGGTTCGTACTCGCATCCGTCGAGGTCGCGGTGCGCGTCCTCATCGCAGTCCGCGTACTGACCGTCGCCGATGCCACGGAACGTCAGGGCGTTCAGCGCATAACTGAAGTTCGCGATGCCTTCGAGGGTCATCGACTGACCGATCAGGTGGTTGAACACGATCGGCCGGCCCGACGCGGGATGAACCGCGTACGCGTAGACGTAGCCCTCACCGCCGCCCGGGTTCACCGCGCTCGTCACCATCGACAGCGTGTCCTTCGCCGTGAGTCGACGCGTGAAGTCGAACTCGAGGCAGTTCTCGCTCTCGATGAACACGAAGTGCACGTCGACGCTCTGGCTCGCATCCACGTTCGTGATCGTGATCAGACTCAGGAACGAGGCGCGGTTGTCGTACTCGGGGTAGATCAGCAAGCTGCCGGGCTGGCGGCGGTTGATGATCTGACATTCGCACGCGTCGAGCGCTCCGTTCTCGTCTTGATCGAGATCGGGATTCCCCGCGATGTCGCACACGTCCGGGACTCCGTTCGCGTTGCAGTCGATCAGGTTCTCGCACGAATCGGGAATGCCGTTCGGTTGACAGTTCGGACTTTCACCGCCGCTGGCGAGGTCGACGCCTGGATCGGACGCGATGTCGCACCCGTCCGGCACGCCGTTCTCGTCGCAATCCCCTGTGGTGAGGATGTCGCACGAGTCGGGAATGCCGTTGTCGTTGCAGTCCGGCGCGCCGCCCGCGATCTCGCAGCCATCGGGCGCACCGTCGTCGTCGCAGTCCGCCGCGGGCTGACACGAATCGGGGATGCCGTCCGGAGAACAGCTCTGTCCACCTCTACCGTAGAGGTCCGGCTCGCCCGCTAGGATTTCACACCCGTTCGGGATGCCGTCGCTGTCGCAGTCCGGTGCCGGCTCGCACGAATCGGGCACTCCGTTCGGCGTGCACTGCGGCGGATTCAAGCCGTAGTTGTCGGCCGCGCCAGCGTTGATTTCGCAGAAGTCGGGCGTTCCGTCCGCATCGCAATCGTTCGCCGGCTCGCACGAATCGGGGATGCCGTTCGGTGAGCACGAGTTCGGACCGGTGCCGTAGTTGTCCGCCTCCCCGGATGCGATCTCGCACGGATCGGGGATGCCGTCGTCGTCGCAATCGGTCGCGGGCTCGCACGAGTCCGGCACGCCGTTCGGCGAACACGACGGCGGATTCAAACCGTAGCCGTCCGCGGCGCCGGCAAGGATCTCGCAGCCGTCGGGGATGCCGTCGTCATTGCAGTCAGGCGCGGTCTCGCACGAGTCCGGCACTCCGTTCGGCGTGCACTGCGGCGGGTTCAGACCGTAGTTGTCGGCCGCGCCCGCGAAGATCTCGCACCCGTCGGGGATGCCGTTGTCGTCGCAATCAGGCGCGGGCTCGCACGAGTCCGGCACGCCGTTCGGCGTGCACTGCGGCGGGTTCAGACCGTAGTTGTCGGCCGCGCCCGCGAAG
>JANOFY010000185.1:0-2247 GCA_031413895.1 Planctomycetota bacterium | reverse complement strand
CGCATGTGGGCGCGGATCATGCGCGACGAGTTCGGCGCGAAAGACGAAAAAAGCTGGATGCTGCGCTTCCACACGCAGACCGCCGGCTCGATGCTGACGAGCCAGCAACCCGAGAACAACGTCGTGCGCGTGACGCTGCAGGCGCTCGCCGCCGTGCTCGGCGGCACGCAGTCGCTGCACACGAACGGGATGGACGAGGCGCTGAGCCTGCCGAGCGAATCGTCCGCGCGCACCGCGCTGCGCACGCAGCAGGTGATCGCGCACGAATCCGGCGTCGCCGACGTCGTCGATCCGCTGGGCGGCGCGCCGTTCATCGAGAGCCTGACCGACGAGCTCGAGGCGCGCGCCGTCGCGTTGATGGCCGAAGTCGAGAAGCGCGGCGGTGCGGTCGCTGCGATCGAGTCGGGCTTCGTGCAACGCGAGATCCTGAAGAGCGCGCTCGCGTGGCAGAGAGCCGTCGAGTCCGGCGAACAGGTGGTCGTGGGCGTCAATCGCTTCGAGTCGGAGGACGGCGAGGCCGAGATCTTCCGCCCCGACGACGGCGCGCGCGCGGAGGTGCTCGCCGATCTCGCGCGCGTCCGTTCGGAACGCGACGGAGCGCGCGTGGAAGGCGCATTGCGCGCCGTCAGCGAAGCCGCGCGCGGAACGGCGAACGTGATGCCGCCGATCTTGGCGGCGGTCGACGCGTATGCGACGCTCGGAGAAATCTGCACGACGCTCGAGCGCGTGTTCGGAAAGCACAAGCCCCCGGAAGTTCTCTGATGCAAGCACCTCATGCGCTGCGCGGTCTCGTCCAGGGTCTGCACCATGTCGCGATCGCGGTCCACAGCCTCGCCGATGCACGCCGCCAGTATGTCGGCGCCCTCGGTCTCGCGGCGGGGGAGCCGGAGTACGTGCCGCAGCAGAAGGTGAATGTCCTCGTGCTGTACGCGGGGACACAACGGATCGAGCTCGTCGAGCCCGCAAGTCCTGATTCGCCGATCTCGAAGTTCCTCGCGACGCGCGGCCCGGGCATCCATCACGTCGCGTGGAAGGTCGAGAACTGCGCCGTCGCGATCGAGAAGCTCATGGCCGCCGGCGTGCGGATGATCGACGAGACGCCGCGCCCGGGTTCGCACAAGACGACGATCGCGTTCGTGCATCCGAAGAGCACCGGCGGCGTGTTGATGGAGCTCGTCGAGGATCCGCACGACCGGTCACACGTACATGGAGGCAGCGCATGAATCGGCCCGATCCCAAGTGCCCCGTGTGCAGGATCGCCATGGCCGCCGGCTTCATCGTCGATCAGACCCACGGCGGGCAGATCGAGTCCGCGACCTGGGCCGAGGGCGTACCGGAGAAGAACGTCTGGGGCGGTGTCAAGGCCAAGGACAAGCCGCGACTTGGCATCGTGTCGTTCCGCTGTTCGCAGTGCGGATGGCTCGTGAACTTCGCGTTGGAGAGTCCCAAGCGCTGAGCAAGCCGAACGCGATTCGACGCGCATGGAAATCATCCAACCCAAGTGCCTGCGCTGCAAAGAGCCGATGGAAGAGGGCTACGTGCTCGACCAAGGCCACTGGAACGCGCGGCACGTCGCCGAGTGGATCAAGGGCGCGCCGAAACGCAGCATCTGGAAGGGGCTCGAGCTTGGAGTGAGGAAACAGATCCTCGCGTATCGATGCCCGAAGTGCGGGCTGCTGGAGCAGTACGCGCGGTTCTAGCGCGATCTCGCGCTCACACGCGCATCGAATCAACGCCGCAGTCCCCAATGGAAGTCGAGAGAACGGAAGTCGAGAGTAGTCGAGAGAGCACGTCGCACGAACATGACCAAGACCCGCGAGACCAAACCTGAACCGATGACGACGCCGACTCCCGAATCACCGCTCGATCGCCTGCGACGCATGCGTGAGCTCACGTTGCTCGGCGGCGGCGCGGACCGCATCGCCGCGCAGCACAAGAAGGGGAAGCTCACGGCGCGCGAGCGCCTCGACTTCCTGGTCGACGAAGGATCATTCGTCGAGCTCGACCGTTTCGTCGCGCACCGCTGCACCGACTTCGGGATGCAGGAGCAGCAGATCCTCGGCGACGGCGTCGTGACGGGACACGCGCTGATTCAGGGACGTCCGGTGTTCCTCTTCAGCCAGGACTTCACCGTGTTCGGCGGATCGCTGTCGGAGACCCATGCGGAAAAGATCTGCAAGGTCATGGACATGGCGATGAAGGTCGGCGTGCCGCTGATCGGCCTCAACGACTCAGGCGGAGCGCGCA
>JANOFY010000184.1:0-2789 GCA_031413895.1 Planctomycetota bacterium | reverse complement strand
CCGCCCCACGTCTCGATCCGGAAAGGCCGGCTGTCCTCGTCGAGCCGCAGCCCGGCGGCATTGCGCTATCCTGAGCTCGCTCCCTGAGCTCTCCCTTGATGAACATCGTTCCGCTGCTTGCAAGCTGGCTCGCGCTGCAATCCGACGGCATCGTGCGCGTCGGCGTCGCGACCGAGAGCGAGATCGTCGACACGGATTCGCGTGTGATAACCGCGGCGATCGAGAAGACCTTTACCGACGCGCCCGTGCTCGGCAAACGTTTTCAGATTCCCGTCGAAGCGCCGGGAACCTACACGATCGAGCTGCGCTCCGATTTCTTCGACGCCTATCTCGTGCTGCGTGACGAGCACGGGAATGCCGTGCGCGAGGACGACGACGGTCTGCTCGGGACGCACGCTCGCATCACCGCCGAGCTCGGGGCGGATACGCGCCATGCGGTCGAGGTCTGCGCGTTGCACGGCGAGCGCGGAGCGTTCGAGCTGCGCGTCATCGCGGGGGCTCCGCTGCCACTGCCGCCGATCGAGCGCCAAGCGGCAGAGCTCGATGACGCGAAGCGCGCGCTGGCGCTCCGCGAGAAAGTCCTCGGTCCCGAGCACCAGGGCACGGCGGCGAGCCTCAACCGGCTGGCCGGTCTGCTCAAGGCCGGCGGCGACTTGAACGCCGCTCGAGCGCTGTACGAGCGCGCCCTGGCGATTCGCGAGACGACGCTCGGCCCTCTGCATCCCGACATGGCGCGAAGCCTGACCAACGTGGCTGTCCTGCTTCGGGCGCGAGGCGATCTGAACGGGGCGCTTCCGCTTCTCGAGCGCGCGCTCGCGATCCACGAGAAGGCACTCGGACCCACGCATCGCAACACGGCGACGAGCCTCAACTATCTCGCCGAGCTTCTTTGGGAACGCGGCGACTTCGATCGAGCTCGACCGCTGTTCGAGCGCGCGCTCTCGATCTACGAGACCGTCCTCGGCCCAAAGCACGCCAACACCGCCGCGGGCCTCAACAACCTGGCCACGCTCCTGTGGGCTCGCGGCGACTTCGACGCAGCGCAACCACTCTTCGAGCGCGCGCTCGCGATCCGTGAGGAAGTCCTCGGACCCGACCACCCGGAAACCGCGACGATTGTCGACAACCTCGCCGTGCTCCTCGAGAACCGTGGCGACCTCGACGGGGCTCGACCGCTCCACGAGCGGGCGCTCGCGATCCGCGAGAAGCTGCTCGGTCCCGATCATCCCGGCACCGCGCTCAGTCTCAACAATCTCGCCGAGCTGCGTCGCACGGCCGGTGATCTCGACGGAGCCTTGCCGCTCGCCGAGCGCGCGCTCGCGATCTACGAGAAGACTCTCGGTGGAGCGCATCCCGAGACGGCGACGAGCCTCAACAACCTCGCGTTGCTGCGCAGAGCCCGTGGCGATTTGCACGAAGCTCGCGCGCTCACCGAGCGCGCGCTCGCGATCTGGGAGAACGCCGTCGGTCCCGATCATCCGAATACGGCGCTGTGTCTCAGCAACCTGTCTGCGCTCGCCGCCGACGAGGGCGACCACGTTCGCGCGCGCGAGCTCATCCATCGCAGCTTGCGAGCGAGCGAAGCGCAGCGGCTCTCGCTGCTCTCGCGAGGGAGCGAGCGCGAGAGCCGACGCTACCTCTCGTCGCTGCGCTGGCAGATCCAATTGCTCGTGAGCCTCTCTCCGGATCGCGACGCAGCCGAAGCCGTCTTGGCTTGGAAGCACCAAGCCGGTCGTGCGCTGCACGCCGAGCGGAGCGGACTGCACGCGAGCCTCTCGTCGGAGCATGCAGGCGAGCTCGAAGCGCTGCAAGACGTCCAGTCACGACTTTCGAAGCTCGCTTTCGCGCGCTCGATCGAGGATCGCGAGCTCCATGAGAGCGAGGTGACGCGACTTCAAGTCGAGCGCGAACGGCTGGAGCGCTTGCTGGCGGGAGCGGTCGACGCGGTGCTCCCCGCTACGCCATCGCTCTCGGCCGTGCGCGGCGCTCTCCCGCAGAGCTCTGCGCTGGTCGATGTCTTCGCCCACCGCGTTTATGAGCCGGCGAAGCGTGAAGGAGGGAAGGTGATCGCACGCGGCCGTTGGCTCGAGCGCCGCGTGTCCGCGTGGATCACTCGGCCCGATCGCGAGACGAGTGTTCACGTCGATCTGGGCTTGGAGTCCGACATCGAGCGGGCGTTGAACGATTACTTGCGCGAGCTCGTGAGCCGCCGCGGCGCCGCCGCGTCCGGGGATGCGGGCGCGGACCTCACGCGAGCTCTCCGGCGACTGGTGTGGGTTCCGATCGCGGCGCATCTCGACGGAGTAACGCGCGTCTTTGTCTCGCCCGATGGAGCGTTGTGCACGCTGCCGTTCGAGACGATCGTGCTCGAAGACGGGAGCTTCCTTCTCGAGCACCTGTCGTTCGTGTACGAGCAATCGGCACACGCGCTCCTTCGCAACCGAGGCGACGAGGCGCTTTCGAGAAGCCTGCTCTCCGTGGGCGGTGTCGACTACTCCGAGCGCGCCGCTCTCGAGGGAACCGTCTCGACGTCGCCGTCGAACAGGGCCGCAGTCCCCGCGCACGACTCCGATTCGCGCGGCAGCTTCCAACACTTCTGGGCGCCGCTGCGCCATACGAGCTACGAAGCGGACGTCGTGTACGGGCTTCACGAACAACTGTCCCGCGCCGAGAAGCGGCTCGCGCTCCAAGGTTCCGCTGCGACCGAGGAAGCGCTCAAGCGCGAGCTCGCGCGGCATGCGATCGTCCACATCGCGACGCACGGCTTCTTCAATCCCGAAGGCATCCCT
>JANOFY010000183.1:0-1760 GCA_031413895.1 Planctomycetota bacterium | reverse complement strand
GACGAGCTGAAGCCGCTCCTGGTCAAGAACGAGATCACCTGGAGGCAGGCGGTCGACGAGTCGACCAGCGGCAAGCTCGCGACGAAGTGGAACGTCCAAGGATGGCCGACGATCTACGTGATCGACGCGCAAGGCGTCATCCGCTATCGCGACGTGCGCGACGAAGCGATGGAAGACGCGGTGATGGCACTCTTGAAGGAGCTGCCGTCGAAGAAGTGACGCCGCCGCGCGCGCGGATCATTCCATCCGGCGCGCGTTCGATTCGAAACCGCCGCGTGTCAGCGTGAACGAGGCAGTGCGCTCGTTCTCGAACTGGAACTTGACCGAGACGGACTTGTCGGCCGCCGACACGAACACGTGTCGACCCTGGTACAGGAGCGCGAAGCCCGGTTCGTTGCCTTCGAAGCGCAGCCGTCCGTCGGCCGCAAAGATGCGCACGCGCGTCGTGTCCAGCTGGTACGTCCCGCAATAGCGCTGGAGCTCCGCCGCCTCGAGCGGGATCTCCGCCATCACGCGCGGCGCCCAGCCCAGGATCGCGGCCGCGACCTCGCGTTCGATGCTCTCGACCGCCGCGCCGTGACAGTTGGCGAGGACCGCGATCGTCAAGTCCGACTCGACGTAGTGCGCGGTGCGCACGCGGAAGCCGCCGCTTCCGCCGGTGTGTGAGAAGGCGCGCAGACCCTCGATCGTCTCGATCGCGAGCGCGTATCCGTGGCCCGTCGCGCGACCGTTCGAGAGCTCGAACGCCGTCGTCATCGACCGGATCGAGCTCTCCTCGAGCAGCGAACGATCGAGAAGGCCGCGCGTGAATCGAACGAGCTCGACGATCGATGCGCACCAGTGATGGCCGAACCCAGCCGCGTCGGCGGCGAGCGGCAGATCGAACTCGCCCTCGCCCGCGGAATGCTCGCAATCGCCGGCGTAGCCGATCGCGCGACGCTCGGGAGGACACACCATTACGTGTTCAAGCCCGAGCGGCTCGCAGACCGCCTGCGACACGTAGTCCGTGTACGACTCGCCCGACGCCTGCGCGACGACGGCGGTCAGCAGCGCGTAGCCGGAACTGTCGAGCGAGAAGTTCGTCCCGGGCGCGAACTCGAGCGGCATGTCTTTGAACATCGCCAAGAACTCGTCGGTCTTGACCGACTCGTTCAGGAACTCGGGCTTGTGCTTCAACCAAGCGCCGGGGCCGGCGATGCCGGACGTGCCGGAGAGCACGTGCTTCAACAGGATGCCGCTGCCGGGCTTCACTGCATTCGGCAGCCAGCGCTCGAGCGGATCGTCGAGGCTGAGCTTGTGCTGCTCGCTGAGTTGCAGGATCGCGGCGGCGGTCAACTGACGGCCGACCGTGGCGATCGGGAAGAGCATGTCCGCGCTCGCGACAAGGCGTCGCTCTGCATCGCCGTAGCCCCAGCCCTGGGCGACGAGCATCTCTCCTTCATGGAAGACCGCGATCGCAAGACCGGGGACGCCTTCGGTTTCGACGGTGTGACGCGCGACGGCCTGGATGCGGGCGATGGCTTCGCGCGTGTCGTCGTCGTGCGTGAAATTTCCGAGCGCGGTGGCGAGTGCGAGTGCGGTCAGCATGGGCGGGATCCTCGGAGGGTGCGGCGGAATTCTTGCATACGGGTCGCAACCGGCGCGCACCGCGCACGTCCGCTGCGCAGACGCTTCGCGGCGCCGCTCACGCCGCCATCGTCGTCAGAATGACGATCCAGATCCCTACTCAGAAGTGCGTAATACCGACGCGCGACTGGCGC
>JANOFY010000182.1:0-9390 GCA_031413895.1 Planctomycetota bacterium | reverse complement strand
CAGCCGGAGGCGGGTCGCGACGACGGCTTCCTCACCGCCGAAGAAGTCGGCTGGCTCGATCTCTCCAAGGTCGAGCTCGTCGTGCTTTCGGCGTGCGAGACCGCGCTGGGCAAGGCCGAGTCGGGCGAGGGACTGCTCGGGCTGCGACGAGCGTTCGAATTGGCCGGAGCGAAGACCGTCGTGAGCTCGCTCTGGTCGGTGAAGGACGAGTCGACCTCACGACTGATGCAGAGCTTCTACGAGAACCTGTGGGTGAAGAAGATGGGTCGGGCCGATGCGCTGCGCGCCGCGCAACTCGAGATGCTCGCGAAGAATCGCGTGCAGTATCACGATCCCCTCCCGTCGAGTTGGGGCGCGTTCGTGCTGAGCGGGGAGTGGCGCTAGGGCGCGCCGCATTCGTCGGCCGTCTCACGGCTTCCGCACGCTCCTCGACGGGTTAGCGTCTCGACCGTGCCGAGCATGCGTTCGCGAATCCGTCGAACGCGATCTACGACGAGACGGCGGCAGCGGCGGCGTGGGAGATCGTTCGCAAGTTCCTCGCGGAGCATCTCGAGCCGGCGCACTGACGCGCGACACTCAGCGGTCGACGCGGACGATCGGCCACGCGACCATCTCGATCCGGCGAGCGAAATGAAGCACGGGCGCGCGATCCGGAAGCTCGAACCCGTGCGCACGAGCGAGCGTGTTGCGATCGAACTCCGCCACCGCGGGCTGTAGCGGCCACGGTGGATGATGGATGTCGCCGCGCAAAGCACGCCCATGCGCATCGGTCGTGTAGAGGCAATAGCGCTCGGTGAGCCAGTGCTCGAGACTGCCGGGACCGCTCGTGTACACGTCTCCGCGCGGTCCGTAGCGCACAGCGAGTTCCGCCGGAGATCCGCGTCGATCCGTGCGGACGTGCGCATAACGGATGTCGTGGCCCCCAGGACCACTGGGCACGCACGACATGTTCGCGCGATGGTACGGCAGCCGGTACCAGCGCCGCGCGATCTCTACCGCGAGCGGATTGCCGGCCTCGAGGCAGAAGAAGTACACGCCCGGTTTGCCGTCGACGCGCACGTACGTGCGCATGTTGAGCTCGGGGAACGCCGACAGCCACGGCAGTGGCGGCGTGTATCGCAGGCGAACGCCGCTCATCCGGAACGGCACGATGCCGAGCCAAGCTTCGCCGTCGAAGACGTCGAGCTCGATCCCGCGCGGCAATGCAGCGCGCACGGTCTCCGCAGGTATCGGCCAATGCGCGAAGAGGAGATCGTGCCAGACCTGCCGCATGACCCACGGTCCGCGTGGAAGCGGCCACGGACGGTGCGCGGTGTGGTCGACGAGCGTCATGCGACTTCGTCGCCAGCGTACGCAGTGCGGCGCGCTCGGACAGGGCCGGCTGCAGTCGAGAGATCGAGGAGCGTTCCCGCAGACGGAGTTCGAGCGAGTCCATCGTTTCCCGAACGGTTGGACCCCACCCACCCCCCGTCCGCGAGAACGGGCGCCACGATTCCCTCGCAGCTCTGCTTGCCAGAGCCGGACAGCGCGACCCAAGCCGTCCCGCACGGGTAGTCACGAGCGGCCGTCCCAGACCGGTTCAGGAATCTGGTCGAGTCGTGTGGAAAACGAGGTCATTCGTCCGCGGCCGGCCGTTCTCCACGTCCGGGTCATCGCATACCGTGTCCCGGTGCTGCGCGTCGCGCTCAACAACCGGCAGTTCGCGCAACTCTGGATCGCGCAGGTCATCAGCCAGAGCGGCGACTGGCTCAACCGCGTCGCGTGCCTCGTGCTGATCGGAACGCTCGGCGGAACCACGGCTCAATGGGGGGTCGGTGCGCTGTTCGGCGCCGAGCTCGCGCTGCGCCTCCTCCCCTCCGCGCTCTTCGGCCCACTGGCCGGCCCGATCGCCGACCGCGTCCCGCGCCGGCTGATGATGGTCGCCGCGGACATCGGGCGCGCGATCGTCGTGCTCGGTCTCGTGTTCGTGCGCGATCCTGAGGACCTGCCGTGGCTCTACGTCTTGATCGCGATGCAGACGGCGATCGCCATTTTCTTCGAGGCCGCGCGCACGGCGGCGTTGCCCGACACGGTTCCGCCCGAGGATCTTCACGCCGCGTACGCGCTCTCCGCGGTGACGTGGAGCGTGACGCTCAGCGTCGGCGCGCTCGTCGGCGGCTGGCTCGTGAGCTGGATCGGCGTGCAGGGTGCGTTCGCCGTCGACGCTGCGACGTACGTCGTGAGCGCGGCTTGTCTCTTCCATCTGCGGTTGCCGCCCGTCGTGGTTCACCCCGAACCGTTTCGCTGGCGCGACGTGATCTCGATGACGGAGATGCGGCGCGGCCTCGCGCACCTGCGCAGCCTGCGCATCACCCCGGTCGTGTTCACAAAGACCTTCTGGGGCGCGGCCGGCGGCCTACTCGTGCTGCTCGCGGTCGCGGGCAAGGAGCGCTTCGGCGACACGCACGGTGCGGATGCGGTTGCCGCGGCCGCGTTCACGACGGGTGCGCTGTACTCCGCGCGCGGGATCGGAACGGCGTTCGGGCCGGTGCTCGCACGCTGGCGCTATGGCAGCACCGACGCCGCGCTGCGAACGCAGATCACGGTCGGCTTCGTCGTGGCCGCGTTCGGCTATGCCGCGTTCGGTGCGAGCGACCGGCTCGATCTCGCGTGCCTATTCGTCGCCATCGCGCACATGGGCGGGAGCGCGCTGTGGGTCGCGTCGACGGTGTTCTGGCAGAAGCACGTCGACGACGCATTCCGCGGCCGCGTGTTCGCGCTCGAGTTCTTCGGCATGGACGTCGCGTTCGCGACGGGCGGGATCATCACGGGCCTGATTTACGACCGCACGGGATCGATGTCGCTAACGGTGTGGATCGTGTCTGCGGCGGTGCTGGTGCTCGGCGGCGTGTGGACTTGGCTCGCGCGTGACATCGGAGAGCCGATCGTGAGCGAGCAGTCGACGCGGTGAGCGAGCATCGAACTCACCGTCCCGAGCTTGTGCGACGCACGCTTAGAACTTGTGCGACGCACGCTTCGCCGACCAAACTCGCTCGGCCAACGCGCACCGCAGTGAGTGACGGAGGAAATTGCAATTTCCTGTACAGGGTCAGTTTGACGCGCCGCTGCTAGGACTTTCTAATCCGTGCCCAAGAACTTTCATTATCACCGTCCGGAGCGGTGAGGCGCTCGCAGTCCGCCGCGCGGTCCGCCCTTTTCGACCGTGCCGATCCTCTCTCTCCGAACGCACGCGGACGTTTGATCCGCAGAGCACTCCCATGATTCGACACCCGTGGATTGGCGCGTCGCGCCAGCTCGCATTCGCCGCCCGTCTGATGGTCGCCGCTACGACGGTCAGCCTGGCCTTCGGCCAGCAGAGCCGCACCTACACGACGAACGCCGACTTCGACGAGGGCGTGCTCACCCACGTGAACCACGGCGTCGCCAACCAGCTGCAACTGGACGTCGTGCCACCCGCCGGCGAGTTCTCGTTCGTGATCATCGCGTGCTCTGACCGCGGCACGGTCGTGCGCATCAACGCGCTGACGGGCGAGATCTTGGCCGAGTATCGGACGGCGCCGGATCCGCTCGGGAAGAATCCGTCGCGGACGTGCATCGATGACTTCGGCAACGTGTGGGTTGGGAATCGCGCCGAGGGTTCGGGAGGCAAGGGCTCGGTCGTCAAGATCGGCATCGTCGTCGGCGGCACGCGTGTCGACGCGGTGGGCACGCCCGATCCGACTGGCCAGTACCTCGCGCCTCCTTATCAATACAGCACCGCAGTCGACCGTGACGGCGACGGCTTGATCCGCACGTCGCGCGGGCTGGACAACATCCTCGCGTGGCCGAACATCACCGACGGCGCCGGCGGCGTGAACGGCATCGTCGAAGACGCGCAGGACGAGTGCATCCTGATCTTCCAGCGCACGACCGGCATCCAGGTGCGCGCGGTGGCGTGCGACGGCAACAACGACGTGTGGGTCGGCGGCTACCCCTTCTTCCCGACCTCGTTCGACAAGCTGAGCGGCGCGAACGGCGCGATCTTGACGACGTTCTCACCCGATTGCGGCGGGAACGGGGCCGTCGTCGACCCGAGCGGGATCCTGTGGTCCGAGTCGCACCTCGAGGGCCAGATCTTGCGCTACGACCCGGTGACCGGGGTGGGGGTTTGCATCCAGACCTTCAATTCGGGCGGCTTCCCGGGCCTTCTCTATGGCATCGCGGCCGACAACAACGGCTTCATCTGGGTCACTCACTTCAACGACAACGAAGTCAGCAAGTACAGCCCTACCGGCAACCTCGTCGCAGGTTTCCCGCTGCCTTCCGGCGGTGCATCGCTCGATCGATCGATCGCAGTCACTCCGATCGACAACAACGTGTGGGTCGGCAACAGCGCCGGCAACGACGTTTCGCGCCTCGCGAACAACGGCACGATTCGCAAGGTCATCTCTCTGGGCGGCAATGGCGTCAGCCCGCGCGGCGTGTCGGTCGACGGCAACGGCAAGGTCTGGGTCGCGAACTTCGGCTCGAACAATGCCATGCGGATCAATCCGAACGGCGGCGGAGACTCGCTTGGCGCGGTCGACCTGACCGTCGGCCTCGGCGCGGGTGCCGGCCCAGAGAACTACAGCGAGTTCACCGGCTCGGTTCCGCTCGCGACGATTCAACCGAACGGCACGTGGTCCGTGATCTTCGATAGCGGCGCGCGCAACACCGAGTACGGTCGCATCAGCTACCACGCCGCCGAGCCGACCGGCACGAGCCTCTCCGTGGAGTTCCGCGCGGCGAACAGCGTGCCCGCGCTCGCGAGCCTCGCCTTCCAACCCGTGACGAACGGCCTGCTCTTCAACGGCGTGTTCGGTCGGTTCGTCGAGATGCGCGTCCACTTCGACCGCGCCACGCCGCAGACGATCGCGTCGCCGATCCTGTTCGATCTGACGATCGAGTCGCTCGCCGGACCGACGGAACCCGACTGCGCGCCGCCCGGACACCCCAATCCCGGCAGCCTGCTCGTCTTCCCCGAGTTCGACAACCGCTCGGGCGATATCACGTTGATCACGGTCACGAACACGAACCAGGACACCGGCTTCGAATCGCCCGGCATTCTGGGTGGGACGGTCGATGTCGAGTTCATCTACCTCGCGCGCCGCGGGCTGCAAGGTCAGCTGCTCGAGTGCATCGAGTTCAATCGCACGCACAGGCTGTCGCCGAACGACACGTTCACGGCGCTCACGGCGTTTCACAACCCGCAGGCCAGCCAGGGGTACATGTACGCCTTCGCGAAGGACCCCGTCACGGGCGCGGCGATCGTGCACAACTTCCTGATCGGCTCGTCGCTGATCGCGAACGGCACCGAGACGATCGACTATTCTCACAATGCGTTCGTGTACTTGGGCGTCGGGCCGGAGGGGAGCACGACCGACGACGACGGCGACGGGATCCGCGACTTGAACGGCTTCGAGTATTGCCCGTCCAGCGACGAGACCTTGATCCCGCGTTTCATCGAGCAGCGCACCGGCATCCAGAGCGACCTGGTCCTGATCAACTTGACCGGCGGCACGGAGTTCACCGCGCTGATCGACTTCGCGATCTACAACGACAACGAAGAGGCTTTCTCGTCCCAGGTCTCCGTCCGCTGCTGGGACAAACGTCCGCTGCTCTCGATCTCGAACGTCTTCTCCGGGAACTTCCTGCGGTTCGCGACGAGCAACGCGCCGAACGAGGTGTTCGGTGCACCGTCCGTCGAGACCGGCTGGTTCCGAATGAACGGTCGCTCCGCGTCGTCGGGTGCGTTCACGATCCAGGATCCCGCGTTCCTCGCGCTCCTGATCGAGAACGTGTACGGCTACGCCGCGTCTTCGCTGCCGTTCGAAACCGGCGCGCAGGACAACGGCGATCTGCTGGCGGACGGTCCGTTCGGCGATCCGTCGAAGTAGCCCGTGGCGGCTGGGCGTCCGGCGAGCGCGGCGTTGACCTGAGCGCCTTTCGGGAGC
This sequence comes from Planctomycetota bacterium, assembly GCA_031413895.1. Classification (GTDB taxonomy): domain Bacteria; phylum Planctomycetota; class UBA1135; order UBA1135; genus JANLUN01. The sequence goes on along the minus strand of JANOFY010000182.1, from coordinate 3,418 downwards.
GAGCCTCGGGCGGTCCGCGCTCGAGTTCCGCTGCGTGCAGAGTTCGCCGGCGCGGTGCCGGCACACGCGCTACCCGCGCGCAAGCCACTCGCTGACGCGCGCGGCCCAGCAGCGGCACGTGCGTGGCGCCCTCTGCGCGCCGCCAGGTTCGGCCAGCGCCTCGATTGTGGCCCGAGCGGCCCCATATAGCTCGCGGCAGCCCACCGCCGCCTCCAGGAGCCGGTCGCAAGTCCCTACAGGCATTTCATCTGCGCAAATGAAAGTTCCTGTTGACAGGCCCGCCATAGGAGTTTTCAATCTAACTCTAGGATCTTTCAATCGCAGCTCGAGAGGTCCCCCCCGGTTCGCAGTCCGCCCTGTGGTCCGTCTCCCATCTCCTCCCTTCTGAACAGCACGCGGACCCTTGGTCCGGAGACCAGCACCATGATTCGACTCCAGCGGATTGGCGCGGCGCGCGGGCTCGGCCTCGTCGCCGGCCTGATCGCCTCGGCCGCCCCTTTCACCACGCCGGCCTTGGCGGGCGGGCAGAGCCGGACCTACACGACCAACGCGGACTTCAACGAGGGCGTGCTCTCGAACGTCAACCAGGACGTCGCCGACCAGCTCCAGCTCGATCTCGTTCCCGCGGCGAACGAGCTCTCGTTCGTGAACATCGCGTGTTCGGACCGCGGCACGATCGTGCGCATCAACGCGCTGACGGGCGAAATCTTGGGTGAGTACCAGACGGCGCCGAACCGCCTCGCGAAGAACCCTTCGCGGACGTCGGTCGACTCCCGGGGCAATGTGTGGGTTGGCAACCGCGCCGAGGGCTCAGGCCTCCAAGGATCCGTCGTCAAGATCGGGATCATCGTCGGCGGAACGCGTGTCGACGCGAACGGCACGCCTGATCCCAACGGGGAGTACCTCGCCCCTCCTTATCAATACAGCACCGCTGTCGACCGCGACGGCGACGGACTGATCCGCACGTCGCGCGGCCTGGGCAACATCCTCTCGTGGCCGAACGTCACCGACGGCGCCGGCGGCGCGGACGGAATCGTCCAAGACGCGCGCGACGAGTGCATCCTGCTCTTCCAACGCACGAGCGGCATCCAAGTGCGCACGGTCGCGTGCGACGCGAGCGACGATGTGTGGGTCGGCGGGTATCCGTTCTTCCCTACGTCGTTCGACAAGATCAGCGGCGTCAACGGCGCCGTCCTCACGAGCTTCGCCGTCACCTGCGGTGGCAACGGCGGCCTCGTCGACCAGAGCGGCATCCTGTGGTCGGAGTCGCACCTCGAAAGCCAGATCTTGCGCTACGACCCCGTCTCGACGGCTTCGATCTGCATCCCGGTCGTCAACTCGAGCGGCTTCCCGAGCCTGCCGCACGGCATCGCCGTCGACAACAACGGCTTCATCTGGGTGTGCCAGTTCAACGACAACGAAGTCAGCAAGTACGACCCCGCCGGCAACTTGGTCGCGACGTTCCCGCTGCCCTCGGGCGGCGCGTCGCTCGACCGCTCGATCGCGGTCACGCCGGTCGACAACGACATGTGGGTCGGGAACAGCGCCGGCAACGACGTGTCGCGTCTCGCGAACAGCGGCGCGATCCGCAAGGTCATTTCGCTCGGTGGCAATGGCATCAGCCCGCGCGGCGTGTCGGTCGACGGCAACGGCAAGGTCTGGGTCGCCAACTTCGGATCGAACAACGCGATGCGGATCGATCCGAACGGTGACATCGATGGCCTGGGCGCAGTCGACCTGATCGTCGACGTCGGCCCGAATGCCGGCGCCGAGAACTACAGCGACTTCACCGGCACCGTTCCGCTCGAGACGTTGCAGCCGAGCGGCACTTGGACCGTCGTCTACGACAGTGGCGCGGTCAACACGGAGTACGGCCGCATCAGCTACACCGGCGACGAACCGTCGGGCACGAGCCTGATCGCCGACTTCCGCGCGGCGAACACGCCGGGCGAGCTCGCGGCTCTGCTCTTCCAACCGGTCCAGAACGGCCAACTGTTCAGCGGCGTCTTCGGTCGCTTCGTCGAGGTCCGCGTCGAGTTCGTCCGTGCCACGCCGCAGACGCTCGCGTCGCCGATCTTGTTCGACCTCACGATCGAATCGCTCCCCGGAGCTCCCGAGACCGACTGCCCGCCGCCCGGCCACCCCAATCCCGGCAGCTTGCTCGTGTACCCCGAGTTCGACAACCGCTCGAACAGCTTCACGCTGCTCACGATCACGAACGTGAACGACGACCACGGCTTCGAGTCGCCGGGTCTCGAGAACGGAACGGTGGACGTGGAGTTCGTGTACATCCAGCACCGCGGCGTGCAGGGCGAGCTACTCGATTGCATCGAGTTCAATCGCACGCACCGCTTGACGCCGAACGACACGTTCTCGGCGATCACGCGGTACCACAATCCGCAGGCCAGCCAGGGCTATGTGTACGCCTTCGCCAAGGATCCGAGCTCGCACGAAGCGATCGTGCACAACTCGCTGATCGGCATGACGTTCGTCTTCAGCGGCGTCGACGCGGTCGACTACTCGTACAACCCGTTCGTGTACCTCGGTGTGGGTGACGAAGGCAGCACGACCGACGACGACGGCGACGGCATCCGTGACATGAACGGCTTCGAGTACTGCCCGTCGAGCGACCAGACGCTGGTCCCGCGCTTCCTCGGGCAGAGCTCGGGAATCCGCAGCGACCTCGTCGTGATCAACCTCACCGGCGGTCCGCAGTTCACGGCGCTGATCGACTTCTTGATCTACAACGACAACGAGGAAGTCTTCTCGTCGCAGCTCAACGTCAAGTGCTGGGACAAGCGGCCTCTGCTCTCGATCTCGAACAGCTTCTCGCAGAACTTCCTCGCGCTCGCGACGAACGATGCACCGAATGAGATCTTCGGCGCGTCGAACGTCGAGAGCGGATGGTTCCGCATGAACGGTCGCTCCGCGTCGTCCGCCGTGTTCACGATCCAGGATCCCGCGTTCCTCGCGCTCCTGATCGAGAAGGTCGGCGGCTTCGCAGGCGCTTCGTTGCCGTTCGAAATCGGCCAGCAAGACAACGGCGACCTGCTCCCTGACGGTCCGTTCGGCGACTCGTCGAAGTGACGACGCGCCGGCCGCGCGCAGGTACTCGGAAAATCGAAGGACCCCGTCCGCGCCCAAACCGCGGGCGGGTTTCCTCCTTAATTCATATATGATACGGTTTGAAAACAGACCCAGCATGTGCTATAGGTTTCACTGATAAGTTAAACATTCATAAAATTCACCTTCACGAAAATATGTTGACATATTCAACGTAAAGCCGTTATCTAAAACATTATGAAAATAACCTCAAAAATTAGAATTAATATCTTGGCAACCATTTATTCACTTTAATTTAATGTTATATCAAGATGAAAATTTGATCTTCCATATCTGTATTTATTTTGAAAAACAA
>JANOFY010000181.1:0-2628 GCA_031413895.1 Planctomycetota bacterium | reverse complement strand
TGGAGACGCTTGGCGGCGATGTCTCCGAGTTGGTTGCCTCGCTCGTCAAGGTGCGCGAGGAGTTCTTGCACGTCGCGCGCGGCTGCTTGCAGCAAGCGTCCCTGGACCTGCGGGTCGATCGGGCGACCGGCGTCGGGACGCAGCGCATCTTCGAGCAAGTCGAGCGTCTTCGTCTCGGCTTCGCGCGCGAACGGTTGGAGCTTCTCCCGGCGCTGATCGCGCTGTGCGGGATCGAGCCAGCGTGCGGTGATCGGGACAAGTTCCTCGTGCAAGCGCGCAGCACCGGGACCGTAGAGGCAAAGGCGGCCGAGCAGAATCACACGCGGAATGGCGTCGCGAGTTTGCGCGAGGCATGCACGCGAGAGGTCGCGATCCACGAAACCATGCGCGAGGAAGCGGCCGAGCAGGCGTTGCGTCACGCGGTGTTCGAGGTGGATGTGAACGACTTCGTCGTCCATCGACTCTGGAGCCTCGAACACGATTGGCCGGATGGGAGAGTCCTTGCGCCACTCCCATGGCTTCTGGTCGCGCTTGCGCGGAGCTCGCAACGTGTCGAGCGTGTCGGCCCAGTCCGCGGAGCGCTTGTCGAGCGCGGGGAAGTCGAAGCGCGGGCTCTTGCCCTTCTCTCCTGGCTTCGACTGGAGCGCGGGTGCGCCCAAGAGTTCCAAGGAGCACGAGATCGCGTCGCGGAAGTGCTCCTCTTCTAGACCAATCGCGCGTCGCGATTCGTTCAGGCGATTGCGTAGCTGCTCGATCTGGTTCTTGAGTTCGGTCTGGCGCTCGCGGGCTTCGCCGAGTTCTTCGTCCGCGGTCGATTGGAGGTTCGGGTCGAGCGCCTCGTGCTCGATCTCGGAGACTTGTTTGTCGACTTCGGCATGTCGGATGCCGCGGCGCATGATCTTCGCCAAGTCATCGTCGAGGACCGCGGACAGACTGCCGAGTTCCTCCTTGATCGTCTTCGTCTTGCGCACGAGGACCTGGAGCACGCGGTCTTCCTTGCGTTGCGCGTAGTAGAAGTAGCGGCAGTACACGACGGGAGCGGGCTGGAGCTTGCGGTCGATGCGACCGTTGCGTTGCTCCATGCGACTCGGGTTCCACGGGACGTCGAAGTGGAACATGTCCGCGCAGTGGCTCTGGAGGTTGAGGCCTTCGCGCGCGGCGTCGGTCGCGATCAGGATGCGGACCGGATGCTTGTCAGGGTCCGTGTTGAACGCGCGCTTGATGTCTTCGCGCTTCGCGGGCGGAGTTGCGCCGTGGAAGACGTCGATGCGTTGCTCGGCGAGATCAGATCCGGCGATGGCGCTTTCGAGTTGGCTGCGCAGGTAGCGCTTCGTGTCTTCGTACTCGGTGAAGATGAGGAGGCGGCGACGATTCCAACGCGCAGGCTTCTTTGGGTCGGCGGCCTTCCCCAGTGGTGGAAGGTCCGAGCACATGTTCTGCCGGATCCACTCGATGAGCTTGCGAACGCGCGCGTCTGGAACGTAGCGAGCCGCTTCAGCGACTTCGGTCATCCGCTTGAGGAGTTGCTGCTCCTTCGCGAACAGCGACTGCCCCGGTCCGGCCGCGAGTGAACCCGAGGCGGCGCGCGTGGCCGTCTCGAACTGTGCGTCCTCTTCGGCTTGGAGATCTTCCTCGGAGAGCGTGGAACGGTCGTCGTCGGAACCGACTCCATCGCCGAGGAGATCGAGCTGGCCTGACGTTGCTGACTTCGGCGCGCTCCCTGCTTGCGATTCCTCCCAGAGACGCGCGACCGTCTTGCAGTGGACCCGCAAAGTTCGCGAGAACGCTTCGATCGAAGAGAGCAGGCGTTGCTGTAGACCGGAGACGAGAAGCCCCGACGCTGACTGCACGCGCTTCGATTCTCCTTGGAGTCGTTGCGCGCGCGCCTCGCGGTACTCGTCAAGCAACTGCGAGAGAACCAGTTCGGGAGCGTCCGCGGGCAGGCCGTCGATCGTGACTTGTTCGACCTCGCGCTTGGGGAATCCGCCGTCGACCTCGCGCAGGTCTTCCTTCAGGCGGCGCACCATGACGGCTTCCAGTAGCTTCGTGCCCTTGACCGGAACGCCGCGGCAGAAGCGTTGCGGGTCGAGGATTTCGAGCAGCGCCGAGAAGCTGTTCGAGTGGCCGTTGTGTGGCGTCGCCGAGAGGAACAAGCGGTGCTCGAACCGCGGAGCGAGCTCGCGGATCACACGCGTGATCTTCGAGTCGATCGCGTAGCGCGCGCTGCTCGAAGGCGCGGCGTGGTGCGCCTCGTCGAGGATGAGCAACGATCCGGGGCGGTGGGAGTGGGCCTGGTTCTCGTCGAGCCAGTCGCGCAGCGGACCGGCGTAGGTCTCGTCGATCAGCAACCTTTCGGAGACTAGGAATCGCGTGTGCGTCGTCCACGGATTCACCGCGAAGCCGCGCTCTTGGCGAACGCGCGCGATGTAGGCCTTGTCGAGGATCTCGAACGTGAGGCCGAAGCGAGACTCAAGCTCGTCCTTCCACTGGAAGAGCACGGACGGCGGGCAGACGACGACGATGTCCTTGACCTTGCGGCGCAGCAACAGCTCGCGGGCGATGAGGCCCGCCTCGATCGTCTTGCCGAGTCCTACGTCGTCGGCGAAGAACAGGTTGACGCGCGGCAAG
>JANOFY010000180.1:0-2037 GCA_031413895.1 Planctomycetota bacterium | reverse complement strand
CGCTGCGCAGTAATGCCACGCGGCGGCGGCGATGACGAGCGACGAAGCGGTCCAATATCTCGCGAACGGGTATATCATTGCAGCGCCTCGGAAATCGCCATGTATTTTGCCAACTCCTGCTCGAGCGCGCCAAAGCTGTCCACGCCGGTGCTGTTCTGGGTGGATGACTCCAATGGCAAGCGCTGGGAAAAGACGACGGCGGGACGCATCCTGTTCAATGCCATCGTGCCGCCACAGCTCGGGTACAAGAACGCCGACATGAAGAAGAAGTTGTTGTCGGAGCTCGTGTTCGAGTGCTACCGGCAGGTGGGTCTCTCCGCGACGGTCAGCTTCCTTGACCGCCTCAAGGAGTTCGGGTTCCGCAACGCCACCCGCGGCGGTGTTTCCATCGGCGTGGAAGACCTCGAGATCCCGGCCGACAAGCAGACGTTGCTTACGGAAGCCGAGGAGCGCGTGACGCGCTTCCAGAAGGCCTACAGCACCGGCAACATCACCAACGGCGAGCGCTACAACAAAGTCATCGACACGTGGACGCACGCGACGAACGAAATCTCCGAGATCATGTTCGACGGGCTCTCGAAGGATCAGAACGGGCTCAACCCGATCTACATGATGGCGCACTCCGGGTCGCGCGGTTCGAAGGAACAGATTCGCCAGCTCGCCGGTATGCGCGGGCTGATGGCGAAACCGCAGAAGAAGATCACCGGACAGATGGGCGAAATCATCGAGCAGCCGATCAAGGCGAACTTCCGCGAAGGGCTGACCGTGCTCGAGTACTTCATCTCGACACACGGAGCGCGCAAGGGTCTCGCCGACACCGCGCTCAAGACGGCCGACGCCGGTTACCTCACGCGCCGGCTCGTCGACGTGGCGCAGGACGTCATCATCAACGTCGTCGACTGCGGCACGATCCTCGGTGTCGAGACTACGGCGCTCAAGGAAGGCGAGAAGGTCATCGAGCCGCTCAAGGATCGCATTCTTGGGCGCGTCGCGGTGGAAGAGGCTTACCACCCGTTCACCGACGAGCTGCTCGCGAAGTCTGGCGAGGAGATCGTCGAAGAGGCCGCGCAAGCGATCGACGATTCCGGCTGCGAGCGGGTGAAGATTCGCTCTGTGCTGACGTGCGAGGCGCGCCGCGGTGTTTGCGCGAAGTGCTACGGCCGCAACTTGGCGACCGGCCGCATGGTCAACATCGGCGAAGCCGTCGGCGTCATCGCGGGCCAGTCGATCGGAGAACCGGGAACGCAGCTCACGCTTCGTACCTTCCACATCGGTGGAACGGCGGCGCGCATCGCGGAGCAGTCACGCGTCATCGCGAAGGGCCCCGGCAAGCTCGTGTTCAACGACGCCGTCACCTCCGTGAAGATGAAGGGCGAGGGCGAGCCGATCCACGTCGTCATCGGCCGTACAGGCGAGATCGAGATTCATGACGAAGGCCGCACGCGCGCGACGTACAAGGTGCCGTTCGGCGCGCAGATTCTCGTGAAGGCGGGCCAGACGGTCGCGGAAGGCGATCCGATCTTCGACTGGGATCCCTACGCAACGCCGATTCTCACCGAGAAGAACGGAACGCTGAAGTTCATCGACATCATCGACAATGTCACGCTGCGCGACGAGCTCGACGACAAGACCGGGCTGCGCCAGCGCGTCATCATCGAATACAAAGAGAAGACGCTTCACCCGCACATCTACGTCATGAGCGATAGCGGGAAGAAGCTCGCCGAGTACGCGATCCCGACGGGTGCTCGCATCGTCGTTCACGACGGCGACGTGGTCGAAGCCGGTAGGACGCTCGCGAAGATTCCGCGCGAGATCTCGAAGACGCGCGACATCACCGGTGGTCTTCCGCGCGTTGCCGAGTTGTTCGAGGCGCGCAAGCCGAAGGATGCGGCGACGGTTTCCGAGATCGACGGCGTCGTTTCGTTCGCCGGGCTCGTGCGCGGTATGCGCAAGCTCAAGGTGACGTCCGACACGGGGCTCGAGACCGAGTACCTCATCGCGCTCGGTAAGCACCTCATGGTGCGCGAGGCCGACCGC
>JANOFY010000179.1:0-7726 GCA_031413895.1 Planctomycetota bacterium | reverse complement strand
CATACGCCTCCGTCACGAATGCGCGGACCGCACGTTCGCGCTTGGCTTTGCGCTCAGGTCGCAGCGTGTGCGTGCATGTTCGCGGCCTGCCACGCGGATCCTCCGCCAAGCGCGAGCCACGCGTCGGTGCTCGAGGAGGTGACGGCTCTCGCGGCGCGCGGAGATATCGAAGCGCAGCTTCGTCTCGCTTCGATGTACTACGACGGCGTCGAGTGTGCGGTGGACGACGCGCAGGCTGCGAATTGGTATGCGAAGGCGGCGGAGCAACACGTGGCTCGCGCCGAGTACGCCCTGGGCGTAATGCATGAACAGGGCCGGGGATTCCTACGGAACGAATCGGCGGCGGCGGAGTGGTACGGGCTTGCGGCGACACAAGGGCACGCCGCCGCTCAGAACAATCTGGGCCTCCTGTATATGGAGGGGCGGGGCGTCCCGCGGGACGAAGAGCGCGCCCGGGAATGGTTACGTCGCGCGGCCGAGCAAAACGTTCCCGAAGCTCAGTTCGCTCTCGCACTGCTGCCCGCGGATGCACTTCAAGTCGGAGAAGCCGCCGCATGGATGCAGCGCGCCGCGGAACAGGGGTTGGCGCTCGCGCAGTGGAGGCTCGGCTTGATGCACAGCACCGGCCAGCATGCTCCGCTGGATCTCGAACTGGCCGCGCAGTGGCTTCGTCGCGCTGCGGATCAAGGGCTCGCGCCCGCGCAGGCGAGCTTGGCGCTCATGTACGCCCGCGGCGAGGGCGTCGCACTCGACTCGGCCCAAGCCGCGCGCTGGATGCGCATGGCGGCGGAGCAGGGACTCGCGGTGGCACAGGGGAACTTGGGGCTGATGTACATCCAAGGCGAAGGTGTCGCACAGGACTACGCCGAAGCTGCGCAATGGCTACAGAGAGCGGCGGATCAGGGCGTCGCCGCGGCGCAACGCAGGCTCGGGTCGATGTACGAGCGGGGTCGCGGCGTGCCGCAGGACGATGCGAGCGCGTACCTGTGGTACTGCCTGAGTGCGGCGCAGGGAGACCTCCCCGCGCAGGAGCGAAGAGACGCGCTCGCGAAGACGCTGAGCCAGGAACGGATCGACGCCGTGGAGGATCTCGTGAGGACGCGTGAAGTGCATCGTCCTCGCGCAGAAACCCCGGCGCTGTCACCGATCTTGACACCCCGCTAGTCGATCGCGGTATCGGACGCAGCGGGTGCATTCGGGCAGCTCCCGCACATTGTGAAGTTCGGTTAAAGCTCGCTTTTCGACGGCTCCGATAGCAGCTGAACATGAGCTGCACTTCACGACCGCGCTGTCCGATCCTCCTCTCCGCTCTGATCGCCTTGGCAACTTCGGTCGCGTGCAGCAGTCCGACGCACAGCAGCTTGCACGCATTCGACCGCGGCGAATACTCGGACGCGCTCGCGGAGTGGTACCCGCTCGCGGAGGCAGGCGACGCGGACGCGCAGTACCTGCTCGGTCTTCTGTACGACGAAGGCCGCGGTGTCCGAACGAACCCGAGCGAAGCCGTGAAGTGGTACACGCGCGCAGCGGAGCAAGGCCAAGCCCCGGCGCAGAACAATCTCGGCCTCTTGTACTACGACGGCCGCGGTGTTCCCCAATCGCACGAGCAAGCGGCGATGTGGTACGAGCGCGCCTCCGCGCAAGGGTTCGCACCAGCACAGTCCAATCTGGGCGTGATGCACCTGTTCGGCCAGGCGGTGTCCAAGGACCCCGAGCGCGCCCAGGAGCTGCTGCAACGCGCCGCTGAGCAAGATCACGTGCAGGCGCAGTGTCTTCTCGGCGCGATGTACTACGAAGGCGTCGGGATCACGCGCAGCTTCAGCGATGCCTTGCACTGGTATCGCTTGGCGGCCGATCAGGGAGCTCCAGCCGCGCAGCATCGACTGGGCGTGATGTACTTCCTCGGGCAAGGTGTTTCGCAGGACGACGAGCGGGCGATCGACTGGCTACAGCGCGCGGCCGAGCAAGGTGTCGCGCAAGCGCAGTTCGCTGTCGGCTGGATGCACCAAGAGGGACGCGGTGTCGGTCCCGACGCAAACGTCGCAGCCACTTGGATGCGGAAGGCCGCCGAGCAGGGAATGGACGCCGCGCAAACGAACCTCGCGTTGATGCACATCGAAGGTCGAGGCGTAGCGCAGGACGACGCCGAGGCCGTCCGCTGGTTGCGCGTCGCCGCGCACAGCGGCTTTGCGTTGGCGCAATACAACCTCGGACTGATGTACGCGAAGGGCCAAGGCGTGACGCGCAGTCACGAGGACGCGGCGATGTGGTTGCAACTCGCCGCCGAGCAGGGGCTCGCCGTCGCGCAGAGCAAGCTCGGCTCGATGTACGAGCACGGACGCGGCGTCAGCGCGGACGACGTCACCGCCTACGTCTGGTACAGCCTCAGTGCTTCGAACGGGCACGAGTCGGATCAGGCGCGCCTGGAGCGCCTCGCACGCACGCTGACCCCCGCGCAGCTCGCCGAAGCCAAGGCGACGACGCGGGCGTGGAAGTCGAACCACGAAGAGCGCGCGCCGCAACTCACCGACGCGGTGGAGTGAGTCGAGCGCGACGGTTGACTCAGCCCGCGTCGGCGAGCTAGCTCGATCGTCCGTGCTTCCGAAGTTCGTTCGCGAGCCTCGTGCGCTCGCTGCGGAGCTTCTGGATTTCGCGCCAGCGCTGCGTCGCGAGCCGCTGACGATCCGCGGAACGGGCGCGCATCCTCTTGAGGCTCGTCTGCGCTCGCACGAGCGAGCGCTTCAGCTCGACGACTTCGAGTTCCAACTCCGTCCGGCGCTCGATGTGCGTCGCGCACACCGCGGCTTCGAGTTGCGCCTCGAGCTCGATGCGACGCTGCTCCGAGTCGGCCAGCTGTTCGCCGATCGGACGAAGCCCCTCGAGCATCTCGCGCAGCGCCGCGATCGTGATGTCCTTGAGATCGAACTCGGTACCGCTCTCGGACGGAGTCTGTGAGCCCAGCTCCGCGAGCCACCCCGCGAACTCGGAGTTCGTGGAATCGGACTGCTCCGTGATCGGCGGCGGTTCGACGGCACTGCTGGACGCGGCATGATTTCCTGGCGGCGGCGCAAGCCCGTCCTGGGGATCGCGATCGGTCATGCCCGTACTGTCGGCGAAATGCCGTGGGCAACCGAAGTCGAGCTCGCTGAACGAGCGTCCAGCCAGTTGGGCGCTGTGGCTGCTGTTCGCAGCACGCGATTGCGCTGCTCTCGCGATCTCGATGGATCTAACGAAGGGGCCGGTAGCCTGCGCTACCGGCCCGAGGAGAGAGAAGCATCATCAAGCTTCCCGGTACCGCACCGCTCGCATGGCGCGGCACCCCTTGATGAAGCCTTATAGTTCACCGATACGTGAGTTCACGCGAGGTGTCAAGCCTCGCAATTGCACGCGCGCGGCCGCGAGTACGTTCCGCCCCCACAAGAACCCCGCCCGCCTCACCTGGATCCGGGTACGGCGGCTCGACCTGGTCCCCCTTGACCCGCTTTCCGGCGCAGATCTGCGGCTTTTCAGAGTGACCTGAAGGATCCGCTGCCGCCGCCGGGCCGCACGAAGTCTTACGCTTCGCGGGTTCGGGACACGGCGGAATCAGCGCGTGCTTGCTCGAATTCCGTCTCGGCGAGATTCACCCAGCGCGTGGCGCCGCTCTGCGGATCGAGCACGCGCACCCACGAGTTCCATCGCTCGACGACCAGCACTGCGCCGTGCACGGGAGGCATCGGGATCGAAGTAGGCGGCCGTTGCATGCGAGCGAGTCCGTCGCTCGACGGCACGCTCGGGGCGAAAACTTCGCACAAGTTGCGGACGAACGCGCGGCGAGGCGGCCGCGCCGGTGCGGCTAGCCGGCCGACTCAGGAACCGGGCGGCTTGTAGTAATAGGTGACGACGAGCCGCGACCACAACTTGTGATCGAGCGTCGCGGTTGCGTTGCCCGTCCCAGCGGTGAACACGTTCGTCCCCAAGTAGCGCGCGACGAACGGTCTGGGTCCCGCGCCGACGAAACGAGCGAGGTCGATCGGTCGGCCGGTTTCGTAGACGAGCTCGTCGATCACGCCTTTGAGCTCGACCGTGAAGCCCGACGGACCGACGAAGTCCGTCACGCCGTCGTAGGGCGCGCATCTCGCGCTCGCCGTGCGTTCGGGGAACAACCGTTCGAAGAGGACGGTCGAGTCGACCCCGCTCATTCGGAAACCGATCGACGTCTTCCATTCGAGCGCAGCCGGAGCCGGCGACTCGTTCTCGCCGCGAGCTTGCATGAGCTCGTGCATCGAGACGTAGCATCGGAGTCCGACGAGCCTGCCGAGCGACGGATCGAAACCTGGCACCGAGAACGTCAGCGGCTGGTTCGGGTCCGCCGTCCGGTTGAGCGGAATCGGTACGCCGACGGTCACCTGATCGATCGCTCGCGCCGGGACGCTGAGCGCCAGAAGCGCAAATAGGATGCGGAGTCTCACGGCGAAGATCGTCGCCGCGAACGTCAAAAACCGCAATCCCTCCTGACGGGGTCGGGGGCCAGTGGTGCTTGCGATGGGCTCGCGGAGTGCGGGAACGCGCCCACGATCGCACAGTCCTACTTCAGCTTCTCCCGCAGCAGAGCGAGTGCACGCTCCAAGATCGGGTCCTTGCGCTCGAGATCCTTGGGATTCACGGCCACCTCGACATCGGGTGCCAGCCCGACGCCCTCGAAGCACTTGCCGTCGAGCGTCATGTCTTGCCACGACGGGACGATGATCGTCACGCCATTGGGCATCTCGTGCGGTTTGGGATTGCCGCTGCTTCCATAACTGCGCTCGCCGACAACCGTGCAGTCCTTCGCCTGTCGAAGCATCAGCACGAACGACTCGTTGCTGCTCATGACGTAACGACTCGTCAGCACGACGATGGGCACCAAGATCTGTTTCTCGCTCGCCGTGTTGCCGGTCACCGTGCGCTCCATCACGGGTCCGAATCCGTCAGGGCCGGCCTTCTCGCGCAAGCGATGTTTCGCGTAGGGCTTCGCTCCATCGACGAACCACGCAGCGATGCTTCGCGCCAGAAGTTCGTCTCCACCCGCGTTGGGGCGCACGTCCACGATCAGCGCGCGGCAATCACGCAGTCCGGAAAGCGCCTGCGCGATGGACGTGATCGCCGTCTCGTTCTCCCAGGCCGTGATCATCACGTAGCCGATTCCATCCAACGTGCGGCCTTGCAGACCATTGTCTCCCGCGGGCTGCACGGGCACGTACTGCTCGAGCAGGTTGCGACGATAGAGCGAATCGACCGCGCGCGAGCCGGTCGCGAACACCCGCTCTCCGAGGCGCAAGTAGAGATGAATGTCCTCGGTGGCCGCGAGCATCTTGGCGACGGAGCTCGCCCAGCCGCGCGTCGTCTTCGCGTTGACGATCGCTGGCTCGTGCTCTCGGAAGAGTTTCTTCCAGTGGCGAACGCGCAGGTCGTAGTACGAATAGGAGCTCGCGAGCAGCTCCTGGAGCGCGTCGAACGATTTCCTGTTCTCGGCCTTCTGCGTGGCCTGGTTCGGAAGCTTTTCCGGAGCGGTGCTGAACGCCCAGGGAACGGGAACGAGCGGCACGTCCTTGTCGCTGCGGAAGTTCTGCGCGCCGCAATTCAAGCTCAGCGCGTAGTCGTGACCCGGCTCGAGCTCGACGTCGACCACGAGCTTCTTCGGCGTATCCCAGCGCGGCCGACCCTTGAGCGGCGGATAGTTCGGCCCGCCGCCGCACAGCGACCACCCGCCCGTGTTCATCGGACGGTCGAACGTCACGACGAGCTTCGTGACCCTCTTCACGTCGAGATCCACGGCACCGTTTTCGGGCTCCATGCTGGTGACCTTCGGAGCGTCGTCGTCCGCCTGCGCGAACGAAAGACGCGCGGCCCAGATCGGGGACGGTGCAGCGAGTACGAGGGCGAGCGTGAGCACCAGCATGGAGGACCTCCTCGCACGAGACGGCTGAGGACACTGCGCACTCCCAGGCGCCGCGTGGACGGCGGCCAGGTTAGCAGACGCCCGATCACCGCGGCAGCACGTCACGCGCTCGGGACGTAGCGCTGCGGCGGGTACGCCTCCGCAAGCGTGCCGCGAAACGCCGCGAAGAGCCGGCGATGACTGCGGTTTTCCTGACTCGTGTCGACGTCCATGAGCAGCGTCTCCGGCTGCCAGCCGGTCTCCGGCGCGAAGCGCAGAAAGCTGCTCCAGAAGTACACGCCGATCGTCTGGTTCCCATGCACCGTGCGCTTCAACGTCCCGTACAGCGGCTCGATGCACTTGCGAACCCACGCCGCGTGCAGCTCGGCGGATTCGGCATCGGTCATCGGCCGCGTGACGAACCCAAAGCGTTGACTGAAAGCGGAACTGATATCGACGAAAAGAATGCCGCGATCGCCGGTCGCCTGCACTTGCTCGGTCGCATCCCGCAGGAGCTCGGGCACGTCGTTCGGCGACAACGCGCGCTTGACGGCGATTCCAAACGGCCGCTCGCGAACGATGCACTGAATGTCGGGCGCACCGAGCTTCACCGGACGAAGTCCGGCGCGATGACACATCGCGGCCACGAAGAGCTCGAGCTGCAAGCTCTTGCCGCGCGCGGGGCGCGTGTGGTCCCACTCGAGCAGCGGATCCTCGATCGAATGCCGCAGCATCACCAAGGCGCGACCATCGTTGAGATCGAACGGCCAGTGGTTCAGCGTGTACTCGAGCAGCGCGAACTCGCGCGCTGCGTCGAGCACGACCCTGAACTCCGGGCTCGCCGTGCGGATGGCGACCAGGTTGCCCTCAGGGCCCGCGAAGAGATCGGCCATCTGAGACAGGCGATCGCCCGCCGTCATGGGCTGCCGCAGCGGCGCGAGCCGTGCGCGCACCGCGGCGATCTTCTCCACCATGGTCCGTCCCATGTCGCCATGCTAACGGTCGGCAGCGGCGCTTGTGACCGGCTGCGTGCGCGCGACCGACTCTGGTAACGTGTCGCGCGATCATGCGCCGCGACCCGCCCGACTTCTCGACGCCGACCGTCGATCAGGTCTACGCCGACGAACGAGCCGCCGCGCTCGGGCGACGCAGCCTCAAGAACGGCGCGAAGATCGCGGGTCTCGAGCTCGTCCTCTCGATGATGGATCTCACGACGCTCGAGGGAAAAGACTCGCCCGGCCGAGTGCAGGCGCTGTGCCACAAGGCACGCTGGCCACACGCGGATCCGGCGGTCGGATCCTGCGCCGCCGTCTGCGTGTATCCCAAGTTCGTAGCACTCGCGAAGGCAGCGCTGGCGGGCTCGACGGTGAAGGTCGCAAGCGTCGCCACCGCTTTTCCGAGCGGGGCTTCGATGCTCGCCGTGAAGCTCGACGACGTGCGCAGCGCCGTCGCGGACGGAGCCGACGAGATCGACATGGTGATCGATCGCGGCGCGTTGCTCGCGGGTCGGTACGACACTGTGTTCGATGAGATCGAACAGGTGAAAGCCGTGTGCGGGCGCGCGCATCTCAAGGTGATCCTCGAGACGGGAGAACTCGGGACGTACGACCTCGTCCGGCGCGCGAGTCGGATCGCCATGCTCGCAGGCGCCGACTTCATCAAGACGTCGACGGGCAAAGTGCAGCCCGCCGCCACGCCGGGCGTCGCTCTCGTCATGCTCGAAGCGATCCGCGACTTCTACTTCGAATCGAACCGGCGCATCGGACTCAAGGTCGCGGGCGGGATCCGCACGTCGAAACAAGCGCTCCACTACCTCGTCCTCGTCAA
>JANOFY010000178.1:0-13919 GCA_031413895.1 Planctomycetota bacterium | reverse complement strand
CGGTCGCGTGGCTGGCGGTGAACCGTGGCGACGGGGTCGATCCGCGAGTTCTGTCAGCTCAACGCCTGAACGCACTCGTCGTCGCGTGGCTCGACGGCGATCTGCCGCGCGCACGACGACATTGGGACGAGTTCCACGCCGGCGATCCGACCTATCCCTTGGGCGAGTTCCTCGACGCGCTCTCGGCCGACGACCTGGACCGCGAGGCGCAGCACCCGGCGTCGCGCGCGATGCTCGAGGGCGAGCGCTTGCGGCGCGCGGGTCGACCGGAGGAAGCCGCGCGCCTGTTCGCCACGGCGAGCGACGTCTTCCCCGGTCAGTCGGTGCCCGACCTCATGGCCGGGCTGGCGCTTCTCGAATCCGGTCAGGCCGCGGCCGCGCGCAGGAAGCTCGAAGACAGCTCGTTCTACTTCGGCGCGTCAGCGCAGTTCCATCGAACACTGTCGAGCATGTACCGCGAGCTCGGTGCGACGGACGACGCCGAACGCGCGGCGCGCGCCGCCGACGCGCTCGCGCCCGCGGCGCAGCGGCAGTGAATCTCACGGCGGCATGATGACCGTCTGGAAGTCCTCGACCTCGCCGTAGCGCGCGATGCCGCACGGACCGGAGAGCGACGCGTGCGATAGACAGCTCTCGTGGAATCCGGCGTCTTCGCCGTAATCGAGCCGCACGCGCAGGATCGTGAAGCGCGGCGTCGGAACGGTCGGCATGACGATGTCGCACGCGAACGCCAAGCTCGAGCCTGCCCACGTGTCCGGGTTGAACGCGAGCGTGTTGCCGCCGCCGATGTTGTCCGGACCCGAGGTCGGGCTCGAGCTCCCGGTGCCGAGCACCTTGTGCACGGTGAACCCCGCCATCGTGCCGTCGTCGACGAACATCCAGGCATTGAGAAAGACGCGACGGCTCGCGAGCTGCGTGTGCGGCAGCGGCGCTCCGTATCGACCGCTGAATTTCATCGCGGGATTGACCTTCAGCGTGATCGTGAAGGTCTTCGTTTCGCCCGACATGACGGGGGAGGGCAACGTGAGGCCGTCGTCGTCGGGATTCACCGGAATCTCGCACGAGAGCTCTCCGTCGATGAGTGCACCGAGCCACTCGGTGCCGATCGTTCGGTGCATCGCCGGCGCCGTGCAGACGGGGACGCTGACCGAGCAGCCGTGCGATCCTTGATCGGGCCGCGTCATGCAGTCGAAACCGTGGCGTGCAGCGGCGGCGCAGATCACGCCGTTGAGCGGGCTGAGGAGCGGGTCACCCGTGCCGCCGAAGGCCGGCGTCGCGGCCAGCGAGAACACCATGCTGACCGCGGACTGCATGTCGGGCGGGTTCATCGACAGCGCGCCGAAGATCAAGTTCTCGGCCGTGATCGCTCCGATCGACGCGCGCAGATCCCATGCGAAGCCCGCGAAGGCTGCGCCGTGCTCGTGCACTTCCGGCGCGCCGCCCGACGGTGGGCACGTGTCGCATCCGTACTGCTGCGCGCCGGTCGCACCGGTGCCGAGCCAGTACGGGCGCGTGTAGTCGCGAACCCACGTGCCCGTGCCGTAGAAGTCCTCGCCGATCAGTTGCTGAGCGGTCACGAACATCGCGACGGTGTCGCCGATGCCCTCGCTGAGCGCGTACGGCGCCTCGCACGCGGAGCCGGCGCTCAGGCCCCCGTGCATGTCGTCGAAGTAGTGTCCGTACTCGTGCAAGAGAAACGTGTCGCAAGCGGTGTTCGGCCGTGTCGGTCCGCCGCCGATGAAGAACGTCGCCTCGCGATTCATCGAGCTGTAGAAGGCATTGGCGACGACCTCGGGGAAGTTCGCGCGCACCTTCAACGGCGCGTCGATCGGCAGCGGCACCGGGATCGACAGCGGCGGGCGCGTGAGGATCGTCGCGAGCGCGTCGTGCGCGCGGTTGGCGTGGTAGTACGCCGTGACCTGCGCGGTCGGACCCTCGATCGCGCCGCTCGGGTTCAAGTGCAGGTTCGCGGTCGTCGTCGGCGTGGTCGCGCCTGCGTTGGCGCGCGCGTTCGACCAGCGCGGGTCGAGATCGCTCACACGCACATATTTGCCGCGCAGGCGCGTCGACACCGACGGCGACGCGCTGTCCGCCCACGGGAACGTGTACGCGCCGGCTGCATTCGCAAACCCGAGCGCCGACGCACCCGGCAGCATGAGGTTCCACGCGAAGATCTCGCCGTCGCCGTCGTTCGCGACCCACGCTCCGCGGCCGCAGGTCGACGACGCGCGCGGCGCATCGTCCTTCGTGCTGTTGTCGGTGAGTCGCATCACCGATCCGCCGGCGATGTCGAGCAGATCGATCTCCGCGTCGCCGTCTTCGTCCGTCACGTACGCGACGCAGCCGCCGGCGGTCGCGTACGACGGGCTGCGCTCGTCGGCTTCGCCGTCGGTGAGTCGCGTGAGGGAGGTGCCATCGCTCAGCGCTTCGAACACATCGCGCGGCGGGACGAGTCGGCGTCCGACGCGACCGAGTTCGGCGCCGGATGACGTTCCGACGCCGCCTCCGCCGTTGAGCGAAATCGCCGACGGATCGCTGGGCGCGATCACCTCCGGTTCGAGGCTCGACGCGAACACGACGCGCGATCCGTCGGCGAGGATGTCGGGCTCTCCGTCCTCGACCGAGTTCAACGTGACGCGCGCGAACCCCGTACCCGCGGGAGTGATCGTGCACACATCGGC
Source organism: Planctomycetota bacterium (assembly GCA_031413895.1). Taxonomy (GTDB): domain Bacteria; phylum Planctomycetota; class UBA1135; order UBA1135; genus JANLUN01. The sequence continues at coordinate 11,238 of JANOFY010000178.1, read as the reverse complement.
ATCGCCGTCGCTCCACGAGACCCACACGATGCGCGATCCGCCCGCCGCGATGCGCGGGCTGGCGTCGGCCGTCGAATCGAATGTGAGCTGGACCGGCGACGGACTCGCGACGAGCAATGTGGCGAGCTCCGGATCGCCGTCGACCTGCGAGATGTACGCCACCCGCGTGCCGTCCCCCGTGATCGAAGGCGAATGATCGGCGGCTGTGTTGAACGTGAGCTGCGTGAGCCCCGTCCCACTCGACAGGATCGTCCAGATCTCCTCGTCGCCGCCCGCGTTCGACACGAACACGATGCGCGAGCCGTCGGCGCTGATCGCGGGCGAGTGGTCGTCGACCGTGTTGGTGGTGAGCTTGAGGGCGCCGCTGCCGTCGCTCGCCGCCGTCCACAGCTCCCGATCTCCGTCGCACGACGAGATCCACGCCACGCGCGCGCCGTCCGAGCTCATCGTGACTTGCGTGTCGCCGCACGAGTTGGTGGTGATGCGAACGTGCCCCACGCCGCGGTCGATCGCGGACACTTGGATGTTGCCCATCGGAAGGACGGCCGGCGGTCCGGAGTTCAACCCGCCTGTAGCGGCGCCGCGGCCGTCGACGGATCCGGCCAGTCCTTCGACGACCGTCGAGCGCACGTCGCGAACTGTGCCGTCGATGCCGTCGATCGTCACGGCCCACTCCCCGTCAGGACGCGTCGGATTCCAGACGAAGACATTCCACGCGGGCCGGAGGTCTTCGCCCACGACGAGGAGCTCGCGCGTTGGCGAATCGGCCCACAGCCAGCGGCTGTCGACGTCAGGAATCGCGAGACGCGCGAGCTCCGCGGCGTCCTCGCGCACGACGACGAAATCGCCGTGCGCGATGCTGCGGGAGAGACCGACGGCACGCAGCGCGAGCAGATTGCCTTCGTCACTCCAACGCAGCTCGACGAAACTCCCTCGGACCGGAACGTCGTGCACGCGCTGTTCGAGTTGCACGACGTGGACCCCCGCGACCTGGCTGTGATTCGTGCGTGCGAACTGTGCGGCGGGCACACCGAGCAGGTCCTCGGCGGCCGACAACACTTCGAGCGTCGCGCGCACGGCAGCCGCTGCGTCGTGAAGGGGACCCGCCGCGCGCGCCGAACCGGCGACTTCGAGTGCGCCGCCGTCGGCGCGAACGAGCTCGAGTCCTGGACCGGTCCGAGCCGCAAATCGCGACCAGGCGTCCGCGGACGATTGGCCGCGCGCGGGGAGAAGACCAAGGCTGGCGGCGACGATGAGGGCGGCGGCGAACGACGGTGCGCTGTGTTTCATGGCAGGTTCCTCGGGGGGACGTACTCCCAGCGGAACCCGCCGTGGAAATGTGACCGGATTCTGGACCGGAGCTCAGCGCGCCCGCTCGAGGTCCAAGAGCTTCGCCTTCGCCTCCGCGCCGCCGCGGTAGTTGCCGATGCCGCCGCCTGCGGGCAAGACGCGGTGACAGGGGACGAAGATGGGCAGCGGATTGGTCGCGAGCGCCGTCCCCGCCGCACGAATCGCCGCGGGGCTGCCGGTCTGCGCAGCCACGTCTTTGTACGAAGCCGTTTGGCCGTAAGGGATCTCCGCGGTGACACGCAGCACCTCACGACGGAAGCCGCGCGTCAGCCGCCAATCGAGCGGAACGGCGAAGGTGCGGCGCTGGCCGCTGAAGTACTCGTCGAGTTGATGACGTGCGACGTTCAATGATTCACGCGAGCAGCGCAGCACGTTTGGCGAAATGAGCCGCGCGAGCTCGTCGAGCACAGCGTCCTCGCCGTCGGTCGGAAGCCCGACGCGAACCAAACCCTCGGACGTCGCACCGAGAATCAACGATCCGAGCGGCGACTCGTGACGCTCGAACGCGACGTCGACGAGGTCCTCGGCGGCGGCGCGCTCGGCGAACGCTTGTCGCGTGCGGGCCCAGCGTGCCGCGTCATGCGCGCCGAGCTCGCGCAACGCAGCTTCCAGTGGCTCGAACTCGTTCGGTTGATTCTGGATCATGTCGTCTTGGACGGCGAGCGGCGGCAGTTCGTGAGATTCAGAACCGAGGACGGACGAAGAGAGGACGGACGAAGACAGGGCTGACGATGAGATGAGCTCGTCGTCATCGCGCGAGCTCCCCTCGCAGCCGGTTCAATCCCTCGAACACGTTGCGACGCGCCGCTTCCTCGCTCGTGTCCATGATCGCCGCGATCTCCTTGTGCGAGAGATCGCCGAAGTAGCGCAGCGTCACGGCCTGGCGTTGCTTCTCTGGCAGGCTAGTAATCCGCGACTGGAGTGATTCATCGTGCGGCGGCGGCATGGTTGCGACCAAGCCGTCGAGCTGGTCCGTCGAATCCGGCGTCCGCGTTCTCGCGCGGTGCATGTCGACTGCCTTGCGAGCTGCGATCGCGAAGAGCCACGGCCGGATCGAGTCCGCATCACGCAAGCCGGAGTACGCGCGCAACGCCGCCAGCATCGAGTCCTGGAAGCAGTCCTCCGCTCGCGCCGGTCCGACCTGCGCGAAGCAATAGCGCAGCAACGCGGGACCGTACAGCTCGACGACGCGCTCGAACGGGGGCAGTGCCGCGTCCTGTGATCGAGATGCCGGCTTCATTGCCCAGAAGACGCTCGACCGGAGCGTTCCGTGAGATTCGAACGCCGAGAATCTAGGGTGATGTTCAAACGCTCGCAATCGAGTCGATTCACCGCGCGTCATCGCGCTCGAGGTGAGTAGAGACCATGGCTCACCCCCTCGTGGCGCCGTTCGAGCAAACGCGCTCCCTGCGCCGTGGCGAAGATTCGCCGTGTCCCGACCCTCCCTGACGGTTCGATCATCGTGCTAATCTTCGCCAGTCGTGGAGCTTCCCTCTCGACTCGCGATGTCGTTCAAGCTCGTTGGCGCCGCTGCCGTCGCCGTGCTCGCGATGCGCGTCGCGTCCGCGCAAGCGGGTGATCCTCTGTGCGAGCCGACGCAACTGGGCGTCGTGCTCAAAGGCGGATCCGCAGCAGCCAAAGCGTCCGTCGGCGCGCTCGCCGACTCGCTGCTCTCGTACGGCGTGCGCGTGCAGATCGTCGTCCTCGAGAGCCTGCCGTCCAAGTCGGCGAAGGTCGCGCCGCCGCGGCTCGTGCTCGTGATCGACGACGTCAAGTCCGCGCCGACCAGCGCGGTGACGCATGAGTACGGGTCCAAAGGCAGCGGGCAGACTTCGCGCATCCGTTGGCGAGGTGCTTCGGCGCAAGCGCACGCGGTCTTGTACGTCTGCACGGGCGCACCGGAGAAGCTCGGCGAGTTCGTGGAGATCGTCGATCGAAGCGAGCCACCCGACGCGTACGTCTTCGGTGCCGAGGAGGCGAAGAAGGAGATCACGGTCGATCCGCAGATCGTGCTCAGCGACGCGATCGACAACATCGCGCGGCGAGCGCTGGCATGTGCGGCGGGCATCGAGCTCTGGCGACATCGCGCCGACCTCGTCCAGATCGCCGAGATGGTTCGTGACGACGCGCGTGTCGCGTTCTGGAGCCGCGCCGCGTGGGCCGCTGCGGAACCGGAACCGGCGTGCGCGGTTGTTCCGTGGCGCTCGTTGGAACGTGCGGCGCTCGAGACGTGGCGCAGCGCGCACGCACTCGCAGCAACTCGTAGTCATCCGAGCGATCGTTGCGCGTGGTGCGGCACGACATTGACGGACACCGCGGGTGAATGCACCTGCCGCGACGTCATCGCGCTCGCGTCGGCGCTGCGCGTGTTGAAGTGCGCCGCCGAACGCACCGAGCTCGAAGACGATCGCGCGCGGGCACTGAAGATCGAAGTGGCCTGGGACAAGTTGCTACCCACGTCGCCACCGGATTCGAAGGCCGTATTCGACGCCGTCGAGCGACGCCTCGACGCCGAGCATGAAGCCGACCGTGCCCACTTGCGCAAGAAGCTCGCGGTCGAGGACATCGTGAAACCCGTGCCGTATCGAGACTGGTACGTCGTGCTCGCGCTGCGCGAGCCGTTGCGCTGGGAACCCAGCGATCCGGATCTCGTGCGGCACGCCGCGCGGTCGATTCAGGCGTTCGGATATCGGACGGGCCTCGCCGGTGCGAGCTTCGACGTCGAGTCGGCGAGCCCTGCGATCGGGCTCGTGCACCGCCGCAGCGGCTGGGAGTACTCGGCGGTCGAGAAGCGCGAGTTCTCGAGCGCGAAGGTCGACGTGCTCGAGTCGTTCTTCGAGCGCGTCATGTGGGCCAACGCGCGCGGGATTCAGAAGGCGCCGTGATCGTCCGCTGATGGCGGAACGATTCGGTAATGTGCCGTGCACGGAATCACAGCGCACGAGCTGCCACCTCGCCGCAGATTGCGCCGTGTAGTCGAGCTACGCAGAAGAGGTAGATTGCGGCGCCGAGCCGGATCCAAATGAAGCGCGCAGCACTTCTGGTGGCAGCTGTCGCCGTGTTCGTCGCCCTCGGACTGATCCGGTGGTCCGGACGTGGTGCGACCCCTGAGTTCGCCCGCGGGGGAGAGCGTTCCGGGGCCGAGGCGCGCGACGCATCGTCGCCGCTTACCGACGTCGGTGACGACGCAAGCGTCCGGTCACCGCTCCAAGCGTCCATCCACAATGCGGAGCAAAGCAGCCCTGCGACGGCAGCCAAACAGCGTGGCTTCGAGATCATCGTCGTCGATGCGGCGTCGCAAAGTCCGGTTGCGGGCGCGGAGATCTTCGTCGCGGACGTTCCACAGTCAGACTCCCTCCGCGACGAACTCTTGCAACGACTCGACGAACTCATTCCGTCGATCGAAACGGAAGGCACGCGATACCGTTCCGATGAGCGCGGCCGCGTGCAGTTGCTGTCGCGCTCGCCGCACACCGTCGTGTACGGACACGTCGACGGCCGACGCGGGATGGTACGTGTTCATCCGTACATGAAGCGGCAAGCGGTGCTCGCGCTCCACGCAGACTTCGATGTCACAGTTCAAGTCGTCGATCCCAGTGGAGTGCCGCTCGCCGGCGTTTCGGTTGCGCTCGCGTTCGGCAACGAACAGCTTCTACAAGAAGGAGAGATCGCGATCACGACGGGAGCCGGCGCGTTGGGAACCCTCCACCACGTCGGGCTCGCTCTCGCGCTCAACGAGAACGGACGCGGATTCGCTGCGCTCGCGGGGCTCTTCGACCCTCCCATATGCGTTGCGCTCGACGGGCTCCATCCGCCGAGCCAACCCGTCGTGCTCGTGGCGCCGGCTTCTGGAGAGCTCGAAGTTCTCGCGCGACACGCCGACGGTACGCCGGACTTGGACAGCACGTGGGTGCGTGTGCAAGTGATGCGCGCGACTCCAGACCCGCTTGAGGAACCGCTCTCGAACGCGTGGATCGGAGTCATGCACGAGGCTCGCGTCGTCGTGCCGCGCGTCCCGCTCGGATGCCGGTTCCAGGCGGCGCTCTATCGCAACGGAAGCGGTATGCCGGTGTACGGAGCGACGAATGGACCGGTGCGGTCGGGTGAGCGCGAGACTCTCGTCGTCGATTCGGACACCGCCGAACATGCGCAACTGATCGTCGCTCGCGTTCTCGACGAAGCGGGACAACCGATCGCGTCGACGCAGGTGATGATCGGATTGGGCACGGAAGAGCAGGGCACGGGAGTGTCGTACGGGGTGAGAACGGCTCGCTCAGGACGATTTCGATTTCATGTTCCAGATCAATCCTCGGGGCCACCGCCGACACGAGTGCTGATCGCCGAGCGGAATCGCGTCCCACGCGGCGGGTACGTCTCGTTCGCTCAGGTGCCGCTGCGGACTGGTCTTTCGCCCGAAGTCACGGACCTTGGCGACATTGTTCTCACAGCGGGTGCATCCCTTGTTGCCGGTCGCGTCATGGATGGACAGGGTGCCCCAGTGTCCGACGCGCATGTATCGATCGCGCACGAGGGAGCATGGACGGGCTTTTGGCCGAGCAGCATGCGAGCGCGTAGCGACGCTGCGGGGCATTTCGAAGTGCGCGGAATGTGCACCGCAGAACGTCTCTTCGTGTGCGCGGAGGTCGAAGGCGCGAGATCCGCGCGCACGGAGTTCCACCCCGGCGCGAGCGATGTCGCTCTGGTCGTCGAGCGGACGGGGGAGATCGCCGGTGTGATTCGGCTGACGCCGCCGCTCGAGACGCGCGAGCTTTCGATCCGCGCTCGACGCGAAGACCAGAAGGAGCTCGGTGAATACGCGGCGGACAGCGAATTCGGTGGAGCGTTTCGTTTCGACGAACTGGCTCCAGGCACGTACCGCGTGATCATTCGACTGAACCAAGAAGAGCGCGAAGTGTTAAGCATTGCGGACCTCCGAGTGATCGGTGGTGAGGTGCTCCGGCCGCCGGAACTCGACCCGCTCGATCTCACGAATAGTATTCACCTGCACCGAGTGACGGCGCGCAATGCGGACGGCCGGTCGCTGCCGGATCTGACGGTTACGTGGCGTGCCGCTGGACAACCTCCCAGCGACGCGGATCCCTGTGTGTACTTCCCGGATGGTCAAGTGCGCATGGTGTCCGTTCATGACAATGTCGACGCTGACGTCGCTGCGGAGCGCATGCGCATGACACATGTCGAGGATCTGGCGGGGGAGCGCGAGATCACCATGGCGTCCGCCGTGCGAGTCAGAATCGTGCTCCTTGCGGACGCGCCGCTTCCCGATGCCCCGTTCAAGCTCGCACCGATCCTCGTTGCAACGGCGCAGTCGAGCGATCGAAAGAGTTGGGACGCGCAGTCTTTCTCATCCACGCGCGATTCCTACGTCAGCGCCCGTGAAAGCGGTCCACGTGAAGTGCACTTCGCCCTCTATAAGGGTGACGAGTGGACGCCCGACGCCGAGATTCATCCCGCTGTTCCTCAGATCGTGACCATCGCCGACGAGCCCGCGGAGCAGACGTTCGAAGTGACGATCTCGGAAGCAGAGCTGCGTCGGGCAATCGCCGCTTATCCGCAGTGACTGCGTCCAGGCAGCGCTAGCGCTCACCGCGGCGCTGCATTCGCGGCGCCCTTGCCGTCGTGGATCGCGCGCTTCTCGCGCACGTACTTGGCGATTTCCGCCGCGGCAACTTCGTTTCCCGCGCGCGTCCAGTGGATGTCGATGCCGAAGTACGGCCGCCGTCCTTCGTTCATAGCGATCTGCATCGGTTCCAATCCTCGGAGGCTGTCGATTCCATTCGCCGTGCTCCAACGCGCGATCTCCTCGTGATCCGGGCTCGCTCCGGCCGCCAGCTCCTGCTGCGACGGAACCAAGAACAGCGCGAGCTCCGCGTCGTGTGCGCGCGCGAGCTCGGACTGCAATTCGATATCGCGTTCGAACGCCCTGAGCGCGTCCTCGACTCGGCCGAAGTCCCCGAGTGCGCTGCCGCGTCCGATGTGGGCGGCGACGTCGTGTGGATCGATTGCGAGTGCCCGTTCGTGCGCGCCGAGCGCCTCGGCCCAGCGTCTCGCTCTTGCCAGCGCAGTGCCCCGTCCGTCGTGCGCCCACGCGAAGCGCGCATCGAGTACGTGCCTTCGCAACGAAGCCGAGTTCGATCCCAACGTGGGCTCGACGCTGGAATGGCGCCGGATGGAAGCGACGCGCTGACGAACGACGTTCGTGTGGATCGAGCGCCCGACGACGGTTCGTCACGGCGTGATCCGACCGAAGTGCAGGTCTTGTGACGCAGTGGGGAGAAAGGCCAATCTCTACGCCAGGAGGACCGAATGACCCACAAAGTGTTCGTCGACCTGGAGGTCGCCGCCGTCGAAGTGAAAATGAAGGACGTCGTCTTCAAGATCTACCGCCGTAAGCGCAAGTTCGGAGAGCTCCGGATCTCGCGTGGCGCGATCGTCTGGCGAGGTCGCAACGATCAGCTCGGTCGCAAGATGACCTGGCGGCGATTCGACAACTTGATGGAGTCGGCGGCGGGGCGAGCGGAACGGCGCGCACCGGGCACGCGGCTCAGCGTGCCTCGGCGCCGGCTGCGCGACTCGTGAGCACGAGCCCGTTGGCCTGGCGAGTTCCCGTGATCGACGTTGCCGCGCTCGTCGAGCGCGGTTCGCGACAGGGCTCCGCAGCGGAAGAGATCGCTCGCGCGTGCCGCGACACGGGGTTCTTCTACGTCGTCGGTCACGGTGTCGACGCGCGCCTCATCGCTCGTCTCGAGGAACTGAGCCGCGGGTTCTTCGCTCTCGATCGAGCGACCAAGTCGCGCATCCGCATGCAGCTCGGTGGACGAGCGTGGCGCGGTTACTTTCCGGTCGGCGGTGAGCTCACGTCGGGCGTTCCCGACGACAAGGAAGGCGTCTACTTCGGCAGCGAGCTCGCGGGGGACGATCCGCGCGTGCAGAGCGGCACGCCGATGCACGGGCCGAACCTTTTCCCCGACATCGCCGGATTCCGCGAGTCGGTGCTCGCGTACATCGCCGCGCTCACCGAACTCGGCCACGCGCTGATGCGCGGCATCGCGCAGAGCCTCGACCTCGAGCCGGACTATTTCGCGCGTCAGTACACGAGCGATCCGCTGATCCTCTTCCGGATCTTCAACTATCCGGCGGTGAGTCGATCGAGCGGCGCGCACACGCGATGGGGGGTCGGGGAGCACACGGACTACGGCCTGCTCACGATCCTGAAGCAAGACGACGTCGGCGGGCTCGAAGTGAAGAGCCGGCACGGTTGGGTCGCGGCGCCGCCGATCGACGGCTCGTTCGTGTGCAACATCGGCGACATGCTCGATCGGATGACGCGCGGTCTCTACCGATCGACGCCTCACCGCGCGGCGAATCGAACGGATCGCGACCGACTGTCACTCGCGTTCTTCTTCGATCCGAGCTTCGATGCGCGCGTGAAACCGATCGAAACGCGCAACACGGCGGAGTTCGTCGACGACCGGCACGAGCGTTGGGATCACGCCAGCGTGCACGACTTCTCGGGGACGTACGGCGACTATCTGCTGAACAAGGTCAGCAAGGTGTTCCCGCAGCTCCGCCGCGAGCAGCTCTGACGCGCGTGCGCGCCGTTGCTCGACACAGCGCGCGACTCAGGGGGCGAACCTAGCTCCCAATGCGTCGGTGAAGTTGAAGCCAGCGGGCGTGTCGTCGCGATACATGTATTGGAAGTACCACGTGCTGCCCGGAGTGATGACCCCCGCGCTCGACAGGTTCGGGAAGTTCAGCTTCTTGCGCACGATACCGGCGGCATTCGGAGCGGCACCGGGCTGAACCGCGACGACGCCCGGGTTGTAGGGGCTCACGCACAGGATCCCATCGCCCATCGGGAACTGCGCCTGCGCGGTGCCGTAGAAGAACATGCCCGTGGTCGACGGTGGAGCGCCGCGCACGAGGAGCGTGAACGTATTCGCCGCGATGCTCAGGCTTCCGCTCGAACCGATCGCGCTCGGACGGCCGGTCGAATTCGGAAGTGACGTGCAGTACACGAACGTATCGGCAAAACCGAATTGCGCGCCGCCGATCGAACGGTTCGCGTTGCCGTCACGCGTAGGCGCCGGCGAGTTGCAGCCGGTGCTGAGCGAGTGCGCCCGTGCCGGAGCGAGCGCCATCGACGTGGCGACGAGTGATGTGAAGAGTCCGGCTCGAATCGATTGCATGTTCATGGGAAGCCTCTGCCAAAGCGGCCCACGAGCGGCCTGGAACTGGAATTTCATTCTGCACGGATCGACCAATGCGGCAAGGTCTGAAACTCAGAGCCGCCCGCAGAAGTCGCCCGGGGGCCGCATGCGCCCCGATAGCGCGCTCTACGCGTCGACTCGGAAGCTGTGTCCCGCCGCCGCACCCGTTCTCGAAACGGATGTCAGGCCATTCAGAATGGACCGATCACGCGACCCAGCATCGGCATCGAGAGCGGGGTGACCTGATCGCGGGCATTATCCGTCGAGCGCTCGGGCGACGGAGCTTGACGCGCGGTGTGAACGCCGCGGAGGATCGTGAGCGTCCCATGGCTCGTCGCGAACCCGATCCCACGCCCGATCTCGATCCGCTCAAGGGCGGTCTCAAGCACAACCCATTCGCTGCGCTCGGTGGTCGTTCGCCGTCGCGTGATGCGAGTGTGCCTGCGTCGCAACCGTCCGTCTCTCGGAAGTCTTCCGAAGCTTCGCGCTCCTCCTCAACGGCGAAGCCTTCTTCCACTTCTCCGCGGAACGAATCACGTACTCCATCGAGTCCCGAGCGCGTGACGGTTCGACAAGAGCGCGCCGGCCGTGGTGGAAAGACCGTCACGATTGCCGAAGGGCCCGGACTCGCCGGCTCTGATCTCGACGTGCTTGCGCGCGACATCTCGCGAGCACTCGGATTGGGAGCGCGGGCCGAGGAGGGCTTGATCGTGGTGCAGGGCGATCAGCGCGAGCGTCTCGCCGAGTGGCTCGAAAGCAGAGGCTTTCGCGGCGTGGCGCGCGGGAACTAGCTCGGGCGCGAAGACAGCACTCAGTCGCGTTCGCGGTCATCGACGCGACCGATCCGTACGAGGAGCGCGACGCTGTCCTCCGACTGGCCGGCGAGATCGAGCTCGTCGCCGTCCGTGAGCTCGCACGCCCAGAGGCTTTCGTGCTCTTCCAACGCGAACGGTTCCTCTTCCCCCGTGACGCGCGCGACGAGATCGCCCGAGACCATGTGCACGAACGCATGTCCGGCCGAGAGGGCCTCGCGTGCGCGTCGCCGGCCGAGCCGGAGCACCTCGATGTTCGCGTGCCACTGTCCGCGTCGCAGCAACACATTGAAATCGGAGACCTGGCCGCCGATCAGCTCGGCCGTCGTCGGCCAATCACCCGCGAAGAGATACGGCTCGAATCGCCGCACGCGCGTGCGCGGCGCGTGGTCGCCGTGCGTGAGCACGAATCCGTCGCCATCCGTCACGAGCAAGAGGCGGTCGAAGCCTGGAAACGTGGAGAACGGGCCCGAGTCGTCGACGGCGGCCTTGGAGATGCGCCAGTCGAAGTCGCCGCGGTCGAGCGTCGCTCCGTGCGGCCAGATCGCGAGCTCCTCGGTGATTCCGCGGCCGTTCTTCCACGGCAGGATGCGCACATCCGCGTCGGTCAAGTGGAGGACTTCGCGCATCTCGCTCACGTGCGCGGCACCGATCCGCTCACTTCATGCCCCGCGGACTCGAGCGCGGCCTTCGCCGCCGTCATTCGGTCCGCGGACACGAGCAGCCAATCCGTGTCATAGGTGGAGAGGACGAACACGGGCACGCGCGCCTCGGCCAGAGCGCCGCACAGCGCCGCGAGGATCCCGACCGATGTCATCGGGATCGTGCCTTCGATGCCGAGCGCCACC
>JANOFY010000177.1:0-24803 GCA_031413895.1 Planctomycetota bacterium | reverse complement strand
CCAAGTGATGGAGGTCGGGTTCAGCGTGCGCATCCTCGTTGGACTCATCGCACTACTCGTGTTCGCGCCGTTCCTCGCGCCGGCGCTCGACGGGCTCTACGGCCAGTTCATGTCCGGTTTGGACGTCGCGCTCGACGCCCTGGGTAGTGCGTGATGGCCGAAGACGACGACAAAGACTCGAAGACCGAGGACGCGACGCCACACCGGCGTCAGGAAGCTCGCGAGGAAGGGCAGGTGCCACTCTCGACCGAAGTGATCGTCGCGGTGATGCTCTGCCTCGCGCTCGCGACGCTCGTCCTTGGCGGCGGTGTGCTCGCTCGATCGTCCGGCGGATTGCTCGAAGCGTCGATTCACTCGCTCGCGTCGAACGGCACGCAGGAGTTGTCCGTGCGCGACGCCGATCTACTGATCGGCGACTCGGCACGCTCGGTCGCGTTCGCGCTGCTCGTCGTCGCAGTGCCGCTGTTCCTCGGCGCAGGACTCGTCGCGTACGCCCAAGTAGGCCTGCGCATCACGCCCAAGGCGACACGCTGGGATCCCTCGAAGCTCAATCCGTTCACCGGCTTCTCGCGCCTCTTGAGCACGCGCTCTTTCGTCCGTGCGCTGCTCGCGCTGGCGAAGATCGTCGTGATCGCCACCACGATGGCGACGCTCGCGTGGGCAGAGCTCCCGGACATCCTGCGCCTCTCGGGCTCTGATCTCGGACCGATGCTGGTTGGACTCGGGAGCGTGATCCTGCGCTGCACGGTCGGAGCGCTGATCGCGATCGTCGCGCTCGCCGCGGCTGACTTTTTCTTCCAGCGCTGGCAGCACGAGCGCGATCTGCGCATGAGCCGCACGGATATCAAGAACGAGTTGAAGAACACGGAAAGTGATCCGCGGCTCAAGGCCCGTGTGCGCCAAGTGCAACGCGAGATGGCGCGGCGACGCATGATGGCCGACGTTCCGAAAGCGACGGTCGTCGTCACGAACCCGACGCACTACGCGGTGGCTTTGCGCTACGAGCGTGAAGCGGCGCCGGGACCCGACGGCATCCGTCGTGCTCGGCGCGCGCCGTACGTAGTCGCGAAAGGCGTCGACGCGGTCGCACAGAAGATCAAGGCGGTCGCACGCGACGCGAACGTCATCTGTTACGAGGACATCGCGCTCGCGCGCGCGCGCTGCACCGCGACGTGGAGATCGGCGAAGAGATCCCCGAAGCGTTCTATCAGGCCGTGGCGAGCGTGCTGGCCTACGTCTACCGCGTGCAGGGCGAGGTGCTCCATGCGTGACGGTGGAGGTGAAATACGGCGTCAAGGTGAAATACGGCGTCAGACACTTTTTTTCACCCATCCACCCAGGTCCCTACTGAACGCCACGGCTCGGCGGGATGGGTGGAAAAAAGTGTCTGACGCCGTATTTCACCTTGACGCCGTATTTCACCTCCACCGTCACGCCGCGCGGTCCGGTGACTCGAGGGCTCTCGCGTGAAGCAACCTGGCCTTCAGAGCGCGGGCATGTTCTTGCGCCGCTACTCCGACTGGATCATGGGCGTGGGCGTCCTCGGACTTCTCGTGACCATGATCACGCCGATCTCGCCGGCGCTGCTCGACATCCTGGTTGCAATCAACCTGGCGATGTCGGTGCTGCTCCTGCTCGTCACGATCAACGGACGCAGCGCGAGCGAGCTGTCGACGTTTCCCACGATCCTCCTCTTCACGACGCTGTTCCGGCTCGGTCTCAACGTCGCGAGCACGCGCCTGATCCTCACCGACGGCGAAGCCGGTCACATCATCAAGGCGTTCGGCGAGTACGTCGCCGGCGCGAACTTGGCCGTCGGTCTCGTCGTCTTCCTGATCCTGATCATCATCCAGTTCGTCGTGATCACGAAAGGCTCGGGGCGCATCAGCGAAGTCGCAGCGCGCTTCGTCCTCGACGCGATGCCCGGCAAGCAGATGGCGATCGACGCCGACTTGAACAGCGGCATCATCGATACGACCGAAGCGCAGCGCCGTCGCACCGCGATCGCATCCGAAGCGGAGTTCTACGGAGCGATGGACGGTGCGTCGAAGTTCGTCCGCGGCGACGCGATCGCCGCGCTGATCATCACTGCGCTGAACCTGATCGGCGGCATCACGATGGCGAGCCTCGCGGGCATGCCGCTCGAGGAAGCGGGGAGGCGCTACTCGATGCTGACGATCGGCGACGGCCTCGTCAGCCAGATCCCGGCGCTCTTCATCTCGACCGCGGCTGCCGTGCTGGTCACGCGCAACACGAGCCAGGAGTCGCTCGGAACGGATCTCCTCTCGCAGATGAGCGGTCGCCCGCGCGCGACGTTGATCGCAGCCGGCGTGGTCTTCGTGATCGGTTGCCTGCCCGGCATGCCGCGTCTTCCGTTCTTCATTCTCGCGACCGTGCTCGGAGTCATGTGGCGCGCGACGCGCACGGCCGAAGCAACTGTCGCGATGAACGACGCGAACTCGAACACTGGAGCCGGTGCCGGTTCGACGGCCACCGACAAGTCTGCGAAGGACGACGAGCGCGCGATCGAGCTCCTGCAAGTCGATCGAATCGCACTCGAGATCGGTTATCGCCTGATCCCGCTCGTGCAGGACAAGAGCGGCACCGGGATCCTCGATCACATCAGTCAGCTGCGCAAGCGCTTCGGCTCCAAGGAAGGGATCGTGATCCCTCCGGTGCGCGTGAAGGACAACATTCGGCTCGCGCCGAGCGGCTACCGGGTTCTTCTCGGCGGTCAAGAGATCGCGCGCGGTGAGATCGAGCCCGGTTCGCTGCTCGCGATGGACAGCGGTACCGCCAGCGGCAAGATCAAGGGCAAGCCGACGACTGATCCCGCGTTCGGATTGCCGGCGTGGTGGATCCCCGAAGCGCTCCGCGACGAAGCGGAAGTGCTCGGCTACACGGTGATCGATCCGACGAGCGTGCTCGTGACGCACCTTTCGGAAACGCTGCGCACGTCGATCGGGGAGCTTCTCTCGCGCGACGACGTGAAGGAGATTGTCGACAACGTGAAGAAGATCGCGCCCGCCGTCGTCGAGGAGCTCATACCCGAGAAGATGAGCTACGGCGATGTGCAGCGTGTGCTGCGCAACCTGCTGCGCGACGGCGTGTCGATTCGCAACATGCCAGCAATTCTCGAAGTTCTCGCCGACAACGCGACGAAAACCAAGGATCCCGACGCGCTGACGGAGCTCGTGCGCCAACGCCTCGGCCGCGCGCTGTGCGAGATGCACGCGGACCGCAGCGGCACGGTGCACGCGGTGACGCTCGACCCCGAGATCGAAGCGCGGCTCGCCGCGGCGGTCGGTCTGACGAAGGACGCCGACGCTGCGGCCGTGAACCCGGCCTGGCTGCAGCAACTGATGGAACGTATCGGTTCGCAGCTCGCGCAAGCCGCGAAGGGCGGTCAGGACGTCGTCCTGCTGGTGCGCTCGAACGTGCGCCGCTTCCTCTCGGAGCTCGCGCGCGCCTCGCTGCCGAAGGTCGCGGTGCTGTCCTACAACGAAGTCGTCCCGGCGCGATCCGTCGAAACGGCGGCGATCGTCCGCATGGAGGAATGAAGAGGGGAATGAGATGCAGATCCATCATGTGACCGGTGCGAGCCTGACCGACGCTCTGCTGCGCGCGCGACGCGCCTTCGGGGAGGAAGCGCTCGTGATCAGCCAAGAGCTCGTCGCGGGTGGCGGCGTGACGCTGTCGGTTGCGCGCCGCCGCGCGCCGTCCGGCACGCGGCTTCCATCGGTGGGTCCCGAGACCGTTGCCGCTCCGCGCCCGGCGCTGTCCCCGCGGCTCGGAGAAGTGGCGCGCGCGCTGCGCCGCACCGGGACCTCCGACGCGATGATCCAACGCGTCGTGTCGCACATCGAGGGCGAGCTCAAGGGCGGCGTGCACGCATTCGACCTCGCAGCGGAATGCATCGG
Source organism: Planctomycetota bacterium (assembly GCA_031413895.1). GTDB lineage: Bacteria > Planctomycetota > UBA1135 > UBA1135 > JANLUN01. Next base: position 20,883 of record JANOFY010000177.1, on the reverse strand, counting down.
AAGTTCGGTTCCGATCGCGTCGCTACCGCGTTCGCGAACAGCGACGCGTGTGCTGGCGTTCGCGGGCGCGACCGGCGTCGGCAAGACGACGAGCCTCGTCAAATTGGCTGCGCGTCTGGCACAAGCCGGCCGCCGCGTCGAGCTCGCGACCATCGACAGCCGAAACATCGGGGCCGTCGAGCAGCTGCGTGCGTACTCGAAGCTCCTCGCGATGCCGCTGACGGTGATCAGCGGCGGCGCGCGCTTGAACCCCGGCCTCTTCGCCGCGCCGAGCGTCGACGCGATCCTCGTCGACACGAGCGGTACGCCCGCGATCGACGCGGAGGGGCTCCAGTTCTTGAGGGAAGGCCTCGCCAGCGTGCCGATCGAGTTCGACACGTACGCGGTGCTGTCGGCGTCGAGCAGCAAGAGCGCGCTCGAGAGCATCACGCGCGCGCTCGACGTGCTGCACCCGACCGGATTCATCGCGACGAAGCTCGACGAAACGGCGGAGCCGGCGGTCGTGCTCGAGCACGGTCTCGCCGCGGGCTGGCCGCTCGCGTTCCTGAGCGACGGATCCGACATCGCGCGCCACTTCCATCGCGGTGGCCCCGAGCGCGTCGCGGATCTCTTCCTGCGAGGCAAGCTGTCATGACGCCCGCGGTCCACGGTCGGCCGAGGCGCACTCTGCCGTCGCTCGCACGAGGTCGCGTGCCGTTCGTGCTCATCTCCGGCGGCAAGGGCGGCGTCGGGAAGTCGCTCATCACCGCCAACCTCGGCATCGAGCTCGCGCGGCGCGGATTGCGCGTTCTCCTAGTGGACCTCGATCTCGGTCTCGCGAATCTCAATGTGCTGCTGCGCGTTTCCACGGCGCGCAACGTGGAAGACGCACTCGCAGGGCGATGCTCACTCGCCGAGTGCGTAACCGACGGCCCCGGCGGCGTGCACGTGCTGCCCGCGAGCTCAGGTTCCGCAGCGATGGGCCGTCCCGACGAGGATCGCAACACGCGGCTCTTCACGCTGCTCGGCGAGATCGCAACACGATACGACGTCGTGATCGGCGATGGCGCAGCGGGGATCGGACCCGACGTGCTCGCGTTCGCAGCGGCCGCCGACCGCGTGCTCGTGGTAACGACGCCCGAGCCGACGGCGTTGACCGACGCGTACGGTCTGATCAAGGCGTTGCACACGTTCGGCGAGGAGAGCGGACGCGAAGTGCCGACGCCGGAACTGGTCGTCAATCGCGCAGCGAGTTTCGAAGAGGCCGAAGGCACGGCGGCAAAACTGCGCGGCGTGTGCGAGCGCTTCCTCGCGCGCTCGCCCAAGTCGGCGGGTTGGCTGCCGGCCTGCCCCGCGGTGGCGCGCAGCGCGGGTCGGCAGCGGCCGTTTGCGCTCGAACGAGGAGCGACGCTGGCGCGCTCATGCCTGGCGCAGCTCGGCACGCGCGTCGCGCGACTGGCACAAGTTTCAGGGTCGAACACGGTTCCTCAAGGATCTTCCGGACATGGCCGATAGACGAGCGAACCGCGAGTCCCTCGAGAGCGTCTGGCGCGAGTTCGGCCGGAGCCTTGCAGTCGCGGCCGGAGCGCTCACCGCGCTCTGTTCCCTGATGTTCCATGTCCCCGTCTGGGTCGCGTCGCTGCGCGGCGCGATCGTCTTCGCAGGACTTGTCTTCGTGAACTACGTCTCGTGCGCGGCGCTGTCGTGGACGCAAGCGCGCGGCGAATCGAAACGAACCACGAGCTCGCCACGCCGTACAGCCTGAGATCGAGCAATGAAATACAGCGAACGCGATGCCTGAGCCCGACCCGGCGAACAGCCCCGAACGCGAGGACCGCAACTTCCTCGTGCTCGAGCACATCCCGCTCCTGCGGCACATCGTGGGGCGCATGCTCGTGCCCGGCGGACTCGATCGGGACGATCTATACGGTTTCGGGATGCTCGGCCTCATCGCCGCCGCCGACTCGTTCGAGCCAGAGCGCGGGCTGAAGTTCTCGACGTACGCGTATCCGAAGATCCGCGGCGCGATCCTCGACGAGGTTCGGCGCAGCGACTTCCTCCCGCGCGGTTGGCGCGAGCGCGTGCGTGCGCTCGACCGCGTCGTCGCCCAGCTCGAGCAAGAGAACGGCGTCGCGCCGACTCCGGAGGAGCTCGCAGAGAGGATGGGCGTCACGGTCGAGGAGGTCGACGAGACGCTCGCGAGCGCACGCGGCGCGACGGAAGTCTCGCTCGACGAGGAGTGGTCGTCGTCGCAGCTCTCGGCGTTGCTGGCCGATCCACGGAGCGAAGACCCTGTCGGAAGCGCCGAGTGGCTGGAGCTGAAGCAGCTGCTCGTCGAGTTCATCCAGGCGCTGCCCGAGCAAGAGAAGACCGTGATCACGCTGTACTACGGCGAGAGCCTCTTGCTGCGCGACATCAGCCAAGTGCTCGGCGTGACGGAGTCGCGCGTGAGCCAGATCCACAGCCGCGCGCTCTATCGATTGAACCGCGCGCTCAGCCCGGTGATCGGCGCGCAGGGGGAGTGATCCATGGAACCACACATCATCAAGAGTCAGCGCGTTCGGCTGGGCCAAGGCTTGGAAGACGGGGACACGCGCCCACGATCCTCGGGGAAGAAGCACGCGCGAACGATCGAGCACGACGGCTCGGTGCGCGCGATCGAGGTGACGTGCTCATGCGGCGAGATCACGCGCGTCGAGCTCGTGCTCGAGACCGGCCCGAAAGCAGAGCAGGCGGCGCCGCACGGCGCTGCGAAAGGACGGCCATGAAGACGAGAACTGCGATGAAACGGCTCCCTGCGACGCTCGTGCTCGCGCTTGTGTCTGCATGCGCCGGCACACGTTCCGAGATTCGTCCGAGCGAGCTGAATGCGCCGATGAGTTCGAGCGAGAGCGCTGCGCCGATCGCGTATGCGCGGGATGGAAGCGTGGTCGTCGGAGACGAGCCCGGTTCGATCACGACGACGGGCGAACCGACGCGCGACGTCGCGTCGCACGCCGGAAGCCGCATGTACTTGCTCGACCTCTACCAAAAGGCGATGGACGAGAAGGACGCGCTGTCGCTCGAGGTGAAGGGTCTCGGCTCGGCGCTGTCGCAGGAGCAAGGCGCGCTCGAAGCGATGACGAAGGAGCGCGACGCGCTCGCCGCAAAAGTGAAGCAACTGCAAGGGGACAACGAGCGCTTCACGGCTGAAAACGCAGACCTCGCCGCGCGCTTGACGACGGCGCAGATTCGGCGGTTGGAAGCCGAGAAGCTCCTGCTTGAGGCGCAGATCGAGTGGCAGCGCGCTCAGGCGGCGGAATCCGATGCGGCCCGCAAGGGGCGATCGCCGGCGTCGGCGCAGCGCGCGCCCGCTGGGGCGAGCTCGCAGCCTGCGACGAACGCACATCCCCTGAAACGCGCCGCGGAGGAGGCGAGCTCGGCGACCAAGAGTCCGGCCGACACGCACGCCGCGGGAGAGAAGCCGTGAAGCGCTCCGCGACCAGGAAGTGGCTGGCGCTCGGCTCGCTCAGCGTCTTCGTGGCGCTCGCGAGCTGTGCCTCCACGTCGCACACGACCACGTGCCTGGCGACCGCGCGGGTCACGCCTGACTTCAACTCGTACTCGCTGCGGCGCGTGGGCCTGATTCCACTCGCGGGACGGGGTGTCGAAACCGAGCAGCGCGAGTTCCTACAAGACGCGATCGCGAGCGAGTTCACGCACAGCTCGCCGTTCGAGATCGTGGTGCTGAGCGCGGTCGACCTCGAAGAGGTGCCTGAGAGCGAGCCGACGAGGCGCGGGTCGTTCCGTCCGGCGACGGTGCTGGCGCTCGCGCGGCGCTTCAACTTGGACGCCGTGCTCGTCGGAACGGTGACGGACTACCAAGCCTTCGCACCGCAGCGTCTTGGACTCTCGATCGACATGGTCGGCGTCGAGACCGGGCTGCCGATCTGGTCCGCGGAGGTGATGCTCGACGCGTCGCAGAAGCCGGTGCAGGAGAGCCTCGTGGCGTGGCGCGAGGAGCAGCAAGCAACGGACAGCACGACGGAGAGCATCGACATCTACATGATCTCGCCGCGGCGGTTCGCGCAGTTCGCGGCGTCGCAGATCGCGCAAGTGCTGTAGGCGTTCGACGGCGGCGCACGGCTGCGCGAGACGGCTGACGCTTTTCTAGTTGTAACTCGCGCGACCGCTCCTCACGGTAGCCCGCTACCGAAGGAGGCGTCGATGAGTTCTCTGCTGTTGAGTGCGCTGGGTGCGGTCATGTTGGCGGTTCTGCCGCAAGAGCGGCCATTCGATCCGAAGTTGGCCGGACTGTTTCACGAAGCGCTCTCCGGCGAACTCGCGAAAGAGCACGTGATCGCGATCACGCGGCACCACCGCATTCAAGGTTCGCGCGGGTATAGGCACGCGGCGGAGTACGTCCTCGCAGAGCTGCGCAAAGCGGGCTTCGACGAGAAGGAAGCCTGGATCGAATCGTTCCCAAGCGACGGCAAGGTCGTCTACCAGACGTGGCAATCGCCGTCCGGCTGGGACATCGAATCCGCCGAGCTGCGCGCCCTTGAGCCGGTCGACGAACGCATCGTCGGCTACCCCGAGATCGCGATGAGCGTGATCACCTACTCGAACACGGGCGACGTGACGGCGGAACTCGTCGACGTCGGCGCGGGGACGAACGACGCGGACTACGCGGGCAAGGACGTGCGCGGCAAGTTCGTGCTCGCGACGGGCTACGGCGGCGGCGTGCATCGTTTGGCGGTCTTGAAGTACGGCGCCGCGGCCGTCGTCTGCTACCTCGCCGATGGACGCGCAGCGCAGTACCCCGACATGCTGGCGTACACCGGCATGTGGCCGCGCGCGGACGAGCTCGAGAAGACGACGTTCGGCTTCAACTTGACCAATCGACAGGGCGAGCGCCTGCGCGCGTGGCTCGCGTCGGGCAAGAAGGTCGTCCTGCGCGGGTTCGTGAAAGGCATCGGGCTCGAGCCGTACTTCATGGACGTGCCGTGCGTGCGCATCGAAGGCACGGAGAAGCCCGACGAGGAGCTCCTCTTCACCGCGCACCTCGACCACCCGAAGGAGTCGGCGAACGACAACGCGAGCGGTTCGGCGGCGATCCTCGACATCGCGTGCACGCTGAAACGGCTGATCGCGGAGAAGCGCATCGAGCCGCCGCAACGCACGCTGCGCTTTCTGTGGGTGCCCGAATGGCACGGCACGATGGCGTGGATCGACAAGCATCCGGAGCTGTGTGGGCCTGCGCTCGGCGGCAGGGTGCTCGCCAACATGAACATGGACATGGTGGGGGAGGATCTCGAGAAGCTGCACTCAAAGCTCGTGCTCACCGACTGCCCCGATTCGATTCCGTCCGTCGTCGACGACCTCCTCGAGGAGATGGCGAAGCACGTCGAGGCGCTCGACGTGCGCACGCCGCGCGGCTCGCTGGGCGCGTTCAACTGGCGGCGCATTCCGTACAGCGGCGGCAGCGACCACATGATGGTGCTCGACCGCAAGATTCCGGCGGTGATGTTCAGCCACGATCCCGACTACACGCACCACACGAGCGAGGACACGCCCGACAAGGTCGATCCGGTGGAGCTCGAGCGTTGCGAGCTGATCGCACTCTTCACGCTGTGGCACCTCGCGAACCTCGATCCACAACAAGAGATCGAGCTCGCTGCGCTGGCGTTCCGCGCCGCGAGTACACGCATCGCCGACGGGTACGGGCGCGCGCGCGGACACATCCTCGCGGCGACGGCGGATGGACGCGCACGGGCGATCGCCGAGGCCAGGGTGATGTTTCACCGCGCGCGGCTCGCCGCGGCGGACGAGCTAGACAGCACGCTGTCTTTCACGCGCGCGAGCGCGACGCCGGACGAAGTGAAGCGTCTGCGGGAGGGCGTCGTCGCGATGAGCCAACCGCTCGAGCGCGAGCTGGAGCGGCTGGATTCGTCGGGCGCGCGCGTGACGCTCGAATCCGACGCGCGCATTCCCAAACGATTGACACGCGGCCCGCTCGACTTCGGATTGCCCGAGAGCAAGCTGCCGGAGGATCGGAAGTCCTATTGGGCAGCCGAAGGCGCGCAGCTGGACGGTGATCGCCGCTTCGAGCTCGTCAACTTCATCGACGGCAAGCGCAACATCGGCGCGATCCGCGACGCGCTGTCGGGTGAGTTCGCTCCGCTGCCGCTCGCGGTCGTAGCCCGCTATCTCGAGGACCTTGAGCAAGTCGGCGTGATCGAGTTCGAGAAGCGCTGAACAGGTTCGACACCGGAGAAAGACCGATGCCCCATGGAAATCGAGCGATCGCACGCGCGCTCCTCGCGTGCAGCGCGTGCCTCGCAGCATGCGCGGCCTTCGACGACCGCGTCATCAGCAGCGCCGCATCGCCGTACTTCGGTCAACCCGTCCCCGGCGACACACCCGCACCGTTCGCGGCCGGCATCGTCGACACGGAGGCGATCGAGCTCAACAGCGTCTTCGCTCCGAATGGTCGCGAGTTCTTCTTCACGCGCGTCGTGGAACAGCAGTACATCATCCTCCACTCGGTGCTCGGCGAACGCGGATGGAGTGCGCCGCGTCCGCTGTCGCTCTACGCGAACGACGATCGAGCGCTGACAGTCGACATGTCCGTGTCGCCGGACGGCACGGAGCTCTACTTCCTCGGTGACCATCCGCACGAGTACGCGCGCGAGAAACCCGGCAACGACCTGTGGGTCAGCCGGCGCGTGAAGGGCGGGTGGGCTGCGGCGGAAGTCGTGCCGCCGCCCGTGCGCACGGAGTTCGACGAGATCTACTCGTCGGTCGTCGCCGACGGCAGCCTCTACTTCAGCTCGGACCGTCCTGGTTCCGTGGGCGATCGCTATGACCTCTATCGCGCGCAGCGACTTCCCGACGGCAAGTTCGCCGAGCCGGTGCGCGTCGGATCGCCGATCAGTAACGAAGCGGGCGTCGGCGACACGTTCGTCGCGCCGAACGAGAGCTACATGATCCTCTCGTCGCGACGTCCACCGAGCGAAGGCTCGGGAGACCTCTTCTGCTCCTTCCGACAGTCCGACGGATCGTGGAGCGAGCCGCAGAGTCTCGGCCCGACGATCGACACGGCTCAGCACGAGTTCTGTCCGATGATGACGCCCGACGGCGCGTACCTCTTCTTCTCGCGACGCTACGGAGATACGTGGGAGACGACGAAGGGCGGCGACGTGTTCTGGGTCGATGCACGAGTGATCGAACGGCTACGCCCACCGACACAAGTCGCGCGCTGAGCGTTGGATTCGTGCGCGCTCGACGACGCACGCCCGTAGCCCGCCTACTCCGCCGCCTCTTCCGCTTCCGCCGGATCGCCCAGCTTGCGGTACAGCGACGTCGCGCCGATCCCGAGCACCTTCGCGGCCTTGCGCTTGTTGCCGCCGCATTGCTCGATCACCTTGAGGATGTGGGAGCGCTCGAACTCGCGGGTCGCCGTTTCGAGCTGCGGTGAGTAGTCGGCATCGCGCGGCGTGACGCTCCGGAACGACTCCGGCAAGTCGCTCGGCACGATCTCCGTCGTCGCCGCGAAGATCACCGCGCGCTCGATCGAGTTCGACAGCTCGCGGATGTTGCCGCGCCACTCGTGGCCTACAAGAAGCCGCAGCGCGTCGCGTGAAATGCCGCGCACATCGCGGCCCAGCTCGCGCGCGTACTTCAGGACGAAGTGATTGGCGAGCAGCGGAATGTCCTCGCGGCGCTCGCGCAGCGGCGGAACCGCGATCTCGACCACGGCCAAGCGAAAGTAGAGGTCCTCGCGGAAGCGTCCGGCAGCGGCTTCGGCTTTCAATTCGCGATTCGTCGCGGTGACGATGCGCGCTCCGATCAAAATGCGGCGCGTCGATCCGACCGGTTGAATCTCGTTCGTCTCGAGCGCGCGCAGGAGCTTCGCCTGGATCGAGAGCGGCATCTCGCCGAGCTCGTCGAGAAATAGGGTGCCGTCACCAGCCGTCTTGAGCAGCCCTTCCTTGTTCTCCACGGCGCCGGTGAACGCGCCCTTCACGTGACCGAAGAGTTCGCTCTCGAGCAACGCCTCCGGAATCGCCGCGCAGTTGATCGGCACGAATGGGTGCTTTGCGCGCGCTCCGCGATCGTGCAGCGCGCTTGCGACGAGCTCTTTGCCCGTTCCGCTCTCACCCGTGATCATGACGCGCGTCGGCAGCGACGCGACTCGATCGACCGTCGCGAGCACGTGCTTCATCGCTGCGCTCTGGCCGATCATCTGCGTCTTGCCGTCCGGCCGAGCGGCCTCGACCGTGCGCCGCAGGTTGCGGTTCTCGAGCACGAGTCGCCGGTGTTCGGCGATGCGGCGCAACTTGGCGAGCAGCTCGTCGTGTTTGAAGGGCTTCAGGAGATAGTCGGTCGCCCCGAATCGAAGCGCGTCCAGCGCCGTCTCCAACCCGGCGTACGCCGTCATCAAGATCACAGCCGTTTCAGGGCTCGTTTCGCCGAGTCGTTTCAAGAGCTCGACGCCGCTCATCGACGGCATGCGGATGTCGCTGAGGCAGATGTCGAACGAATCCGACAACGCGAGCTCGGCGGCCGCCTTGCCATCGGGCGCGGAGCGCGTATCGAAGCCGGACTCTTGCAGCCACTCCTCGAGCTCCGCGCGGATCGCGGGTTCATCGTCGACGACCAAGACGCGTAGCTTCATTCGTGTGCTTTTGAAGTCCCAGGTGCATTGGTCATCGCGACGGGCAGATCGAAGAAGAACTCGGTTCGGCCGACGTCGGCACACTCGAAGTCGAGCGCGCCTCCGTGCTCTTCGATGATGCGGTAGCTGACCGAGAGGCCGAGTCCCGTTCCCATGCCAGGCGGCTTGGTCGTGAAGAACGGTTGGAAGACGCGCGAACGCGCGGATTCCGGGATGCCCGATCCGGTGTCCGCGAAGCTCACTCGGACGAACTCACGTCCGTCGCGTTCGATGCGTGCCGAACGGATCTCGATGCACTTCGGTTGCATTGGCGGATTCGCCGCGACCGCGTCGAGCGCGTTCAATCCCAAGTTGAGGCACACTTGCATGAGTTGGTCCTCGATCGCGAAGACGAACGGCAAGTCCGCGGCCGGCTCCAATCGGATCTTCACTTCCTTGGCGCGTTGGTCGTACCGGATGATCTCGAGCGAGCGCGCCACGACGCGATTGATGTCGCAGTCGAGCCTCTTCGAGTGACGCCGGCGCGCCAAGTCGCTCATCTGGCGCACGATCCTCGAGATGCGGTCGATGTGCTCCGAGATCAAGCTGAGTTTCTTCTGCGCGTACTCGTCCGTTAGACGGCGCTCCAGGCTCTGCACGGCCATCGAAAGCGCCAGCAGCGGATTCCCGACTTCGTGGGCCACGCCCGCGGCGAGGACGCCGATCGCCGCCATGCGATCGTCGTGACGGACTCGTTCCTGCAGGGCCTTGAGCTCGGTGATGTCCGTGATCGAGGAGCGAATGAGCTCGCGACCCTTGGTCGGCAAGCGCGCCGATCGAACCTCGATCAAGATCTCGCGCCCCGTCGAATGGTGAGCGAGGAACACGTAGCGCGGCGTCTCGCCCGCGAGTACTTGCTCGATGTGTTGCGTCACGGCGACCGTCGACGGCGTACCGTCGGGCTGCGTCTCCGCGCAGAAGCGCAACGGGCTGCTCCCGAGGATCTGTTCGCGCGAGTATCCGAACAGCCGCTCAGCCGCAGTGTTCACGTCGATGAACGTGCCGCTCGCGACGTCCATCACCGCGATCGCTTCGGGTGCGTACTCGACGAGCGCGTGGTAGCGCGCTTCGCTCTCGCGGATCGCTTCCTCTGTGCGGCGGATGTGCGAAACGTCCATGCCGACCGTAACGACGCCGAGGAACTGTCCGCAGTCGTCCATCTCGATCATGCACGTGGTCAAGAGATCGACCGTCGTTCCGTCCTTGCGGATGGCGACGAGCGGTGTGCTGCGCACGACGCGCCCGCCGGCGAGCACAGCTTGGTCGGCTTCCTCGAGCAGGCGCTTGTGTGACTCGGGCGTGATGAACTCGTGCGCCTCGCGACCGATGGCTTCGTGGCGCTCGTAGCCCATGCGCGTGAGCCAATAGTTGCTGACCTCGCGGAAGCGTCCGTCCGCCCCGATGACGGTCATCATCAGCGGCGCTTGCGTGTACAGGCTTCGGAATCGCTGCTCGCTGGCGCGCAGTGCCTCCTCGGCGTGCTTCTGTTCGGTCACGTCGCGGCCGGTGACGATCGTCGACGGCGTGCCGTCGAGCTGGATGTCGTCCACCGAGTAATCGATCCACACCTCGTGGCCCTGGCCGTTGCGCACGCATTCGACAAAGCGCCGCGGAGCCTCCGTCGCAGGCCGTCGCGCGCGCTCGCGTCGCTCGATCGACTCCTTGTCGATCGCGGGGACGAAGTCCCAGTAGTCGCGCCCGACGAACTGTTCGCGTGCCTGGCCGAGCAGCTGGCAGCCGGCCGGGTTCACGTGGACCACGCGTCCATGTTGAATCAGCACGACGAGATGTGAGAGCGCATCGGCCAGCTCAAGGCATGCGGCCTCCCGTTGCAGGTTGTGCCGAAGCTGACTCGGTCGTTCCGACATGTGAGGCCGCTCTGGTGCAAGAGCGGGACCATGATAGCTGCGTGGCCGGCGAGGTCGGCACGCGCGCCGTCCTCGAGCGGGTGTTGCAGCGCCGGAACACTCGCGATCGAGGTGTTCCGCGGGCGGTTCATTCGCAGTGCGCGAAGTGGTTTCCAGGGCCGAGCCGGGTTTGGTCCATCCGTTGCGTAGCTGATCGCCGCAACCACGGTCCGCTCGGCAACCACCGCCCATGGCAACTACCGGAGGAACGCACATGAACGATCACGCCTACGAGATCACGAGCTTTGGGAGCGGGTTCGCGGGACAGCAAGCCGCGATCGCTGCCGTGAAGCTCGGCGAGAAGCTCACGGTCATGGACCTGCGCGGGGTACTCGGTGCTGTGGCGCCTCGCGATCGGAAGTCGCTGAGCGAGGCCGTCCTCTATCTGGCGGTGAGCGTTCTTCGGAAACAACAACCCCCCCCGGACAGTAGCGCAACGACCGGTTGGCGCTCGCGCGTGCAGACCGACGTCGAGCAAGAGATCGCGAAACCCACACCGCACTCCCTGTGGCTGAAAAGGTCGCAGCGTTCAGAGGACTGAGCTAGGCACGCATCGATCGACAATGGCCGGAGAACTGCGCGCGGCGCTCGTCGGGGTAGGAACGACGAGCGCCGCCTTTTTCTGTCGAGCGTGTGCGTTGGCGAGCGTGCGTTCGCCGAGCGTGCGCGTGTTCCACCCGGCGAACGCTGCGCGTCGGTGTGTTTCGCCCACGGCAGCACGAAGGCCGCGCACGTGTGCCAAACGTGTTGGCCCGCTGGTTGCGTTCGCGGCGGAACCAACGAAGAAGGCTGCAGGCGAAATCGGAGTTGCGGCCCGGAAACACCCAGGATGAGCGAGCTACGGGAACCCAAGCGAGCGGACGGACTGCGACGATTGAACGACCAGTTGGCGCTGGTCACCGGAGGCGGATCGGGAATCGGTGAAGCGACGGCGAAGCTCCTCGCGCGCGAAGGTGCGTGCGTCGCGGTGGCCGACATCGACTACGAAGCCGCGCAGCGCGTGACGGAGGAGATCCGCGCCGCGGGTGGCGAGGCCCACGCTCACGCGCTCGACGTGCGGTGCGAAGCCTCGTGGAAGTCAACGCTCGAAGGCATGGCGAAGCGTTCCGGTCGCGTGCGCGTGCTCGTCAACAACGCGGGGGTCTCGTTCGCGGGCGACGTGAGGGAGACGAGCTTCGACGAATGGCGGCGAGTGCACGCGGTGAACCTCGACGGCGTCTTCCTCGGCACGCGCGAAGCGATCCGGATGATGAGCGGCCACGGCGGCGGTGTGATCGTCAACGTTGCATCTCAGTCGGGGATGGACGTGTACCCGGGCGCGAGCGCGTACGCCGCGAGCAAAGCGGGCGTGATCCAACTGTCGAAGGTGGCCGCGAAAGAATGCGAAGTGGCCGGGTCGGGCGTGCGCGTTCATTTCATCGCCCCGGGCGGCGTGAAGACGCCGCTGTGGAAGACCCTCCCGTTGTGGGCCGAGCTCGCCGCTGGCGGTGAGGACGCGGCCTGGGCCAAGCTCGATCCAGCCGGCTTGTTCGAGACGGCGGAGCGCGTCGCGGAGTCGATCCTCGAACTCGTCCTGCCGTCGGGCGCGCAGCGCAACTAGTCCGCCCGGCGCGCGTGCCGCGCACAGCGTGCGCGTGAAATATGTGCGAAACCGTCCGCCCTGGTGCCCCGCGTTTCACGGTGGCGTCAAGTCGCCGGTTCGCGTGTTCGTGGATCAGGAAGCGCCGAGCATGCGCTTGGCCGCTCGCTCTACGCGCTCGTACGTGTTGAGCTCGCCGCTCTCGTACTGCGCGCGCAGCTCGCGCACACGTGCGAGCTCCGCTTCCGTGGGCTCGCTCCCCAGGTTGACTTGCTCGGCGAGGCGCTGAGCTTCCTGCGAGAGCTCGAGACGGTCGCCGCCGGCGCTCGACTCTTCGGCAGCCGCTCGCGCGGCATCCTTCGAAGGGCTTGCGCGCGCCGCCGCTTCCGTCGCGGACTCGCGATCGATGCCCCTCGTCGCCGCGTGCTGTTCTTCGAGCACCTTCTCGGTGGCTCGTTGAATGGCGGCGCGGTTGCCGCGAGTGACGTCGATGCGCGGCCAGTCCTTGGACCCCTGTGAAGGCCGAGGCTCCGGCACCGACTGATGATGAATTTCCATGTCGATCCTCCTTGAGGAGGTGAATCTTTTCCAGGAGGGTTATCGGCAGATCGCCCAGCGGGTATTAGTGGGTTCTCCCGCCGTCCGATCGACCGTGCCGCAGCACCCCACGCCAGCGCGTCGCAGAGGGGGATCGAGGGACTGCGTCGGCCTCAATCCTTCATTACACCGGGGGTTAGATCCAGCGTCGCTTGCCGCCACCGGGCAGCCTCCGCATCATCGAGCGCCATGCTCCACGCCACCGGACCCCTGCGACTCGTGCAGATTGGCTTCGCGCTCGTCGCCCTGTGGGTCGGAGCGAGCGCAACCAATGCGCAGTCGGTCGGCGAGCCGCCGTGCCGCGCGGACTACCGGATCGAAGCGCGGCTCGATGCCGCGACGATGACCCTGTCGGGGACCGAGACGATCCGCTGGCACAACAAGAGCCGCGACGACGTCCACGACTTGTGGTTCCACTTGTATTGGAACGCGTTCGCGAACAACCGTTCGACGGTGATGCACGAGGCGCGCGGTGAGCTGCGCGGCGTCGCGATCGAGAACGACTGGGGTTGGCAGCGCGTGCTCTCGATCGAAGTCGACGGCGAGGATGTGACGAAGCGCATCCACTACCGCCAGCCCGACGACGACCGAAGCGAGGATCGCACCGTGTTCAGCGTGCCGCTCGGGAAGCTCGCGAAAACAGGAACGATCGTCGAGGCACGCATCACTTGGGAAGCCAAGATCCCGCGCGTCCGCCGGCGCACGGGTTTCAAGGACGACTTCCTCCTGATCGCGCAGTGGTTCCCGAAGCTCGGCGTGTACGAGACCGGCAACGGTTGGAACTGTCACCAGTTCCACGCCAGCACGGAGTTCTTCTCGGATTACGGCACGTACGACGTGACGCTCGACTTGCCCGCCGAATACGAGGGCAAGATCGGCGCCAGCGGCGTGCAGTCGGAACCGTCGCGCGTCGTCGATGGGCGTGTCATCGCGCGGTTCATGGCGCCGTCCGAGAAGGACCGCGAGCGGCGTGACAAGACCGGCAAGCTGCCGCTCGTGCACGACTTCACGTGGACGGGTGATCCGGACTACGTGAAGTACTCGGCGACGTTTCATTACGACGAATGGGCGGCGCGTTTCGCGGGCGAGGTGGCGCGCGTTGCGACGGCGCTCGAGCGCCCCGCGGAGGACCTGCGCGTGCGCGACGTCGACGTCACGGTGCTCTTGCAGCCCGAGCACGCCGATCAAGGTGCGCGACACTTCGATGCGACGTGCACCGCGCTCTTCTTCTACAGTCTGTGGTTCGGCGAGTACCCGTACGAGCACATCACCGTCGTCGATCCAGCTTGGGGCGGCGGCGCGGCGGGCGGGATGGAGTATCCGACGCTCTTCACTGCAGGTTCGCGCAAGTTCACGTGGACGTCGATGTTCTCGCCCGAAAGCGTGACCGTGCACGAGTGCGGCCATCAATTCTGGTACGGGCTCGTCGGCAACAACGAGTTCGAAGCGGCGTGGATGGACGAGGGGTTCAACACGTACACGCAGAACGAGGCGCTGATCCGTCGCTACGGTCTGCGCCATCGCACGACCGACTTCGCGAGCATTCCGTTCGATGGAGTGCCGCTCGCGCGTGAGCCCGGTGGCAGCGCGTTCGCGGACGCGATCGCTCTGAGGCGCTGGTCCTTGCCGCGCGGCATCACGCTCGAGCCGGTCAAGAGCTCGGGCTTCGTCGACTGGTGGCGACAGGTTCCGATGCTCTCGTTCGGACGCATGCGCGACGATCCGCGCTGGACCGAGCGCACGGGATATCTCGCCGACCCCGACAGCGATCCGGTGAACACGCCGGGTTGGCGCTACGTCGACCGCGCGAGCTACCGGCAGAACAGCTACGCGCGTCCGTCGGTCGCGCTGCGCTCGCTGTGCGGCCTTGTCGGGTTCGACCACTTCATGAAGGGGATGCGCCAGTACGCGGAGACGTGGCGCTACGCGCATCCCTATCCGGACGACTTCTACGAGACGTTCAACACGGGCGCGGGGATCGACGTCGGTTGGTACTTCGAGCAGGCGTTCGAGAGCACGGCCACCGTCGATTGGCAGCTCGAGGTCGATCAGAAGGCCGTCGATCCGTTGGCTGGTTACGTGCAGAACGCGGAAGGCGTGTTCGAGCGGGTCGAGCGCGAGAAGGACGCCACGGACGCGACGGAGAAGCTCGACGATGCCGATGACACGGACAAGAACGAAGCTCGCGCTTCGAATGGCGAATCGAACGAGACGTTCACTGCGTCGAAGTCATCGGACAAGAAGAAGCCGTGGCGCATCGACGTCGTCGTGCGGCGCAAGGGATCGTTGATGCTGCCGCTGAAGCTGGCCCTCGAGTACGACGACGGTACCAGCGAGAGCCTGATCTGGTCGCGCGAAGAACAAGCGCGGTCGACATGGTGGAAGCCGCTGTCGGGGCGCGAGCCGATGACGAAGAAGCTCGTCTCGGCCGCCGTCGATCCCGACCGGCTCTATTCGTTCGACCGCGACATGTCGAACAACGAGTGGCACGAGAAGCGCGACGAGGTCGCGCCGCTGCGCTGGAGCGAGCGCGTCTTCACGCAGCTCTCGCACCTCCTTCACTGGTACGGAGGACTCGGTGGGTGACGCTCTGGAGCGGGTCGGTGTGCTGGATCGAGACGGCGACGCAATGCCGCGGCGGCGGTGGATCGTCCTCGATGCCCTGCGCATCACGCTCGGACGTCCGCCCGTGTGGCTCGTCGTGTGGGCTCTCGAAGCGCTGCTCGCGATCGCGCCGGCCGCGATGTTTCACGCGTGGATGAGCCGCGCGATCGCGCATCGGTACGAGCCCGGCAGCCTCGTCGCGAACCTCGACACCGTGTTTCGCCTCGACCAACGCCGCTCGATGGATCTCCTCGACGGTTCGACGGGCGAACTCGGTGCAGTGCTCGCCGTGCTGGCGATGCTCATCGGGTGCTTTTGCGCGGGAGGCTGGCTGCAAGTGTTCCTCGAGCGCACGCACGGCCATTCGTTGCAACGCTTCTTCCTCGGAGGCGCGCGTTACTTCTGGCGGTTTTTTCGCGTGATGCTCTTCGCGATCGCGGTGCTCGCGCTCGTGAGTTGGGTCGTCTACGGACCGGCATGGGACCGGCTCGTGCTCAAGTGGTGGATGAACGTGCCGCACGCCGACGTCGACAAGCTGGAAACGCTCTCGTCCGAGAGCACGGTCATCTGGCTGCGCTGGATTCAACACGGTCTCTACGCGCTCGGCTTTGCGCTCGTGCTCACGTGGGGTGACTTCACGCGCACGCGTCTCGCGTTGCACGACACGTCGTCCGCCGTGTGGGCGGGAGTCTGTACGTGGCTCACGCTCGTGCGCCATCCGTTGCGCACGCTCGGTCCAATGGCCGGACTCTTCGTGGTCGAAGCGGTCTTCGTCGTCGCGGCCGGCATCCTCGCGCGCAACGTGGAGGGCCGGTTCGCAAGCCATCCGGATCTCTACGGCGTCGGGCTCCTGCTCGTGATCGGACAGATCGTGCTCGTGTGGCGCGTCGTGCTCCGCGGCGCACGCTACAACGCCGCGATCGCGGTCAGTCGCGAGGTCGTGCGCCCGATCGCTCGCCCGGATCCATGGAAGGAGAGCTTCGGTCCGCCGACGGGACCGCGCTATCCGATCGGTGGCGACGAGTACGGGATGTCGCTCTGAGCGCGACTCACTCGCGAGTTTCGCGCTCGATGATCCGCCAGCGCTCGCGCACAGCGACGCTGCGGAGCGCCGGGTCGGGATCGACGGCGATCGGATGATCGACGAGGAGCAAGAGCGGCAGATCGTTGTGCGAGTCCGAGTAGAACCAACTCTCGCGCACGTCGGACATCGTGCAGCGTTGAGCCTCGAGCCATTCCGCGAGCCGGGCGATCTTCCCCTCGCGAAAGCACGGTCGCCCGTCGACGCGGCCGGTGAAGCGGCCGTTCTGTCGCTCCGCACGGGTGGCGATCAAGTGCTCGATCGACAGCGCGTCGGCAATCGGCCGCGTCAGAAAATCGTTCGTCGCGGTGATCATGACGAGCGTGTGGCCGAGGTCGCGATGTTCGGCAACGATCTCCCGCGAGCGGCGGGGAATGCGCGGCAGGATGCGCTCGGCGAGGAAACGCTCGCGCCACGCGAGGAGCCGCGGCATCGGTTCGCGCGCTAGCGGCTCCAGCTGGAAGCGCAGGAACTGATCGATGTCGAGCGTTCCCGCGTGGTAGTCGGCGTGAAACTCGCGCGTGCGCTCGAGATCCGCCGCGCCTTCCGCCGCGAGGAGCTCGCCCCACTCGAGATCGCTGTCGCCGTCGAGGAGCGTGTTGTCGAGGTCGAAAAGGGCCAGCTGCAAGGCAGCGGAAGATGCTACTCCCTGCGCTCGATCTGGAGCACGACGTCTTCGTGCGAGGGCCGCACGTTCGCCACCTTCACCGGCTTGTAGAGGTTGCCGAAGTCGACGAGCTCGAGGTCGTAGGCGACGTCGCGCAGGTCCTTCATCTCGAATCGCCCGGTCTCATCGGGCATCGCTACGCGAGCCAGCCGCTGCTTGGTCGTCGTGTCGGTGAAAGCGACGAAGACGCGCTCGGGCGGCTTGCCGGCAAGGTCGATGACCCGGCCGCGAACCGTGAAGCTCGACCGGAAGAGTTCGAGCGTGATGAGGAGCTCTTCGCCGCCAGCGTGGATCTCGTCGAGCGACTTCGAGTCGTGAAAGAGCCGCGGGTCGTCGACGAGAAGGCGCAGCGGACCGTCGGCGTCGATCGGCAGTTGGAAGCGGCCGTCGACCGCGGTGTACGTGGATGCGACGTGTTCGGACGTGGACGCTGGACCGAAGAGGAGCACACGACAGTCGCCGAGCGCTGCGCCGTCCGGGCCGACCACGCGGCCCCGAATCTCGGAACTCGAGGCGCGCAGGACGATGTCGTGCTTCGTTTCGCCGGCTAGTAGCTCGATCGTTCGGGACGCGATGACACGCTCCTCTTTCCCCGTACCCGTGGTCGTACGCTGCACGAGCTCGACTCGATAACGACCGGCGCCGAGGTCGTCGAAGACGAATCGACCGCGCGGATCCGGGCGCGTGCTGCCGATGCGCGAACGTCCGTCGTCGGGGCCTCCGTCCGCGTGCAAGCGGACGATGTGCGATCCGTCGTGGAGCTTCGGTCCTTCGACGAGACCGGCGATCGAGCTCGGTGGCGACAACTCGATGTCGCCGATGTCCGTCGTAATGCTTCCGGCGGCCAGTGGATCGATGCTGAACACACGTGCACCGTGGTCCGGAGCGAAGACGACCACGCGGTAGCCGGTGTCCGGGTGCAAGTCGCGCAGTTCGAACGAGCCGTCTGCGCTCGATTCGCTAACGCCTCGGTGCGTCTCGCCGAGGAAGGGTTCTGTCCGAATCCGCGCGCTGTAGGAGACGCTCGCACCCGCGATTGGCGCGCCGGTGTATTCGACGACGCGCCCACGAACTCGCTGCGCGGGTTCGAGCTCGAAGTCGTGCCGCTTCGTGATGCCGCTCTCCGCGAAGTCGATGTAGGTGAACGATGGAGCGTATCCACCGGCGGATGAGCCCACGCTGTGCGTCCACGTCCCCGCCGAGAACGCAGCGAGTCGATAGCGGCCGTTCGAATCCGCGACGACGCCGGTCATGCCGTTGACGGCGACGCTCGCGGTTGGGATCGGAAGCCGGGTCTTGCGATCGATGACGACGCCCTCGAGGGCGCTCGAAACGGGGAGCGCGAGCTCGCAGTTCATCGGGCCCGTGCCGGGCGACTCGATGCGGATGTCGCTCGGAACGAAGCCCAGCATCCTGGCTTCGATGCGAATCGGTCCGTGGGGAAGACCGTGCAAGACGGCTTCGCCCTGCGCATTCGAGCTCGTCGTGCCCCACCAATAACTGCTCGGCTGGGCTTCCGCGGTGGCCCACGCTTGGACGAAGGCGCCTGCGATCGGCGTGTCGATCGATCCGCGCGCGCTCGCCTGACGCGACACCACGCGGACGTTCATGGTCGCACCATCCGTGAGCACGATCTCGATCACCTGTCCCGCGAAACAGGGAGACACGGCGCGCGGCGCGAAGCCTTGCATCTCCGCAACGACGGCGCACGGTGTTGCCGACGCAACCTGCAACGAGAAGACGCCGTCTGCGCTCGATTTCGCGCGCGATGGTTCGTTCGTCCGTCGGTTGCGGGCGATCAGCCCCGGTTCTTCGACGTCGGTGGGGATCGCCGCGAGCTCGACGTTTGCGAGCGGTCGCCGTTGTGAGTCGAACACGCGTCCAACGATGCAGCCGTCTCGCGCTTCGAGAGGCGTGAGCTGTTCTGCATCGCCCGTCGTCTTCTCCGCCGTCGGAGGAGTTGTCACGAGCGTCTCGCGCGTGGGCGACGTCGCTACGGCGTCGATCGGCGCCGAGAGGCGCGGTTCTTCGATCGCGTAGCCCATATCGTCCATGTGAAGCGTGCGCGGCTCCTCGCCGCTGGCGAGCTTCCACGTTGCGACACCGACGCAGAGTGCGAGCGCGGCCGCGATGCCGATCTTGGTCGAAGTGCTCATGATCCAGACTCCTGTCGTGGCGGAGCTCAGCGTTGCAGTCGACGTCGCGAGCGTTGCGCCTTCACGCGGCACGAGCGCCGTGAGCGCGACGCACCACGACTCTCGGCGACCGCCGAAGCGTCCATCGAGATCGACGCGGAGGAGCTCGATCGCGCGCTTCAGGCGCCAACGAACGGTTCCGGCGGGGACGTGCTGCGCCGCGGCGATCTCGCTCGCATTCATGCCGCGGAAGTAGCGCAGCACGATGGTGGTGCGCAGCGGTTCGTCGAGCGCGAGCACGGCGTCGGCGAGCATGCGCTGCGCTTCGACCTCGGCCGCGATCTTGTCGGGCGAGATCACTTCGCCGGCCGGGCGCTCCACGGTTTCACGCTCACCGCGCCGCACGTCGCCGCGCCGCCGATTGCGCGCCAGGTTCTGCACGACGCGAGCGAGCCACGGCCGGAGCGGACGACCCTGATCCGGTGGGTGTCGTAGAGCCGCAACCCACGTGTCTTGGACGAGATCGTCGGCCGTCGCTGGATCGGCGACGAGGCTCCGCGCCAAGGCGCGCAGCCATCCGGCGTGCGCCAAGAGCTCCTCGGTACGGATCGGAATCGGATCGGCGGCCATGACTTGTGCATGGAACACACCGCGCTAGGGCGGTGTGTTGGCGGGAATCCGAATTGTGCCGAACTATTCCGGTTTCGCGGCGAGGACGATTCGAGCGAGGTCCTGCGCGATCTCACCCAGAGGTTTGCCGAGCGTTCGGCCATCGCTCGTGTTGACCTGGACCGCGATGCAGAAGCCGTGGTCGACGAAGTACCGCATCTCGGTCAGGTAGCCGGGAAAGAAACCGCTGTGGCCCCCGCGCAGCACGGCCTTTGCCAGGTTGCGCTTCGAAGCCTAGGGTTGTGAGCGAACCATGACCACGCCGCAAGACGATGCCGAGCACCTGCGCCTGTTGTCGCTGTTTCATTACACCGTGGCCGGCATCGCGGCGCTCTTCTCGCTGTTTCCTGTGATTCATCTCGTCTTCGGATTGGCCCTCGTCACCGGGGCATTCGACAATCCTCGGAGGCCGGACACGCACGCGGATGAGTTCGTGGGCTGGTTCTTCGTGCTGTTCGCCCTCGCGTGGATCGTGTGCGGACTGGCCTTCGCCGCGTGCCTTGCGTTCGCCGGTCGCTTCCTGAGGCGGCGGCGGCACTACACGTACTGCCTCGTTCTCGCCGGCATCGCTTGCATGTTCATGCCGTTCGGCACGGTGCTCGGCGTGTTCACGATCCTGGTGCTCGTGCGTCCGTCGGTGAAAGCGTCTTTCGGATCCGGGAGCGTCGCCCGCTAGCGGCCTTCTCCTGCCGTGTCCGAGGCAAGAAACGGACGCGTGTCCGCGCGCATTTCCTGGGAGTGATGGCGACTTCGTGAGCGGTCCGGTCGCTAGAATCCGCCGCCCGTGCTCGAGCTCCTCACGAACGCTGACGTCTATGCACCGCGCTCGCTCGGACGACAGAACGTTCTGATCGCGGGCGGAAAGATCGGCTGGATCGGCAAAGATCGGCTCGAACTTCCCTCGAGCTTGCGCGTCCGCGAGCGAGATCTCGGCGGCAAGAGGCTCACGCCGGGTTTCATCGACGCG
>JANOFY010000176.1:0-4746 GCA_031413895.1 Planctomycetota bacterium | reverse complement strand
CGTGTCGAAGCGGACTTGCTCGAGGGCCGCGTCGCGGACGTCGAAGATCGCGCCGTCGGCGCGACGCTTCGCGACATCGCCTTCGAGGAGCCGCGCGAACCAGCCGCGGTGCATTCGCTCCGCGAGCCACTCGTTGAACAGCGCCGATTGGTACGCCGACACGAGCAGCCGGCCAGCCCAGGAGCGCTGCGCGCCGCGTCGATCGCTTGAATCGACGAGCAGATCACGCCCGCGCGCGGCATTGCGGCCGCGGTCGCCGCCGCGCTGCGCTCCGAAGTAGTTCGGGACGCCGCGTTCCGCGAGTACGGCGGCGATGGCGAGCGCCTGCTCGTGCGCATCCGTCGCGACGTCCGAGACAAGGATCCGAAAGCGGTTCCCGGCGAGATGCCCGCGCCTGAGTTTGTTCACGTGCCGCGCGGCCGAGTGGACCTCCACTCCGAGCTTACCGGCGACGCGTTTCGCGACGTCGCGCGGTTCGGCGGTAGCGAGGGGCAGCGAAAACGTCTGCGTCGTGCGCGCGAACTTGTCCTTCATTCCCGCGTAACCGATGTCGCGATCCGAGATGTCGAAGAGACGCGCGAGATCGCGCGCGATCTCGTTCGTCGTGCGCCCTTCGCGTGTCAGCGTGACGTAGACGTGCGAGCCTGCGCCGGTCGGTTCGTAGAGCGGGAGCTCGCTCACTTCGAAGTGAGCGGGCTCGCGTCGCAGCGCTCCGCCGATGCCGGGCAGGCCTGCGCTCGAATAGGGCAGCGCGCGTGACTCGGACATCAGAACCGCTCCGCGAGTGATCCGGCGTATCCCGTGAGCTCGGCGTAGCCACTCCCGCGTACCGATCCTGTCACCGTCACGGGGCCTTCCCAGTACGTGATCCCCGTCGATCCGCGGCCGTCGATCTCGCAGTTCGCAACCTGCGGCGTGATCTCGAGCTCGAGGTCCAAGGTCGGGAGGCGCAGCTTCCAACGCGACGGGTAGCGCGCGCCGGAGGGAGCATCGCCCCAGTGCTCGAGTACCGCGAGCTCGAAGTCCGTGCTCGCGATAAATCGGGCCGAACCATCGCGCTCGACGAGCGTCGCCGACGACGACGTGGTGGCGCCTCCGTGTTCGTCTCGCAAACGGTACAGCATCAGCTCGCGGCCGTCCGACAAGCGCAGTCCGAACCAATCCCAGCCCGTCACTCCTCGTCCGAGTTGGCTCGTGCCCCATTCGTGGTCGAACCACGATTCGCCTTCCACTGCGAGTGCTTGTCCTTCGAACGTGATCGTCCCGATCGAACGAAGGCGGGTCCAGCTCATGTACGCCGACGCGTTGCCGGGTTCCGTTCCCTTCTGCGACACGCCTTCCCGGCCGTGCAACACGAGCGGTTTCGTCGCGTCGAGTTCGAGCGCCAGTCCGATCGCGTGCTCACGATCGAACGCCGTGAGCTTCACGCGGTTTTCACCTAGACGCGCCATCGACCAGTCTTCGATCCACGCGTCGAGATCACCTTCTCGCGTCGCCGCGAGACCCGCCGCCGCGCGCCGCACACGTTCGGCTGCGTGCAGGCGACCGGAGTCGACGTCGACGATCGCGAGGTGCGCCGCGAGCACGTCGTCAGCTCGCAGTCGCGATCGATCGACGGACGGGTTCGCGCGTTCGAGCCCCTGGCGAAAGAGCGTGAGCTGGTATCCGAAGCGACGACCTTCCTTCGATCGCAGCTCGCCGGTCGCGTACCACCATTCGGTGCGGTAGCTCGGGTGCGCGCCATGATCGCGCGGCCACTCGAACGCGTGCGGGGCTTGGATGCGCTTCCAATCAGCGCCCGATGCAAGGAGCAGCGCGCACGAGATCGTGCCCGCGTACCGCAGAGTCTTCCGAATGCGGGCGTTCATCCGTCCTCGCGTAGGTCAGCGTAGAGGCTGGCTCTCGTCGCGCGCACCGCGGGCCAGAGTCCCGCTGCGATGCACGCGACCACGACGGCGACGGGCGTCGTGACGATGGCATTCCACGGTGCCGCGAACTCGAGCGTCCAGTGGAACGACTGCGGCTGCACTACGGTCACGAGCAGGAAACCGATCCACAGTCCGGCCAGCGCGCCGCCGATCGCTCCGATCGCGCCGAGCCCTCCGGCTTGCAGGCAGACCGACGCTCCGACCTGCCAGCGGCTCGCTCCGATCGCGGAGAGGAGGGCGAGCTCGGCGCGGCGTTCCGACACGAGCGCGAAGAGCACGCTCGACACCGCGAGCACCGCGACGATGGATGCGACCAGTTGAAGCGCGCGCGTGATTGCGAACGTGTTCTCGAACACGTCCATGACGTAGCCGCGGATCTCTTGACTGTCGAGCACGTCGACCGCGAAGCGGCCGTCGAGCGTGGCCAAGAGCTCGCGACGTGCCTGTTGTGTGTCGGCGTCGTGGGGGAGGAATACGGTGATCTGGCGCGGACTGTCGCGCGGTACGACCGACGCGTAGTCGCTTTGATCCACGATCACGAGGCCGCGACTCTCGCCGTAGTCGACGAACACGCCGACGATCTCGCGTTCGAGTGACTGGCCGCCGACCTCGATGTCGATGCGATCTCCCGCCCGGCGATCGAAGCGGCGTGAGAACGCTTCGTTGACGACCGCGCCGCGCCGATGGAGCGCGTCGAGTAAGACCAGACCTCCGTCTCGGGCTCGCTTGTCTCCGGCATCGATGAACGTGAGCCCGGTGTGTCGCGCCGCGATCTCGAACGACGAGCCGCCGACCGTAATGGACTCACCGAACGCGCGTGCTGCGGTCGTGTGGAACGCGTCGACGGCCTCCGTTCCGAACTGCGTGCGCGCGATCTCGAGGACGTCCGGGTGCAGGCGTCCGATGGGCACGCCACTCTGCGCCGTGTGCGGCCGGATCGCGAGACTGGCGCGCACTCCGCGCTCGGTCCACTCCACGACGGCGGTGCGAAACGACGTCACCATGGTCGCGATCGAGATCGCCAGCGCCAGTGCGACGCCCACGGCGCCTGCGGCCCAGGCCGCGCGCCTGCGACCGGCGGAGAGCGTCGCGCACGCGAGACGCAGCGGCGTCCACACCGCGGCCCGCGATCCGAGTCGACCCACGAGGTCGACAGCGGGACCGCACAAGGCGAAGAGCGCGCTGAGGACGCACAACGCGGCCGCGAGGGCGGCGATCGGGAGACCGTCGACGGCTGGAAGCGAAGCGAGCAGCGCGGCGGCGATCGCAAAGCCGATCGCGACCACGAGCGAGCGAATCCTCGCGCGGACGGACAGCGGGACCGGTCGTTCGCGTTTCAAGTTCTGCAGCGGCGGCGTGCGCAGCGCCTCCAGCACCGGCAAGACCGAGGCACTCAGCGCGATCACGATCGCCAAGGCGAATCCCGCGAGTGCGAACTCGCCATCGAATCGGATCGGTGTGGGTGGAGCGCCAGCGACGACGGCGGACAGCGTGGCACGCATGCTCGCCACGATCGCGCGCGCGCCGAGGAAGCCCGCCGCGACGCCGAGCACGCCGCCGAGGCAGCCGATGCACGCCGCTTCGATCAGGATCGCGCGCACGATCGCGCCCGGCGACGCGCCGAGCGAGCGCAAGAGCGCGACCGTCGTGCGGCGCTCCACGACCGAGGTCGCCAGCGTGGTAGCGACGAGCACGCCGCCGACGAGCGCCGCGATTCCGGAGAGCGCGATCAGGTTGAATTGGAGCGAGCGCACCATGCCGGCGGTCTCGCGCTGGCGCGCCGCCGGCTCTGCGACGCGCACGCCCGCCGGAAGGCGTGCGGCGACGTCGTTCTCCAGTTGCTCGAGCGACACGCCCAATCGAGGCACGAGCTCGATTCGATCCAAGCGCCCTTGTTTGTGCGCGAGCTCCTGTGCCAGCGCGACGTCGATCCAGACCGTGCTCGCGAACGCACTCGCCTCGGCCGGGAGCTCGAACTCTCCCAGGATGCGCAGGCCAACAGGTCGCGCGAGGATCTCGATCGCGAGCGTGTCGCCGATGGAAAGGCCCAGCGTTCGCGCGAGCGGCGCCGGGACCCACGCTCCCTCGCCGCGGAGGAAGTCGCGCCAGGCGTCCGGGTCGACTCCCGTGGCGGACGGCGCGGCACCGTCGGCGATGTGGGCCGCGCGCCGGGCCGCGAGTGCGCGCGCGTCACCGTCGACGAGCGCGTCGATTCCGACGAGGCGCAGTGTGTCATTGAGCGCGGGGCAGAGGACGAGATCCTCGACGACCGGCAGGATCACGGCGTCGCGCGAGACAGTTCGCAGAGTTCCAAGCAGCGCTTCGTCGACGCCGCCCGGCGACGTGATCTCGAGGCGCGAGCGTCCCGCGATCTCGACCACGCCTTCGCGCAGCGATGCGAGAGCCGCGCGTCCGGCGGCGAGCGTCGCAACGAGTTCCGCGACACCCGCGGCGACACCGAGCACCGTCGCCGAGAAGCGCAGCGGCGCGCGACGCATCGGCCGCAGGAAGAGCGCCGCGAGGAGCATCACGCGCTCTCGAGGGACGCGGACGCGATGCGGCCGTCCGCGAGCGCGATCACGCGGTCCGCGCGGCGCGCGACCTCGCGATCATGCGTCGCGAGAACGAGCGCCGATCCCTCCACGGCGCGTAGCTCGTCCAAGAGGTCGAGCACCGCGCGCCCCGAGCGCGAGTCGAGGTTCCCGGTCGGCTCGTCCGCGAGCACGATGCGCGGGCGGTGGACGAGCGCGCGCGCGATCGCGGTGCGCTGCTCCTCGCCGCCCGAGAGCTCCGACGGATAGTGCGTGCTGCGGTGCGA
>JANOFY010000175.1:0-4255 GCA_031413895.1 Planctomycetota bacterium | reverse complement strand
CGGCGCGCGTTGCGCGCGCCGCGAAAAAAAGTGTCTGACACCGTACTTCGCAGCAGACACCGTACTTCGCAGCACGCAGTGCCTGTGGTCAGCGGGCGACGCGTGCCCTGCTCAGTCCTTGAAGCGGCTCTCGCGTGTCGGGCAGAGCTGGAGCAGCTTCTCTCGGATCTTGGGTTGCGCCGGGGCGGGGAGCGGCACGGAGGTCCATTCGCCGAACAGGCGGAAGCGCAGGTGCTCGCCTGTCATCCGCCACTCTTCGAGGTTCTCGAAACGTCGTGCGTACCAGCCGCGCTGCACGCCGGTCTCGCCGCAGAGGGCGTCCTTGAATCCAGGTGCGAGGATCACGATCGCGGCGGCGAGCAGCATGCACGGCACCACGAGCTCGAGCGGCAAGTCGCCTTGGATGGCGACGACGGTCAGCACGATCGCTTGCGCGCCGAGGAGGAGCATCCGGCGCACGCGCTTGCTTGGCCTCTCGACCGCGATCGGCTCGCCGATCGTGCGGCGTGCCTTCGCGACCAGGATCAAGGTCGCCACGCAGCCGGCCGCCAAGAATGCCAGGCACACGGCGAGAATCGAAGAGGGGGCGAACGGCATTCCGTCGGGCATCGCGGAAGCTTAGCGCGGCCTGCGCCCGATGGTAGGCTCCGCGCGTGCCGCGCATCAGCTTGTGCATGATCGTCCGCGACGAGGAGCGCTTCCTCGCCGCGTGCCTCGCGAGCGCGCGGCCCGTCGTCGACGAGATCATCGTCGTCGACACCGGCAGCACGGATGCGACCGTGCAGCTCGCGGAGCGGGCCGGTGCACGTGTCCTCCACTTCCCTTGGTGCGACGACTTCTCTGCCGCGCGCAACGTATCGCTCGACGCTGCGCGCGGCACGCACATCCTCGTCCTCGACGCGGACGAGCGGCTGGCGCCGGGAGCGGGCTCGAAGCTCGCGGCGGCGGCTTCCAACACGACGCTGACGATCGGAATGCTGCCGCTCTCCGATGCAGACGCGCTCGATGCACCGCTGGACGAAGTCGTGGGCGGCGCGCGGCGGATGCACGAAACGGCGTGGGTTCCGCGCTTCTTCAAGAACGACGCGCGTTTGCGCTATCGCCGGCGAGTGCACGAGACGTTGTTCCAGGACATCGACGCGACGCTGCGCACCATTGGTGGACGCATCGGGCCGGTGGATGCGCCCATTGCGCACTACGGCGAGGTCAAGGAGCTGCGACGCGCACTGAACAAGGGCGATCGCAACAAGCGGCTGCTCGAGCTCGCGCTGAGCGAGGATCCCGACGACGGCGATCTGGCCGGGTACTTGGCGCTCGAGTACGTGCGCTCTGGCGATCGGGCGCGCGCGCGCGCGATCGGTGAACGACACCTCGCGCCGTTCTTGGAAGCGCTCGATCGGCGCGCGTCGGAAAAGCTCCGACCCTCCCCCATCCAACTCGCGGCGGTGCTCGCCACGCTGCAGCTCGAGGATCGCGAAGCACAGGCGGCGCTCGACACCGTGCGCGCGGCGACGCAGCGCTGCATCGAGCCGCATCCGAACTTGCGCTTCCTCGAGGGCGCGGCGCTCGAAGCGCTCGGTGCGCGCGATGCCGCCGAGCAGGCGTATCGCGACTGCCTCGCGATGGACGGCGGACGCTTCACGATCCCCGTCAATCCGGGCGCGACGAGCGCGGCGCCGCGGCTGCGACTCGCGAACCTCGCGCTCGCCAAGAACGAACCGCGCGAAGCGATCGAGTTGCTCGGGCCAGTCGGCGGGCGCTTCTCGACGGCGGCCGCGTTGACGCGCGCGGAAGCGTGGCTGGCGCAGAGCGATCCTGCGCGCGCGCTGATGTGCCTCGCGCCGCTGATGAGCCTGCGGCCGCAGCCGCCGGACATGTTCGCGCTCTCGGCTTGGGCGGCCGCGCTGCTCGGAACCCGTGATCCGCAACTCGAATCCGCGGCGCTCGACTCGGCGATCGATCGGTGGGTCGAGCCCCGACGTCGCGCGTTCGTCAAGAATTGACTCGGCTCACGAGGATCGGCGCGCCGGCTCCCGAGGCGCAACGACTCAGTACGGGAACCAGCGCAGCACGAAGTCGTCGCGGTCGCCGTCGCCGTTCCAGTCCGTGTTCTGCGCGCGCTCGTTGGCGATGAATGCGGCGCCGAGGCTGCTCCCGCCCGTGAGGCCTAGTGGCGCGTCCGTCTCTTGGACGTTGTTCATCAGCGTCGTCACGAAATTCGTGTTCGTCAGGCCGACCACGTCCGTGCGAAAGATGAGGATGTCTTCCTGATCGCCGTCGTTGTTGTAGTCGTGCGAGTCGGCCGATTCCGACACGCGGAAGAACACGTACGGGCCGCCGAATTCGATGTCGGCGAACACCGGATCGGTCGCGAACGCGGGTCCGGGGAAGTCGATGTCGCCGGGATTGTTCGGGTCCTCTCGCGCGATCGCGGGAATGCTGTCCTGGAGATCGTTGTCGCCGGAGTTCAGCGGCGCGCGCATCACGGCTTCGGACATCGCCATCAAGATGCGCGTGTGGTCGTCCGATTCGTCCATCCAGGTCGGCCCGACGAAGAAGTCGGCGCCCACGGCCTGATCGACGATCCACTCGGACTGCAGGCCGTCGTTCGGATCGAGCTTCGCGAGGATCGTGACGTCCTCCTCTGGGAACCCATCGTGATCGCGGCTGTCCGATGCTTCGTCGATGGAGGTCAGGAAACGGCCGGCCAGTTGGCTCACACCGAACGTGTTGCCGGGAACGGCGATGTTCACGGCGACGAGCTCCGTCGTCGAGGTGATCGGCAGCACGAGGGGCACCGCTTCGACCCAGCGCAGCACGAAGTCGTCTTGATCGGTGTCCGCGCCCTCGTCCGGATCGAGATTGAGCGAGCACGTGCCCTCGTCGAGCTCGCTCGTGATCGTCGCGACGTAGCCGGGTGAGCCGCCCGTACCGGGTACGGCGAGCACGCGCAGCGAACCTGCGAGCCCGGTGTTGACCGGCGGGTTGGCACCGGGAAACGAATCCCAGAGGGCGAACTCGAGGAAGTGCAGCACGTTGTCGTCCGTGTCGGCGTCTTCGAAGCCGACGCACTGCGGCGGCTGCCATGCGCCGGTGAAGAGCGTGGGGTCGTTGAAGTTCGCGCCGGCTTGCGCTTCCTCGTTCACGAGGAACCCGACCAACCAGTCGCTCGGAGCGCGGTTCATCGCGCGCACGGGAACCTGCTCGTCGAGCACGGCGAGCGCCACCGACTTCACGCGCGCCAGCGGATCGGTGGTGTCGAACAGCGCCAGCACGAACTCATCGAGCTGATCGCCGTCTCCATTGAGATCGCGCAGCTCCACGGTTTCGTCCTGGCCGAGGAACAGGAGGCCTTCGTCGACCGTGATCAGCCGCGGCCGCAGCGAGTTCGGAACGTCGGCGTTCTGGATCACGACGGGCACGATCGGCGCGGTGCTGTCCACGAACGCGAGTCCTGTGTCCGGCGCGAAAAGCGGCCCGCCCACATCGCGGCAGAAGTACAGCCGATTGCCGACCGTGATGAACGCCGTGCGGCCGTCCGCGTTGAGCGTCGCGACGAACGTCACGACGCCGGTCGTCTCGGTCCAATGCAGCAGGACGAGATGGTTCGCGAATCCGTCGAGATCCCAGTCGCGGTCGTCGAGGTCCTCGTCGGTCACGAAGTAGATGTCGTCGCCGAGGATCGCGATCTCCTGCCCCGCGACGTCGAGGATCGACTCGCGCCGCCCCGGCATGTTGATGACGGTCACGATCTGGTCGCCGAAGTCGCCGTCCTGGTTGAAGTCGGTGCCGTCGAAGCCGCTCGTCGCCTCGTTGGCGAGGAACACGATCCAGTCTCCGTTGAGCAGCGTCGGCGTGTCGCTCGCGACGCCGGGGCTCGTGTTGAACGGCGAGAAGAGCACCGTGCCACCACCGCCGCCGCCGCTGTCGAGACCGAGTAACTCCTTGATATTGGAGCAGCTCTGAACGCTGGCGAAGCCAAGGACGAGCACCAGCGTGCGCAAGAAAAACGAGGCGCGTGTTCGCGTCATGGTGGAGAGTTCGTTGGGCCGAGCGAGTCGGGGCGCACTCTAGCCCACCGCAGCGACGCGTGCGAGGCTCGAGCGCGGCTCACGGAATCCACGCGACGAGGGCTCCGAGCACCGCGCTGACCGCGAGCGTCAGCAGCATGCCGACCTTGAAACGCAGCAGCGCGACCGCGGCACCCGCGAAGATCGCGAGCCCGAGCCAGTTCAGCGAATCCCAGCCCGGGACG
>JANOFY010000174.1:0-10717 GCA_031413895.1 Planctomycetota bacterium | reverse complement strand
AGCGACTCGGTGGCCGCGGTCACCGTCGCCACCATGTCGGCGACGCTGTACTCCTCCTGGGTGAGGACGAGCTGGCCCGCCTCGATCTTGCTGAGATCGAGCACGTCGTTGATCAGGCCCAGCAGGTGGCGGCCGTTGCTCTGGACCCGCTCGAGCACGCCCTGCGCCTTGTCGCCGACGTCGCCGTAGAGGCCGTCGGCCATCATCTCGGTGTAGCCGATGATGGCGTTGAGCGGGGTGCGCAGCTCGTGGCTCATGTTGGCGAGGAACTGCGACTTGTGCTGGCTCGCGATCTCGAGCTGTGCGTCGTCGTCGTCGGCACCGTGCTGATCGCACGGCGCACGACGCGGCCGATCCTCGCGCTACAAGAGCACACGAAGCGCGTCGCCGCGGGCGATCTCGAGACGCGCGTCCACGTCGCGAGCCGCGACGAGCTGGGCGATCTGGCGCAAGCCTTCAACCAGATGACGAAGGAACTCGGAGAGAGCCGAGTGAAGCTCATCAAGGCCGAGAAGGACGCGGCTTGGCGGGAGATGGCCCGGCAGGTCGCTCACGAGATCAAGAACCCGCTGACGCCGATCCGCCTGTCGGCGGATCTGTTGCGCCGCGCGCGCGACGAGAAGAGCCCCGAGTACGACGCGATCTTCGACCGCACGATCGATCTGATTCGGCGCCAGGTCGAGCACATGCGCGCGATCGCGGCGGACTTCTCGGCGTTCGCGGGCACGCGCAAGCCCGAGCCGCAAGTCGTCGAACCGCGTGCTCTGCTTGAGGAAGTGCTGACGCTCAACGCGGCGTGGGCACGCGAGCTCGGCGTCGAGGTCGATCTCAGAGGAGTAGAGGGGCAGGTGTTCGTGGACCGTGGAGAGCTGCGCCGCGTGCTGATCAACCTCGTTTCCAACGCGCTCGAAGCGATGCAGAGCGGCGGAAAGCTCGCCTGCCGCGTCGAGCCGGGCGGAGCCGGCAGCGTCGTGATCGAGATCGAGGACAGCGGCGCGGGACTCTCCGAAGAAGTGCGTGCGCGGCTCTTCGAGCCGTACTTCACTACGCGCACGCACGGAACCGGGCTCGGGCTCGCGATCGCAGCACGACTCGTCGACGAGATGAGCGGACGGATCGAGCTCGTTCCCGTGACCAACGGGTCAGGCACGATCGCGCGCGTCTCGCTGCCCGAGCATCGGCCGTGAGCACCGCCGACCAGGATCTCGTAACGCCGGGGCCCGTTCTAGTGACGGGTGCGACGGGCTTCCTCGGGCGCGAGGTCGTAAAGCAGCTCGTCGAGCGCGACGTCGAAGTCCACGTCTTTTCGCGGGCCGATTCCGACCGCGGACCGCTCGAGCGACTGCCGCTCGTGTGGCACGAGGGCGATCTGCGCGATCCGGAGTCGGTGAAGCGTTCCGTGCAAGCGCTCGTGCAAGGCGCACGCGCGCGGCGACAGCCCGCCCGCATCGTGCACAGTGCGGCATTGATCAGCTACAAGTCTCGGGACAGCGCGCTCGCTCGTGAAGTCAACGTCGATGGGACGCGTCATTTCCTCGACGCGGCCAGCGCGTCGGGTATCGCTCGGTTCCTGTTCGTCAGCTCGGTCGTGACGGTCGGTCACTCGACGCGCGGTGAACCGATCGACGAACGCGCCGACTTCAACAACGGCTCACTCGGGGTCGACTACGTCGACACGAAGCGCGCCGCGGAAGCATTGGTGCTCGAGGCCGCGCGATCGCTGGACGTGGTCGTCGTCAACCCCGGCGCGATCTTCGGGCCGGTGGAGCGCCAGTCGAATACGGTGCGATTCATCCGTCGGATGGCCGATGGAAAGGCTCCGCGATTCGCTCCGCCCGGCAGCATCGGAGTCGTCGGCGTGCACGACGCGGCCGCCGGCGTTCTCCTCGCGCTCGAGCGCGGTCGCCGCGGCGAGCGATACCTGCTCGTCGAGTCGAGCGTCAGCGCGCTCGAGCTGTTCCAGAGGATCGCGCGCGAGCTGCGCGTGCGGCCGGCGCGTTGGCGGTTTCCACGGTGGCTTTGGCCGGTGCTCGTCGGTGCTGCGCGGGCTGTCGATCGGATTCACGCACTGGAAGTGACACCGCCGCAGGGGCTGCGCATGCTCGGACTCGAGTTGCGCTTCGATGCGAGCAAGGCGCGCTCCGAGCTTGGCTGGCGACCGGTTCCGTTCGATCGCGTGCTCGCGGAAACCGTCGCTCACGTGCGCGAGCACTCCACGTAGTCGCCCGCCTTCGCGGTAGTCGCCCGCCTTCGCATTCCGAGGGCACATTGCCCGCGCGCTATACTCGCGACACCTATGTGGGCCGCATTACTTCTCCAGACGTCGGTCCTGACGCAGCCGCTGTACCTCGACGCGGCGCCACCGCCGCTGCGCACCGCGAAACACATCCTGCTGCTGGACGTGTCCGCTCCGGAAAACGCTCGCTCTCGGCCCGCGACGATCAAGCTCGCGGGCGAGCTCGTATTGCGGCTGCGTGCAGGTTCCGACTTCGATGAGATCGCGCGCGAGTACTCGCAGAACGGCGATCCGCGAGCGAGCGCGATCCTCGGGACGTTTGCGCCGGAGATGCTCTCGGCGCCGCTGGATCGCTTTCTCTCTTCGGCGGCGGTCGGTGACATCAGCGACCCACTCGAGGCGAAGGCGGGCGTCTACGTCCTCCAGCGTGTCGAGACTTACGCTGCCGTCCTCCAGATCCACGTCGCGGACCCCGGCGCGGCCGGCCGCACCCGCTGTGTGGAGCTACTGAAACAGCTCGAACAGGGTGACGATTTCGGAGAGCTCGCTCGGCAGCATTCGGCCGACAGGGATTCGGCGGCGCGCGCTGGTCAGTTCGCAATCTACGAGCGCGGTCCGCGGGACACGCTGCTCAAGGAGGCGGCCTTCCGAATCAAGATCGGTGAAGTCTCCGCGCCGATCGAATCGTCGATCGGTTGGCACCTCTTGAAGCGCGTCGCGATCGACGGCGTGGATCCAGCGCTCGCGACGCCCAGCTTCGTTCGGTTGCGCGCGATTCTCGTGCGCTTCGACACCGCCGCGGGGGCGGACCCAGCGACGGATCGGACGCAAGAGGAGGCGCGCAAAATCGTCGATGCACTCCACAAGCGCATCGTGGAGGGCGCGGACATGCGCTCCGTCGCGCGCGAGTTCAACGACGATCCGGGTGGGATGGAACGTGAGGGCGATCTGGGTTGGATTTACCGGCACTCGCCCAACTTGGGCGTTCCGTTGCGGCAGGCGGCGTTGCTCGCGCCGGGTGCGCTTTCTGTGCCGGCACTGACGACCGCGGGCTACATGATCGTCAAGCGGGAGAAGTAGCTCGTCGATTCACCGCGACGATCGGTGCGCAGCGACGGTGCGCGCTGCGGTTCAGTGGCCGGTGAATCCCCAAGTCCCGCTGACACGCGCGTAGCGAATGCCCACGATGTCGAGCAACCAGTCGAACCATCGGCCCAGGTACGGCACGACCGTCACTTCCTCGACCACCGTGTTCGCGAGATTCGCATCGGACGCGTTCTCGCGAGCAATCTGCAGCGCGCCCTTGGGGATGTCGACGGCGAAGAGCGTCAACGCCCAGCCGGTGGACGTGAACGTGCCTGAAGTCTCGGTCTTGCGCTCGAACGACAGATTCGCGCACGACGCCAGGCCAAGCGCGAAGCAGAGACATACGGCCAGGGGGGGCGTGCTCCTGAATCGGCGCCGCACGGAGTGCATGCGCAGAACATAGCGGCCGCACGGGAGCGATGAAAGGTGCGCTGGCCGTTCGCCCGCGTCGCGGGCCGCGTGGACTCTGCGGATCAAGGGCGCTTCGCCATGGCCAAGTCGTGTTCTAGACGCGAAACTCAGCGCGAATGGGACACGGCAGCGCGCGCGATCTTTCGACCGATCTGGCGCTCCACAGCCGTGCGTTTCGCGAACGCCTGGGCCCCGGCGCAGGTCTGCGGCTCTTCTTCTCTCCCGGCCGCGTGAACTTGATGGGCGCGCACCTCGACTACAACGGGGGGCCGGTCATGCCCACCGCGATCGATCGCGGAACGTTCATCGCGGCCCGGCCGCGCTCGGATCAACGCATGGTGCTGGCGTCGACTCTCGATGGACAGCGGCTCGAATTCGATCTCGGTCACATCGCGACTGAACGTTCCGGTCGATGGTTCGACTATCCGATCGGAGTGTTGATCGAGGTCCTGGAGCTTGCGACGGACGCGCGCGCGGGCCAATCGCGGTGCGGCCTCGAGATTCTGTTCGGAGGGAACCTCCCCGTGGGCGCGGGGCTGTCGTCTTCCGCGTCGATCTGCGTCGGCCTCGCGCTGTGCCTCGACCAGTGTTGGAACTTAGAGCGCTCGCGCATGGAGCTGGTCCACGCAGCCCTGCGGGCCGAGCGCAAGTTCGTGGGTGTGCAGTGCGGGATCATGGACCCGTATGCAGTCGGCTTCGCGCGCGAGAACTGCCTCCTGTGGCTGGATTGCAAGGACGCGTCGCTCGACTACTTGCCACTCGACGCACAGCGGTTTTCGATCGCGGTGGCGGACACGGGTGTGCGCCGGGCGCTTGCTCAAGGAGCATTCAACTTGCGCGTCCGGCAATGCGAGGAAGCCTTCGCGGGGCTACGGCGGCACCAGGAGGGCGCGACCTGCATGCGCGACATCCGCTTGGATGTGTTCGAGGCACATCGGCACGAGCTCGACCCTGTCGTCGCGCGCCGCGCCGACCACGTGATCCACGAAGTGGCGCGCACGTTCGCCGCGCGTGACGCGTTGATGCGGAACGATCCCGCCGGCCTGGGCGTCGAGATGGTGCGCGCGCACGAGTCGCTGCGCGATCTGTTCGAAGTCTCGGTCCCCGAGCTCGACCAGCTCGTCGCGAGCGCGAGCGTTTGCGACGGCGTGCTCGGCGCGCGTCTCACGGGCGCCGGCTTCGGAGGCTGCGCGGTCGTGTTGCTGCGGAAGGGCGCCGAAGCGGAGCTCGCACGGCGCCTCGAAGAAGACTTCAGCCGCCGATTCGGTGCAGCTCCCGCGGTCGATTTCTTCGGTGGGGATTCCGGACCGCGTGAACTCACTGGCGCGTGGGACGGCGTGTAGTCTTCGCGCCTTTCCGAGTTCGAGCTACGTGTCAGCGCTTCTGCGCGGGTGCGTCCTGCAAGGCCGATCGCGCGCGTTCGAGCAACAGGCGACCGGCGTCGCTCGCCTTCACGTCGACGCTGAACGGACTCTCGAGGATCTCGATCGACGCCTCCGCCCGGCCACCGAAGAGGTAGTTCGCCGCCAGGAGCAATCGCGCGTCATCGTCCACGAAGTGATCTTGGACATAGCGTTCGAGCAGCATGAGCTGCGTGTCGAACACGGCCGGATCCGAATAAAACGTGTGCTTGTCGGCGGTCGCCTCCACGAGACGCGCGTCGAGCTCGAATGCGCGTCGCAGCGCGTACGCTGCGTAGTGATAATCGCCGGTTGCGAACAGCGCGTCCGACAGGATCAGGTGCATCACGCCATCATTGGGCGAGTACTCGATCGCCTTGGCATAGAAGTGCACCGCGTCGCCGTAGCGTCCATCGCGGAAGGCACGATCGCCGAGGGTCAAGTAGTGTCCGGCGGCGCGCATGACGGCCTCCGTTGGCATCGAGTCGGCCGGCGCCGGAACCGGCGTCGTGCGCGTCTCGAGTGTGGCTTCGCCCACTACGGCCGGTGCGTACGGCTCCTCGGCCGCCACTTCCTGATAAACGGGCTGCGGTTCGACCGTGTCGTAGATCACGGACGAGTAGTAGATGGGCGACGGGCAGTAATAGGAGGCGTACGGATAGCTGCAGTACGACGAACCCCACCAGAAACCGAAACCCCCGTAGCACGCGCCGAAACCCCACCCCGGGAATCCGTAAGAGAGTCCGTTCCACCACCACCACGAATACGGCGAGCACCAACCGACGTACGGACTGCACGCGCTCGGGCTGTAGCACGGGTCCCAGAAGGTGGAGCCGCCGGAAACGCCGCAGGACGCGAGCGTCACGCCGATTCCGATCTGTACGCCGGTGTGCGTGGCGACCGAAAGCGTCTCACCCTGGCGCATGAGATCGCGAGCCCGGTCCGGACTCTTCGACTGCAGACCTTGAAGGCGTCTCACGCCTTGTCGCTCGCGAATCGCCCGCGTGTTGCTGTTGTCGGGACTCGCCGTGCGGCGTCCGCCCTCGAGCGACGTGGGGGAGCGTAATCCCGCGCGATTCGGTGAAATTCCTCCGGACGAGGGTGTGATTGCTCCGCGCAACGTGGAGGGTCCGGTCTCGCGTGGTCCATTCGCGCGCGCCGAGGGAAGCGTGCGTTCCACGCTCCGATTTCCCGAGTCGCGGTACCGATCCAGGATCGAGTTTCGATTTATCGGTTGCTCGCGCAGGCGTGCGCGCGCGGCTCCGAGTGCTCGCGCATCGTCGGGGAGTGTTTGGCGGCTTGCGTCGCGACGCCACATTTCTCCGGGGACCGAAGACGTCCGCGCAGCGGCTGGCGCAAGTCGATCGCGGTCGACCGAGCCCGAGAGACGCGGCACGCGCACGGGCGCGTGCCGCGACGCATGGCCGAGATCGATCACGGTGGACGGCCGCCAAACGCGTTCGCCAGGCGTTGCCGCCTCATCGCCAGAATCACGCGCGACCGGTCCACGCTCGTAGTCGATACCTCGCGCCACAGCGCCCGAGTCCGGTTGGAACCGCGTTGGATCGTCGTAGCGAACCGGCGGTGTTCGCGGCGCGTCCGCCGGTCGCTCCGCTACCGTTCTCGTGGGACTGGGCCCGCTCTGGCGTCCGCCGCCTGAGCCCGTGGGCGAAGCAGCGCGCGAACGATCGGGGACATAGGTGGGTCGCGAATTCGGAGCGGAGGGAGTGGGAGCTGCCGGGCGATACTGAGGCTGCGCTCGGGACTGGGGCGCTGATTGAGCAGGTCGCGACGGGGCTGGGTGGGACTGGGCCGGCCGCGGTGAGGGTGACGGTGAAGGTCGCGAGGGCGCCGACGAGGGTGCTGGCCTGGAGCTCGACCCTCCACCCGACGGACCGGAGGGGCTGGGGCGCCCCTGACCGGAGCTCGGGCGACCACCGCCTTGCGACGGGCGACCCTGAGCCCACGCGCCGGAATCGAATCCGAGCAACGCAGCGACAACCGCCACGACCACGAGCGAATCGAATTTCTGCCGGTTCATGAAGTCCTCTCAAAAATGCGACGTCGCGGCCGCCGGGCAAGAACGGTGCCGGAGGGCATGTGCCGTTCTCCTAGACCGCCGGACGGTTGGCGAGGGTCGTGTGGTCTCGCCCGGAGACACTCGCGCGTCAGTTTTTGGGAGCGAGAGGCACGACGATCAGCACCTGCGTCGGCGGATCGTCGTCCACGGGGAACCGGACATACGCCGGCTCCGCGCGCCTGCCGGGCGGCGCCGCAGCCCGAATCGACGTCAGCCGGGTAGCGGTCACTTCGCCGAAGGAGGTGACCAGTTGCGCGATCCCCTGCCGAGCAGGAGTCGTGACGAACCCCAGAGGTGCGTCAGCCGGGACCGACGCAAGCCGGACGAGACAAGCACGGGGCTGTCCTTCGGGTGTCACGTCGATCGTGACACGGCCTTCGAGTTCGAGGCCGCGCGCCTTCACTTCCGCGGCGATCTCGCGACGTATGCGCGCCTCCTCGCTGCGTGCGACCTCCCACGAGATCCCCGCCGCGAACTCGACTCGCTTGGCGCAGTACTCGGGCAGCTCGCGCACTTGGATCGCGTCGGGCGAGGGCTTCGGCGGAGCCGCGTTGGTTCTCCGGTCGGCCGGCACGAAGTACGCATCGACGAACACACCCTGCGTGTCGATCGATTCGATCTTCTCGCGCCACGCGAGTGTCCCTGCATGCCAGACATCGGCGGAGGCTGGCCAGGTGCGCGTGTTCACTGCACGCCAGGTGAGCTCCTTCAACTCGTGCTCCACGACGCCCGTGGCATCGAGCGATGCGAACTCGGCCGGCCGATCGTCGCGCTCAGACGCGAGACGCGCGCGCAGCTTGCCGAGCGGACCCAAGTCCGCCGTTCGTTGCGAGCCCTCGTTCGTCCATTGGAAACCGTCGGGCCACATCATCCACGCGCGGCGCAATTCGATGTAGCGCAGGAGACTGTCGCGCGCGGCTCCTTCGAGCTCGCGCGATTCAGCGCTCCGATCCGGAACTTCGAACGCGCTTGCGCCGAAGCGGTACTGCAACTGACGGCTCGTCTCCGTCGCGGCTTCGATGCCCAGCCACAATCGGACTCGTTCCGGAAACACATAGGTCGCGTCGAGCACGTGAGGTCTCTCGGGCGCCGATGCGAATACGACCGTGGAGCGCGAATGGAATCCGGTGATGCCGGCGACGCGTTCGACCGGAGCGGGAGGCACTACGGGGCGGCGGGTCGAGCTCGAATCCGCCCCTTTCTCCTGGGACGTGTGACCGAACGACAAGCCCGCGAACAGCAGGCCGAACGCTAGGGCAGCTCGCGCGACCATGCCGACCATTCTTCCGGAGCCTCACCGTAGTTGACGCCAGCCAGTTCGATCAGAGATTGCCGGAGGTGCGGACGCATCGCGTCGGAAGGCTGTGAATAAGCGGCGGCCAGCGCGCGCGCCGCGACCCCTTTGAGGGGTGGGAGCTGGACTCCGATGTACGCGAGTGCCCTCGCGCTGGCGGCTGCCACCAGGGTGACGCGATCTTGGAGCAACGCCTCCAAGCTCGGGATCGATTCCGTGTCGAGCTGATTCGCGAGGATCAGCGCGCACTGCGAACGCACGACCGGCTCTTCGTCCGCGAGACCCGCGCGGGCCGTCGCAAGGACGCAGTCCGATCGCGCACCGGCCTGGGTCAAGCTCGAGAGGCATTGCGCCGCGTTGCTGCGCACCCACGCATCCGGGCTGGTCCGCAAGAGGCCGCACACGCGCTCGAGCGGCGTGTCGATTCGGCCGAGGAGCGCGATGCCGAGGAGCGCGTTGCTGACGACATCCGAGTTGGTGTTCTCCAGTGCCGCGATCAATGGACTGTGCGCTTCGGGATCGCGCGTGAATCCGAGCGCGGCGGCGGCCACGATCTGGTTGTAGAGCGGCCCGGTCTCGAGTTGCTCGATCAACTCGTTCACGCGATTGTGCGTGAGGTACATCAGGTTTTGCTCGAGAAGGCTCGCCTTGCGTCGCTCGTCCGCCGTCCCGGCGGTCATCGTCAGCGTCGTCCACGCTCGGATCGATGCATCGAGCTTCGCCAGCAGTGTTCCGATCGCATCCGGCGTGTTCGTGGCCTCGACGATGGGCCCGATCGGTCGTTCAGGCGCTCCGTCGGAGGTCTTGTTGCTCTGAGCGGTCGACGCGCACGCCGTCGTGATCGCAAGGAGAGCGAGCCGTGCGCAGCAGAGGCTCCAGCGGACAGTCAGCGGGTGTGAGCTCATGCGCGGCCTGGACGCTCGGAGGACCGCGCTCTTCCCAACGTCGCGGCTCGACTGTCCTTCGCCTAGGCTACTCGTGCGCGGACGCACCTGAAAGGCGAGCGCGCTGGGACTCATGAGCATCCATGTCCTCGACGCGATGGCCAGGGAGGGTTTCGAGTTGGTGATGGCCTTCCACGACCGGCGCTCGAGGTTGCGCGGCTTTCTCGGCATCCACGACTCCACGCAGGGGCCAGCCTTCGGTGGGATTCGGCGCTGGTCGTACCAAACGGAGGAACAGGCGCTCCGCGACTGTCTGCGCCTTGCGCGCGCGATGACCCACAAGTGCGCGCTTGCCGGATTGCCGGCCGGGGGTGGCAAGCTCGTCTTGCTCGACCGTCAGGACATGGACGTCGAGGCCGCGTACGAGTACGTAGGCGAGGTCCTCCGCTCGCTGAATGGACGCTTTCACAGCGGTCCGGACGTTGGCACGGGAGAGCGCGAGCTGGGCTGGGTCGCGAGCCGCACCGCAGCGGTCACGCGCCCTGAGCCGCATGGCCCCGGACTCCTCGCGGAGGCGACGTGCGCGGGAGTCGTGCACGGGATCGCGGCCGCGCTGCGACACCTCGACGGGTCGGAGGACTGGCCGTCGCGCACGATCGTCGTTCAAGGGCTCGGAGAAGTGGGTAGTCGCGTCGCACGCGAGCTCGTCGAACGCGGCGCGCACGTGCGCGCCGCCGAGATCGATCCCGAACGCGCGGCTCGCGCGTCGCGTGATCTCGATCTCGAGCTCATCGATCCGGCGACCGAGTACGACCAGGAGTGCGACGTGTTCGCACCGTGCGCCATGGGCGGCATTCTCCATGATCTGACGCTGACGCGACTGCGCTGCCGTGTCGTCGCGGGCGGTGCGAACAACGTCTTGGCGCGCGCGCTACACGGAGACCGGCTGCACGAGATCGGGATACTGTACGCGCCCGACTTCGTGATCAACGCCGGCGCATTGATTCGCGGCGCGCTGTTTCATCTCGAAGGCCGGCGCG
This sequence comes from Planctomycetota bacterium, assembly GCA_031413895.1. GTDB lineage: Bacteria > Planctomycetota > UBA1135 > UBA1135 > JANLUN01. The sequence continues at coordinate 286 of JANOFY010000174.1, read as the reverse complement.
AACCCATCGAAGCGATCGGTGCGCGCGTGGGCCGCACGATCGACGAAGTCTTCGCGCGCGCGCGCGAGGAGCGAGCTCCGCCCGCGCGAGTGGCGTTCGACGAAGCCGAGCGTCGGATCGCGAGCTGGCGAGGCGAGATCTGAGATCGTCGCGTGGTCGACCCCTTCCCACTCGCGCGAGCGTGCGGCAGGATCGTGGAGCTGTGGTGAAGGGACTTTTCGCATGCATCATCGGGCTCGGCTGCTCGCTCGCGTGCGGATCCCCGGGCGCCGCACCAGCGCCCGAG
>JANOFY010000173.1:0-2615 GCA_031413895.1 Planctomycetota bacterium | reverse complement strand
GCGCGCGGCGTCTGGTGCCGGCCGCGGCTTTATGCGGATGGCGTAACCGTCACCCCAGGCTCCCGGTGACTTGGCGGTCAAGGTGAGATCGCCGATAACTGCTTCCGACGACGCCGGTTTCATTACCGGCTCCACCATCTCGGCCAACGGCGGCCAGTTCGTGGTTTGAGTGGCGCAACCATGAAAATCGGCATCCTTGAAACCGGCGAAGTCAACGAAGCCCTGATCGGCCAACACGGCGACTACACTGCCATGTTCACCGCCTTGCTGAAGGCCAGCGACGAAAAACTGGAAATCGCCACCGTATCCGTTGTGCGCGGCGAAATGCCCAACAACCCGCATCAGGCCGATGGCTGGATTATCACCGGCTCGCGCCACGGTGTTTATGACGATCTGCCGTGGATCAACCCGCTGAAAACCTTCCTTCTCGCCAGTTACGAAGCCAAAGTGCCCCTCGTCGGCGTCTGCTTTGGCCACCAGATTCTGGCCGAAGCCTTAGGTGGAAAGGTCGAAAAATCCGCCAAAGGCTGGGGTGTCGGCGTGCACAAATACCACGTCGTCAACCGCCCGAAATGGATGCAACATGGGGCAGATGATTTCGCCGTCCGCGCCCTGCACCAAGACCAGATCACTCAACTGCCGCCAGATGCCACCGTTCTTGCCAGCTCGGATTTTTGCGCTTACGCCGCCCTCGCCTATGGCAGACCGCGCAGCCGTCAGGTGCGCGGCTCCTCGATCACGAAAAATTCCTCTTCGATCTCTTCCTCTTCCACCTCATCGTCGCGCGCACCAAACTTCGCGACGACGACCATGAGCGCCATGAACAGCCACACGGACGAGTCGACGATCGGCGTGTGCGCGTTGTACATGCTCTTCGCGAACCACGCGCACAGGCCGATGAACACGCCCGTGCCGATCGCCGCGAGCTCGTCGTCGGCGTAGCGCCACGCCCGCCAGCCGCGTGCGAGCGTCGCGAAGTACCAGCCGTGGTAGCCGATGAAGCCGAAGATCCCGAGCTCCGCGAAGACGAGTATCGAGCCGTTGTGCACGCGCAGGAAGAGGAACGGGCCCGTGCGGCCTTGTGCCGAGAGAAAGCGGATCGCGCCGGTCGCGTAGCTGCCGATCCCCGTGCCCACGATCGGCCAGTGCGAGACGATCGCCGCGGCGGTCTTGAACTGCTCGAAGCGACTCTCGGTCGATCCGCGATCGTCTTCGAGCAAGCGCGCGCGGAACGATTCGAACCCGACGAAGAGCACGACGAAGACGACGACGCTCGTCGCGAGCGGCAAACCCAGGCTGAGCCACAGCGGCTGACCGGCGCGCGCGCGGACCAAGTAGTAAACGGCGAAGAAGCTCGCGACCTGACACAGCCAACCGAAGCGCGAGAACGTGAGGAGCAGCGCGACGTTGAGCACGCAGTACGTCAGCCCCCAGCCGAACCGCGCCAAGAGGTCGCGCACGGTCAAGAACTTGACGAGGACCAGCGGCCCGACGAGCACGAGGAACAGCGCCAAGTTGTTCGGGTGTCCGAGCAAGCCGCCCGCGCGCGCCTCGGCGCCGGCTTCGGTGAAGAACGTCTTCACGCCGCGGCGCTCGCCGAGAAAGTCCAGACCCAGGCTGCTCCCGGTGGCGTACTGCGCGATCGAGATCACGGCCTGCAGCCACACCTGCGCCGCGATGCCGAGCACGATCCACTTCAGGAGATCGCGATCCTCGATCCGCTTCGCGAGCACGAAGAACACGGCCGCGAACGTGAAGAACTGCGTCCAGTCGACGAGGGAGCTCATCGGCTCCGCCGAGTGGAACGGGAAGAGAAGTCCTCCGGCCAAGAAGACCGCGAGCCAGATGCCCACCCAGCCGAGCTTTTCGGTGGGCCGTCCGCGCTGCGTGACGCGATCGAAGAACCACGCGGAGAGCGAGATCGCGAGGAAGATGTCGGAGAGCTTGAGAATCCACGGCGCCGGCCAACCGATGACGTAGCTCCAGCCCTGCGTGGCCCACAGCTCCACGTCGATGTGGAGCGGTAGCGCGAGCGTGAGCATCACGAGGCTCGCATCGAGGAAGCGCCGGTAGAGGAGCAGCCACGCGCAGATGACCGTGCCGCCGAACGCGAGGATGAGTCCGACGAGCTCCCACTTCATCCCACCCAGCGAGAACATGGACACGCCGAGCGCGAACACGAGCGCGAACGCGATCATCGCGAGCGCCGGTCCGACCGAGCCGACCCGGCCGCGTGCGGCGATCCCGTCGACGTCCCAGCTCTCTCCCATCGCGATTACATCCAGCGATAGATCAGCGCAGGCACCGCTTCGCGGCGCTGCGTGAGCACGGCGCCGGCGACGTCGCGACTGTGTTGACGGAGCAATGAGAGCGCACGCCGTGCGACTTCCATATGGACGCCGCTGCCACTGACGACGAACACCGAGCGATCGGCGAGCGACAGGTAGCTCGCCCCATCACTGCGGCCGGTGAGCGGCGGCCCCGACACGAAGATGCGGTCGTAGTTCTCGCGCAGCGCCGCGAACGTCGGCGCGAGCGCGACCAGCCGCGACTCCGACAGGTCCAGGGTGTCGAGCCCCGGCGCGTCCGCGGATCGCTTGGCGCTCGCGAGCACC
>JANOFY010000172.1:0-2487 GCA_031413895.1 Planctomycetota bacterium | reverse complement strand
TGTGTGTCGCGATAGACGTACGCGTGATCTTCCGCGAGGTTGCGGAACACCTGTGCGCGCACCGGCGGTGCGAGCTCGACTCCGCGCTCACCGACGACGAGCACCTCGGTGCGATTGCACGTCGACAGGACGAAAGCTTCGCAGACACCGGGGATTTGGAGCAGCGCGCTCAGCGCGCTCGCGAGATCGGCCTGGCTGACGACGTAGCGCTCGCGCACCGCGACCGGCGCGGTACGGTGCGAGATGCCGACGAGCGTCAGGGCCAGTCTGGGGTCCATCGTCAGAGGCCGGAATGGAAGGAGCGACCGGGAAACAGGATGAGGATGGGCGAGAGCAGGAGCGCGATGAGTCCGACAGTCGCTGCGATCGACGTGCGCCGCGCACCGAAGCCGCGGATCACGCCCGAGAACGCGACGACGCCGAAGTGGATCCACAGGATGAGCGACAGCATCACCTCGGACCCGCGGTAGTCGAACTGACCGGGCTGCGCGCGGTGCGCCATCCACAGGCCGACGTTGAGACCGATCGTGAGCCCGACGAAGCCGGCGAGCGCCGAACGTCGCGTCATCGTCGCGAGCCAGTCTAGATCCGGGAGGTGATCGAAGAGTGCGCCGAAGCGTCGCTCACGCAGCTCACGAAACAGCACGAGATAGAGTGATCCGTGAATGCCGGAAAGCAGCACGGCGGCCGCGGCGAGCACGCTGGTCGACACGTGGAGCACTTGAAACGCGCCCATGCCGCCCACGCGCGCGACGGGCTCGATCTTCCCGAACGACGACGCGAGAATCTGCAGGAGCAGCACGAGCCCGAGCACGACGCCGCCGGTGCCGGGATGTTTCAAGTGCCGCGCGAGTCCGGCGTACAAGAAGGCCGTCGCGAGCGCGATGGCGGACACGGTGGTCCACAAGTCTGCGACGGGAAAGTGACCGACGGCTGCGCCGCGCAGCCAGAAGAACACGAGGTGCACTGCGATCGTCGCGCGCACGACGAACCGGCGCAGGCCGCTGACCTGCGGAGCGCGCACTCCGCCGAACGCCATGCCGTGTAGGACGGCGCACAGCATGTACAGCGTCGGCAGGAGGACGGTCAGGCTCTGTAGCGCGCCTCTCAAGAGAGCTCCTTCTCCGCGACGGCACGCGCCACGGCGCGCCCTCGCAAGATCACTTGATCGACTGAAATCCCGGCCGTATAGCAGCCGGCGAGATGGATTCCGGACAGGTGCGTTTCGACGTCGACGAGCAAGTCGCGCACGCGGTCCGCATGGCCTGGTGAATAGCGCGGAATGACGTCGTTCCAGCGCTGCGCGAACGAAACGCGCGCGCGCGGCGGCGTGCGAAGCCTGAGCGCGCGCGCCAGATCGAGACAGGCCTCGTCGGCGAGGGCCGAGTCGGAAAGTCCTTCGACGTCCGTGGTCTTGTAAAAGCTCGACACCGCGATGGCTCGGGGAGGCGCGCGCCCCGCGAAAATGTTCGACGTGAAGAGGGTACCCAGCACGCGCGGCGCGGCGGCATCGGCCGGATCTCCTGCGCGTTCGGGCGGCGGCACGAGGAAGCCGAAGCCGGGCGGGAAGTCCGGGGTCTCGCTCGAGTCGATGCCGAGGTGAACGAGCGTGAGCCGCGCGTGCTCGATCTGTCGCAAGCCGTCAAGCGGCGCACGTGCGCCTGCGAGCGGAGTCAGCAGCTCCGCGGCAATCGGCGCAGACGTCGCGATCACGACGAACGGAGCCTCGTGAACGGCGCCGCTCTCCGTCGTCACGCGCCAAGAGCTGGCGCTGCGTTCGATGCGCGTGACGCGCGACTTCATGACGATGTTCGAACCGAGCGATCGCGCCAGCGCATCGACGAGCTCTCGAAGTCCATTCGGAAACGACAGCAGCGACGTGCGCGGAACGTCGGGCCCGGAAAGCGGCGGTCGCGGGGCGTCTTTCGATGCACGCGCCGCGCGGATCAAGCCGCCGTGCTCGACGACGGCGGACCAGATCGAAGGAAACGCGCTGCGCACGCCTAGCTCACGAAGCTCCGCGGCGAAGATGCCGCGTACGAATGCGCCGGCGAAGAGGCGCGTCGGCTCGGGGGCCGATGCGTTCGGTGAAGAACGTTTCGAGATCCGGATCGTCGGAGGCGCGGCTCGGATCGAAGGGTCGCGTGATCTCGCTCGCGAGTCGAAGTCGCGCCGAGAACGAGAGGATCGACGAGCTCATCAGCGCCGTCGGCGACGCGGCAAACCATTTAACTTTATTTCGTAGATCGTTTGTAAAAGTATCCCCAGTTTTCCATCAGGAAACCCTTTTCGTTGACAGGCAGCGTGTCAGCTACGAAATCACTGGGGTCATCTACAGGATCCACATCAAATATGGATGACATTTTCAAGGCTTTGAATATGAGCACTGGGAGTGGATCAACTCGGAATTTCTACGATTCCACGTGCTCAAGTTCCATTGCCACAGGTGATTCGTTGAAGAGACACAACCTTGCCACCAGATCGAGT
>JANOFY010000171.1:0-1655 GCA_031413895.1 Planctomycetota bacterium | reverse complement strand
CAGCCCGGCGCGCGACGGCAATCGGCGGCGCAGCGCCAGACGATCAGGACGCGGCGTGCGCACGAAATCGAGCCACACGCACAGCGCCAGCGCGAAGTCGAGCGCCAGCGTGACCGCGCGGAGCACGGGCACGAACGCCGCCACGACCGACAGCACGAGACAGGCGGCGCACAAGAGAACGGTGCGACGTGTCGGGATCAGCGCGGCACCTCGTGCGCGTCGAGGATGCGCAGGAGCACCGCATCGGTCGTCCCGCCTTCGATCTCCTCCGCTGGATCGAGCACGACGCGATGGCGCAGCGCCGGCAGGAACACCACTTTGAGATCGTCCGGCGTGACGAAGTCGCGGCCCTGCAAGAGAGCGCGCGCCTTGGCCGCGAAGAGCAGCATGACGCCCGCGCGCGGGCTCGCGCCGAGCACGAGCGACGCGTCGCTCCGCGTCGCCGTGAGCAGCGCGACCACGTAGGCCGGCAAGTCCTCGCGCACTTCGACCGCGAGGACGCGCCTGCGCAGCGCTTGGATCTCGGCCGGTCCGGTGACCGCACGCACGCCCAGGTCGGCCGGTGTCGCGTCGAGCGGGCGGCGGTGCGCCGTCTCGAGGAGCTCTACTTCGACCGCGCTCGGCGGATATCCGATGCGGAGCTTAAAGAGGAACCGGTCGAGCTGCGCTTCGGGGAGCGGATACGTGCCCTCGTGCTCGATCGGGTTCATCGTCGCGAACACGCAGAACGGCGCGGGGAGCACGTGACGCTCGCCGTCGACGGTGACCGCGCCCTCTTGCATCGCTTCGAGCAGCGCCGCTTGCGTCTTCGCGGGCGCGCGATTGATCTCGTCGCACAGGAGCACTTGCGCGAACACGGGGCCGGGTTGAAAACGAAAACCGCCCTCCGACGGCCGGTACACGCTGGTGCCGGTGACGTCGGCCGGCATCAAGTCGGGCGTGAACTGGATGCGGCCGTACGAGCCGCCGAGCGCGGTCGCGAGCGTGCGCACGAGCAATGTCTTCGCGACACCGGGCGGACCTTCCAGTAGGACGTGACCGCCGGCGAGCGTCGCGACGAGACACGCCTCGACCTCGCGCTCGAGCCCGACGACGGTGCGCCGGACGGCTTCTTGGACGCGCTCGGCGAGCGCGATCGCGGTCGCGCTTTCGGTATGCAGATCATTCATGCGGAGGATTCTTCGTGAGACGTGGTCGCGCGGCCAGCGTGCGTCGCAGTGCGCGCGCGCGACGAGCGGCGGCTCACTCTAGCGTCGACCTCGGCCTCGAGTGCAGCGAGCTCACGTCCGAGGGCTTCGAGTTCCGCGTCGCTTCGCGCGGCTCGCACGGTGAACACGGCGCGCCAGCGTTCCGTGGCGGCCGCGTCGAGGCCCGCGCGCCGTGCGATCGAATCGAACGCGGACACCGCGTCGAGTCGCTGCTGGCGGTCGACGGATACGCGCAACTTGTCGCTCAGCGAGCGCAGCGCACCCGTGCGCAGGAGTCGCGCCAACAGGTCGACTCGCCCCGCGCGCTCGAGCAAGCTCGACAGGGAACGTGCGCGCAGGATCGGCGAGACTTGCGCGAGTGGAACCGGATCGCGCGGGAACCGCAGCGTCCACGCCGCGCGCCAGACGAGCAGCGCGAGGAGCAAGAGGACGTGCGCGCTGGCGAGC
>JANOFY010000170.1:0-7847 GCA_031413895.1 Planctomycetota bacterium | reverse complement strand
CTCCGCGCGCGCGTCGTCGACTTGCTCGACGAGCCGCGCGACGCGGATCGCAACGAACAGGTCGAATCGATCTGCCGTGAGCTGACCGCGCAGAGCGACGAGGCCATGAATGTGGTCGTCGGCGAGCTCGCCTCGCCGCTTCACCGCTCCAAGAACCCGCTCGCGTCATCGACCGCCGGGAACTGGATCGCCGATGCGCTGCGCGCCTACACACGCGCCGACGTCGGGCTGATGAACCGCGGCGGCATCCGTTGCGATCTGCCGGCAGGACCGCTGACGCGCCGCGACCTGTTCGAGATCTCGCCGTTCGACAACGTCGTGAGCGTGCTCACTCTTTCAGGCGAGGACCTCGAGAGGATGCTGCGACGCGCCGTCGAGGGAGAGGCGCACTCGGGCCTCGAGATCAGCGGGCTCGAGATCGCAGTGTCGAACGCCTCCGGCAAGCGCAAGCTCCTCGGCGTCCATGTCGGAGAGAAGCCCGTCGATTGGAAGGCGAACTACCGCGTCGCGATGAACTCGTTCATGGCCGACGGCGGCGACGCGTACCTCGAAAAGCGCGAGAGCGGCCGCGTCGACGAACCGGTTCTGATCCGCGAGATGCTCGAGCTCGTTCTCGAGACCGCGCGCCGCGTCGAGCCCGATGCGTCGAACCGGTATCGCGTGAGCCAGCGTTGAAGCCTGCCAGACCGTCCCGGCAGTCCTAAGAGCAAACGTCCGCCCGAGCACCAGATTGACTGCTCCATCCGAAATGACCTGGAGCGCGGAAGGCCTCCGGCGCGCTGGAGGTCCTCGGACGCTCGATGAGAGCGGCGAGCGCTCCCAACTGTTGCCAAGCGGAACTCAGTGCTATCGTCGCGGCCTGCAGAGGAAGTCTTCGTGATCGACTCGAACGCAGCAGGACGGAGGGACATCTACGGTGGCCGCGACCCGGTAGAGATCCCGGCGTACACCATCCCCGACGTCGCTCAATGGTTGAGAGTCCCGCTCTCGACGACACGCGCATGGCTGCTCGGTCAGAGCGGGTTCGAACCCGTCATCGAGATTGCCGACAGATCCTCCAAGTCACTCTCCTTCCGAAACCTCGTGGAACTGCACGTGCTCGCGGCGATCCGTCGCGAACACGCCGTGCCCATGCAGCGCGTGCGACTGGCCGTCGACTTCATGAAGAGTCGGCTGGGCGAACCCAATCCACTCGCGAGCGTGAGAATGCTCACCGACGGTCGTGATCTGCTGATCGAGGCGTACGAACAGTTCGTCAACGTGACGCGCGGCGGTCAGCTGGAAGTGAGAGAGTTCGTGCAAGCGTATCTGGATCGTGTCGAGCACGACGCGCATGGGCCGGTCCGGCTGTATCCGTTCTCGCGCAAGCATGTGCTGGAGGATCCGCGTTCGATTTCGATCGACCCGCGCGTTCAGTACGGCCGGCCGTGCCTCATCGGAACGGGGATCCCCACTGCTGAGATCGCCGATCGGTGCAAGGCGGGAGAGAGCATCGCGAGCCTGGCGCGCGATTACGGCCGCCCCGAGCAGCAGATCGAGGAGGCGATCCGCTACGAGCTCCCGCTGGCCGCCTGAGGATCTGGTCTTCTTCGTCGATCGTTCGCTTGGGCGGCGATACGTCGCCGACGCGTTGCGCGAGCAGAGCGTGGATGTCCGGGTTCACGACGAGCACTTCCCAGCCGATGCCAAGGACGAGGATTGGTTGCCCGTCGTGGGACAGCGCGGTTGGATCGTGCTGATGAAGGACAAACGAATCCGCAGGATCGCGCTCGAGCGCGAGGCGCTGCTCAGTTCCGGTGTGCGAGCATTCGTGCTGACTGCGGGCAACCTGCAAGGACCGGAAATGGCGCAGGTCTTCGTGGCCAACTTGCGGACGATCGTTCACATTGCCCGTACTCGTCCCGCGCCCTTCATCGCCTGGGTCGCAGGTCTCGGTGTGCGCGTCTATCGCAGACCCTAGTCGTGGAGCCGCGACGCGCCGCACCAAGCGACGACCGGGAGCGGTTCAGCTGGCCTCCGTGCGGTCGACCGATCGCAGACGTTCTGCTAGAACGTCGCTCCGCTGAAGCTTTGCAGACGAGTCTTTCCGTCCATGCCGAACACCACCACGACGGGCCTGAAACCGGCCGAGAAGCTCCCGAACGGGCTCGCGACCTACGCCAGCGAGGGCGGCGTCGCGCTCGTCACGCTCACGAACCCACCCGCCAACGGCTACTCGCACGCGATGATGCGCGACCTCGACGAGGCGATCCTGCGCGCGCGCTTCGATGATGCCGTGCAAGTGATCGTGCTCGCGGGTGCGGGTGAGAAGTTTTTCTGCGCGGGAGCCGACGTGGCGATGCTTCACTCGGTCACGCCGAGCTTCAAGTATCAGTTCTGCTTGCACGCGAACGAAACCCTTCTCCGCCTCGAGCACACACCGAAGCTCGTCATCGCGGCCCTGGGCGGTCATTGCGTCGGCGGCGGCCTCGAGATCGCGCTCGCGGCCGACTTGCGCATCGCGCGTCGCGGCTCCGGCAAGTGCGGACTGCCCGAGATCTCGCTCGGTGTGCTGCCCGGCACCGGCGGAACGCAGCGACTCGCGCGCGCCCTTGGCAAGTCGAAGGCGATCGAGCTCATGGCGACCGGCCGGCTGTTCGACTACGAGGAAGCGCGGTCGCTGGGGATCGTGAACGAGCTGCGCGACGCAGCGGACGATGCGAGCTTCATGTCGGAAGCGCTCGCGTACGCGCGTGCCTTTTGCACGCCTGGCCGCGCGGCGATGAGCGTCGGCTTGATCAAGCGTGCGGTGCAGACCGGCATCGAGCTCCCGCTCGAGAGCGGCCTCGCGCTCGAGCGCGAGCTCCAGGCGCGGCTCTTCGCATCGGACGACGCGCGCGAAGGAATCGCGGCCTTCGTCGAGAAGCGCGCGCCACGCTTCCAAGGTCACTGAACATGCAAGCGGTGCACATTCCCGCCCACGGCGGCCCGAGCGTGTTGAAGATCGTCGATCTGCCGATCCCCAGACCCGCGGCCGGCGAGGTGCTCGTGCGCATGCTCGCGGTGTCGCTCAACCATCTCGATCTCTTCGTGCGTGCCGGCATGGCGGGTGTGAAGCTGCCGCTGCCGCTGATCCCGGGCTGTGACGGGATCGGCGAGATCACGCAGCTCGGCGATGGAGTCACTGGGTTTCGATCGGGACAGCGGGTCCTCGTCGAGCCCGGCTACAGCTCGGGGACTTCCGCGCACGATCTCGCCGGCAACGATCACTTGTCGAACGACTACAAGATCCGCGGCGAGCATTCCGACGGCGTCGATCGCGAATACGTCGCGGTTTCGTCGCGCTACGCGCTGCCGCTCCCGGACGGCATCGATCCGGTGCGCGCTGCCGCGGTGCCGCTCGTGTTCTTGACGGCGTGGGGCATGCTCGTGACACGCGCGCAGATGCGCAGCGGCGAAACGGTGCTCGTGCTCGGCGGTGCGAGCGGCGTCGGATCGGCGGCGATCCAGATCGCGCGCGAGCGCGGAGCACGCGTGCTGGCGACAGCCGGCTCGGACGCGAAGCTCAGACTCGCGCGCGAGCTCGGCGCCGACGAAGTCGTCGATCACTCGCAATCCGATTGGGGGCAAGCGGTGCGCAAGCTGACCGACGGCCGCGGAGTCGACATCGTCGTCGAACACGTCGGACCCGCCACCTGGGACACGTCGATGAAGCTGCTCGCGCGTAACGGACGCTTGGTGACGTGCGGCGCAACGACCGGACCCACGGTGTCGATCTCGCTTCCGCACCTCTTCATCAAGAATCAATCGGTGCTCGGCTCGACGATGGGGCCGCGCAGTGCGCTGCCCACGATCATGAACCGCGTTGCTTCGGGTGTGTACCAGCCCGTCGTCGATCGCGTGATGCCGCTGTCGAAGCTGGCCGAGGCGCACGTGCTCCTCGAAGAACGCAAAGTGCTCGGGAAGATCGTGCTGATCCCCGGGCAATGAGCGCGCCATCCCGCGCGACAGAAGGAAGTTCGCCGTCATGAGAGCAGGGGACATTCAAACCGCGGCCGTGCTCGGTGCGGGCACGATGGGACACGGAATCGCGCAGATGCTCGCGCTCTCGGGGATCGAGACGCGGCTCTACGACATCGATCCGTCGGCGGTGGAGCGCGGTCTCGCGGCCGTCAGCCAGAACCTCGAGAAGGGCGTTGCGAAAGGCAAGGTCGAACCGAGCGCGCGCGATGCCGCGTTGAAGCGACTCTCGGGCACGTCGAAGATCGAGGAAGCCGTCGCGAGTGCGCAGTGCGTGATCGAAGCGATCCCCGAGCGGCTCGACCTGAAGCAAGCGGTGTTTCGCGACGTATCGCAGCTCGTCGCGGCCGACGCGCTGCTCGCCACGAACACCTCGTCGCTCCCCGTGACGCGCATCGCCAGCGTCACGGCCCATCCCGAACGCGTCGTCGGAATGCACTTCTTCAATCCGGTGCACCTGATGAAGCTGGTCGAGATCGTCGTGACCGATCGCAGCGCGGAGAACGTCGTCGAACTCGCGCTGGATCTCGGACGCCGATTGGGCAAAGATCCGATCCGAGTCAAGGACAGCCCGGGCTTCGCATCGTCGCGCCTGGGTGTGCTCATCGGACTCGAAGCGATCCGCATGCTCGAGAGCGGTGTCGCCGCCGCGCGCGACATCGACAAGGCGATGGTGCTCGGCTACGGACATCCGATGGGACCGCTCGAGCTGACCGATCTCGTCGGGCTCGACGTGCGCCTCTCGATCGCCGACTACCTGCACAAGGAGTTCGGCCCGCGCTTCGAACCGCCGCTGCTTCTGCGCGAGAAGGTGCAGCGCGGTGAGCTCGGCAAGAAGACCGGCCGCGGCTTCTACGAATGGAAGGCGTGAGCTCGCGCCGGCATTCGCGGTAGAAATGGCGGCGACGTTGCTGCGCAGCGGCGCGGCGGAGTACAAACTCGCGCGCTCGAATCCGTTTCGCGATCTTCCAGACCATTCTCCCTCACTCCCGGAGGTATCGAACATGGCCGAAGTCACATGGACCGAAGAAGGTCAGGGCGCGCCTCCCAAGAAGAAGATCCCGACGTGGGTCTGGTTCTGCGGCGGCGGTTGCTTGGCGATGGTCGTGCTCGCGATCGTCGCGGGCGGACTGGTGTTCAACTTCGCCAAGAAGGTGATCGATCCGGAGCAGCAGTGGCCGAAGTTGGCCAAGATCCTGCCGTTCGACGAGCGTCCTGCGAACCTCACGATGCAGGCCGGCATGCAGATCGGAATGGGCGTCGGGATGGAGCAGTACGTCCTGCGCGACGCGGTTCAAGGTCTCCAACTTCAGATCCAACACCACAGTGGCGAGTCCGGCGCGGCGCAGCGCGAGCAGTTGTTCGGCTCGGACAAGCCTGCGTTCCCGCAGAACATGCTCGTGATGAAGTTCGAAGACATGCAGCCCGGTGTCGTCGAAGTGCAGGGACGTGATCTGCGAGTGATCCGCATGCGTATGGAGCTTGTGGGAGGCAAGCAGACCCTGGGAAGCATGATGATGGTCGACGCGACCCGCGACGGCGACCCGGGCATGCTCTTCCTACAGGTGACGCGCGAAGGCAACAGCGCGCCGATCACCGACGACGATCTGCGCGCGCTCCTGAAGCCGTTCCATGTGGGTTCCAATCGTTGAGGCGTCGAGCGATGTCGCGCTGATGCCGCCGACCGAGCGTCGCGGCGTCGGCGCCGTCCTCGGCGTCGTGCTCGGACTGGCGTTGATCGTCGCGTGTCTCGTCTTCGTGCTGCGACAGCCGGCTGGACGAATCGATGGCGAGGCACGGATGCGCACCGCGTTCGATCTCGGCACGCTTCCCTACGAGCTCGAGGTCGTGAATTCGGCGCAGATGTTCCAGGGCGAGGAGTCCGTCGTGCTCGCGAACCCGCGCGCGGAACCGGAACCGCCCAAGAATCCGTTGCCCGCGAAAAGCACGTCGACCGAGGAGGGCGAGACCCCTGCGACCGCGAAGGACGAGAGCGAGTCGCCGGTGCAGGAGAAAGAGATACCGCGCTACGACTGGTCGAAGCTTGCGCTGGGGGAGAGTCGGCCGCCGCGCCAAGTCGCGCTCATGTGGTATCCGCCGGCCGTCGGCGACGCAGAGATCAAGCGGCAGTTCGGCGAGTCGTGGAGCATGTCGGTGCGCGACATCGGCGAGGAAGGCGGTCTCTCGGAAGTGGAGTCCGGCACGCTGGTGTGGGGGCCGTACGCGCCCGCATTCGCGCACGAGCGACTGTTCGAGGCCGGCCGTACGTTCCGCGATTCGCTGCGCGTGAACCTGAGCACCCCCGGCCAGTACTGCGTGATGGTGGTGACGTGGCCGCGCAACTCGCCCGGATCGAAAGCGCACGTCGACGAGATCCTGAAAGCGCTCACGCCGAAATCGATTCCCGAAGCGACGCGCTAGCGCTTCATCGCCTCGTCGAGCACTTCTGCGACGTGCATGACGCGCGCGTCGACGCCGGCTCGTTCGAAACCCGACTGCCATTGCATCTGGCATCCTGGGTTGGCGGTGACGAGCGTCCTCGCGCCGCTCGCTGTGAACGCCGCGAGCTTCGACTCGAACACGGCCGCGCTATCCAGCGGGCGCGCGAGCGCGTAGATGCCCGCCGATCCGCAGCACAGCTCGCTGTCTTTCATCTCGACGCGCGCGAGCCCAGCGACCTGATCGAGGAGCGTGCGCGGCTCGCTGCGGATCTGCTGGCCATGGCACAGATGGCACGGATCGTCGTACGCGACCGGCGATAGCGTCGGGTCGGCCACTGCGCCGGCGAGTGCTCGCGCCAGGCCGGCAGCGCACGTCTTCGAAGCGACGAACTCCGAGAAGTCGACGACGCGCGCGCTGAACTGTCCGGCGCGCTCGCGCCAGCTCGAATCGTCGCGCAGAAGATGACCGTACTCCTTCATGTGCGCGCTGCAGCCCGCGCTGTTGACGACGATCGGCGCGGAGCGATCGCTCTCGTCGAACGCGGCGATCGTTCGACGCGCAAGGGCGCGCGCGCCTTCGAGGTCGCCGTTGTGAGCGTGCAGTGAACCGCAGCACGTTTGAGCGCGCGGCGAGAGACAGTCGAAGCCGCAGCGCGCGAGCACGTCGACCGTCGCGCGGTTGACGCGTCCAAAGAGCTCGGGCATCACGCAACCTTCGAGCACCAGGGCCGTCCCGACCTTCGGTTCGATGGCGTGCGTGCGCTCGGGCAAGCGCTTTCGCTCGCTGCGGGGCGGGATCGAAGGTGCGTTGAGCAAACCGCGAGCGGCGGGACCGCCGATCGCTGCCACGAGCCGCACGAGCCCCGATCGTTGCGCGAGGCGCGCCCAGGTCGCGGTGAGCCGCAGCAGCGCGCGATGAGGCAGCAGCACACGGAAGCCGAGCCAACGCAATGCGCGTGAGGTCGGCGTGCGCGCTCGAATGCCTTCGATCGCATCACGCGTGTGCTCCATCATCGCGCCGAATCGAACACCGGACGGACAGACGCTCTCGCAGTGCCGGCACAAGAGGCAGAAGTCCATCTCCTCGGCAAACGTCGCGTCGGGCTCGAGGGCGGCCTCGGCCACGGCCCGCATCAGGTGAATGCGTCCGCGCGGGCTCGACGACTCGGCGCCGGTCAAGCGGTAGGTCGGGCACGTGTTGAGGCACAGACCGCAGTGGATGCAGTCGAGGCTCGCGGCGTAGTCGACCAGTGTCTTCGGATCCATCGGCGACGGGGATCGTAGACTCTGCCGGGCCGATCCGACGAGTGGAGCTTGGTCGCTAGACGCACCTCGCTGGGGGGCGGGAGCCGGCGCGGCGGCCCGGGCCCGGTAGAGGTCGGCGCACTGGATGCAGAGCGTGTCGCC
>JANOFY010000169.1:0-2440 GCA_031413895.1 Planctomycetota bacterium | reverse complement strand
GCCAAGTCCGAGGTGCGCTTTCGCGACGAGCGTCGCTTGTTCGGCTTCATCGTGAACACGCTGCGCGCGGCGCTGGCCGGGTCGGACCTCGCGACGCCCGGCACGCGCTTGATCGAGACGGCGGAGCGTCGCGAACTCGCGGCGCGCCACGAGGCCACGCTCTACCCGCGCAGCGCCGGCGGAGTCACGCGCGAGGTGCGCGAACCGTTCGCCGTCTTCGATGCCTCGCCGAACGAGCCCGCGCGCGTGCCGCTCCCGACGCTCGCGCCGGTGGAGACCGGGGGTCCGGTCAGCGGTCCCTTCTTGCAGCTTGCGCGCACGTACCTCGTGCGCCCGCTACTCGACGGGTTCGAAGTCGTCGACCAGCACGCGCTCCACGAGCGCATCACGTACGAAGGGCTCGTCGCCGACCTACGCGCCGGTCGCGTGGAGGTTCAGCGCTATCTCGTCCCCGAGCTCGTCGAGAAGAGCCGCGCCGAGGTCGCGCTCGTCGCGGGACAAGCGGAGCTCTTGAAGCGCGTCGGCGTCGAGATCGCGGAGTTCAGCGAGACGACCCTGGCCGTGCACGGATTGCCCGCGCGGCTCCCACGCCCGAACGTGCGCGCGCTCGTGGACGACCTCATCGCCCTACTCGACGATGCGCGTGCACCGTCGAGCGAGGACTTGCTCGAATCCGTGCTGCACCGCGCGGCGTGTCGCTCGTCCGTGATGGCGGGCGACGAGCTGTCGACGGAGGAGATGCGCTCGCTCTTCGAACGCGGGGCGCGCCTAGAGTCGGATCAGACGTGCGTTCACGGACGTCCGACGCGCGTGCGTTTCACGCTGGCCGACTTGGAGAAGGCGTTCCAAAGACGCTGACCGCGGGGCGGGCGCTGATCGCTCAGGGCTTGAAGTCGACCGGCGCGAGCGTCGCGCGCAGGTTGGCCTTGCCCGCGACGACGTAGATGTCGGTGCTCGGCTCGGCGCGGAACACCGTAGGTCCGCGCGCCGGCTCGGTCTCGAACACGCGGATGTGGTGCGGCACGACGAAACCGTCGAGCTCCTTGAAGTGCTCGAGCTCGATGAAGAGCGTCGTGTTCGACACCTCGACTTTGCTGGCGCCGTCGTAGATCAACGCGAACACGACGCGGCTCGTCTCCGCGTCGATGCCGAGCGCAACCCGTGCGAGGCCGTGTGTCGTGCTCTTGGAAGCGGCCTTCGTGCGGTGCAGGTGGAAGTCTGGGCTGACGACATCGAGCCAAGCGCACTTCTCCGCGCGCGCCTTCGAGCTCGCGGGCAACGACTGAGGCGCGGACGCTCTGGTCGCGATCGACGCGATGCGCAGCGAACGCGGATCGAACAGCGCGACGAAGTTCTTCGCGATCGCGACGCTCTCGTCCAATTGGCGGCGGTCTTCTTCGTTCGTGCGGCCGATGTCGAGCCGGATCTTCTCGCTCGTCGCCGGATCGAGCAGCCAGTCGCCTTCGGGGCCGCGGATTTGCTCGCGCCGATTTTCCGTGGTCGCGCGCAAGAAGTTCGGCGCGAGAAAACGGTAGCGCGCTTGGAAGTCGTTGGTCTGCGTGTCGCTCGCCTTGTAACGCACGTCGAGCGCGACGTCGAAGGCGCTGACGGGGCGGCGCTCGCTGCCGGGCGCCAGGTGAGCGCTGCACGTTCGATCCCAGCGCTGGGCGGCGTCGGGCGGTGTGTTCGCGGGGAGCACGCCGGGGACGAGCGGCTTGCCTTCGGAATCGAGCGCCTCGGACTGCGGGCGCGCCTCAGGCAGGGGCGGAACGGGCGGCGTGCCGTCCTGGAACGCGAGAGAAACGAGGGGGAAGATCGCTGCGACGAGGGAGATGAGCATGCGCGTGACCGCGGCTACCCTACGGACCCGGCGCGGCGCGAGCTAGCCGCTCTACACACGTCGTGCACAACCGCTGCGCCTATCTCGTCGGACCGACCGCCGCTGGGAAGAGTCAAGTCGCGCTCGCGCTGGCCGAATTCACCGGCGCCGAGATCGTGTCGCTCGACTCGATGCAGGTCTACCGCGGGATGGACATCGGCACCGCCAAGGCGAGCGCCGCGGAGCGCACGCGCGTCGCCCACCACATGCTCGACCTGGCCCTGCCGAGCGAGCTGTACGACGTGCGCCGCTACCTCACCGACGTGGAGCCCGTCTTCGAGGACATCGCGCGGCGCGGGAAGCGCGCGCTCGTCGTCGGCGGCACGGCGCTCTACCTCAAGTCTCTCGTCGCCGGAATCTTCGACGGTCCGCCCGTCGATCGTGCGCTGCGCGCGGCGATCGAGGCGCGTGCGCGCGAGTCGGGCAACGAGCACCTTCATCGCGAGCTGGCGCTCGTCGATCCGTCGTCGGCGGCGCGCATCCACGTCAACGACACGAAGCGCCTCGTGCGTGCGCTCGAGGTGTTCGAGCAGACGGGCCGCTCGATCAGCGCGTGGCAGC
>JANOFY010000168.1:0-6885 GCA_031413895.1 Planctomycetota bacterium | reverse complement strand
CTCGCCGCGCGACGCGCTCAACCGTCTCGAGACGATGGTGCTGATGGCGGGCATCGAGCTGCCCTCGCGCGCCATTCGCGAGCAGATCGTGTCCGCGCTGCACTTCGTCGTCAGCGTGCGCCGCTGCGACGACGGCGTGCGCCGCGTCGAAACGATCGCCGAGATCACGGGCCTGGAAGGCGGCACGCCGCTCATGCAGGACCTGTTCCGCTATCACCAAACCGGGCGCAGCGGCAAGAAGCTCGTCGGCAGCTTCCTCGCGACCGGCGTCGTGCCGCGCCTCGTGCACGAGCTGCGCGACAAGGGCGTCGACGTCCCCATGTCTCTCTTCCAACGGACGGAACCGAGTGACAATGTCTGAGGTCTACATCGGAGCGAGCGCCGCTGCGGGCGCTGGAGCGCTGTACTGGGTCTGGCGCGGGCGCCGGCTCCACCGCATCTCCCGCGAGCGTCTTGGAGACGATCTCGTCGGCAAGGACTCTGGTGCCGCCGGCATCGAGATCCATCCGTGGTTGCGGCGCCGTCCGATCTTGCCGGTCATCATCGGCACCGTCGTCGCCTTAGCGCTTCTCTTCCTCGCGCAATGGTGGCCCGTCTACTGCGTGTCGATCGGCGTGATCGTGGGCGTGCTGAGCTATCTCGTCGAACAACAGATCGCCGGCCAGCGCGCGCTCAAGATCGAGATGCAGCTCGCGTCCGCGCTCGACTTGATGGTCGGCGCGCTGGGAGCCGGCGCCGGCATTACCGAAGCGATCGACAGCGCGGGACGCGAAACCCAAGAGCCGCTCAAGACGGAGCTCCTCGAAGTGCTCGGTCGCATTCGCTACGGCGAGGCGCCGCAGCGCGTGTGGAACGATTTCGCGGTCAGAATCCCGCTCGAAACGTTCCGCCTGTTCTCGTTCACGATGGCCGTGCACGGCGAGGTCGGTGGCAGCCTCGCGCCGACGCTCGCTTCGGTCGGTAAGTCGATCCGCGACCGAATCGAGATCTCGCGCCGCATCCGCGCGCAGTCGACCGAAGCACAGGGTTCTGTCGTCGGCATCGTGGGCATCACGTACTTCCTCGCCCTGATGATGTGGCGCGCGAACCCGGAGAGCTTCGAAGAGTTCCTGACGACTCCCATCGGAGCGAACTTCGTCGGTGCAGCGCTGGTGCTGCAAGGTATCGGGCTCCTCTGGATCACCAAGCTGGCGCAGCTGCGCTTCTGATTCGCGCCATGCAAAACATCGGACAACAGATGGTGTGGATCGTGGTGGCCGCTCTCTGGTGCGGCGCCGCGATGATCGGGATCGTGATGTACAACCGCTGGCGCGCGCGCCGCGAAGTGCACCGCCGCGTGTACGCCGAGGACGATGCGAACGAGGCACGCCTGGCGGCCGAGGGCGACGTTGCGGCGAAGAGCTTCCTGGTGCGTTGGCTCTTCCTCGCGGGGTATCGCTCGCCCAACGCCGCCGCGATCTTCATGTCGGCTACGTTCGTGTGCATCGTCTTGGGCATCGTGATCGTGCTCGCGGCCGAGCAGAGCGGACTGACGAAGAGCGCCGTCGCCGCGGCTTCGGGTGTCCCCGGAGGCCTCGGCGACATCGCAGCACCGGTCCTCATCGCAGGTCCGTGGATCGTGCTCGTGCTGTGGGCAATGCTGCCGTGGTCGGTCGTGAACGCGGCGCGGAAGCGACGTGTGCAGGCCGTCGACCAAGATCTGCCGGTCACGCTTGATCTGCTCGCGACGATGAGCGAGACCGGGCTCGGCTTCGACAGCGCGCTCAGCAAGGTGCTCGAGTCGCAGCGTCAGGATCGACCGCTCGTGCAGGAGCTGCAGACGTTCCAGCTCGAAGCGCTCGGCGGAATCTCGCGCGTGCAGTGCTTCCGCCGCCTCGCGCGACGCACGGAAGTCCAAGCGATGACGATCTTCGTGTCGGCACTCGTGCAAGCCGAGCAAGTCGGCGCTGGCTTCGCCAAGGTGCTCCGCACGCAAGCCGACGATCTGCGCAATCGCCGCCGCGAGGACGCGAACATGCTCGCGCAGGCGCTCTCCGTGAAGCTGATCTTCCCGCTCGTGATCTGTTTCCTCCCGGGGATCTTCGTGTGCACCCTCGGCCCCATCTTCCTGCAGTTCATCAAGCTGGCCGACAGCGTGATGCAGACCCACTGAACCACCGCCGAAAGTTTCTTCACCTTTTCACACCCACACACCACGCGACTTCGGATGCCGGACAGCGCCTACGGGCTGTCCATAGGACGCCCCGCCGTTCCCCCGTTTCGATCCCGACCGCGCCGCACAACGTGATTCGACAGGAGACCTGGATGACCACTCGAACGATCGACGACACCGGCCGGCGCGCTCCGCGTGCCCCGGGAGATCGAATGCGCGCGCGCACGGAGACGACCCGATGATGCTTCTCGATGTGTTGAAGGGCGTGAAGCCCCGGCGCCGCGTGCGCTTCGCCTCCAT
Organism: Planctomycetota bacterium; assembly: GCA_031413895.1. GTDB lineage: Bacteria > Planctomycetota > UBA1135 > UBA1135 > JANLUN01. Next base: position 4,433 of record JANOFY010000168.1, on the reverse strand, counting down.
TGCAGCGGGTGCCGCGATCATCGCTTCGTTTGGCGCGGCGCTACCCGCGATCGTGCCTCTGAAACAGGATCAATCGTCGGCGCTCGTCGAGATGCTGACTTCGGGCAAGCGCTCCAAGGAAGTCCGTCCGATCGTCGAATCGAGCGACGCCTTCCTGTCCTTCGCGAAAGACATCGCGCGCGTCGCCGTCGGCAACCCCGAGGTCATCAAGCTCAGCGCGTCGGACAAGCGCAACCTCGTCCTCAACGGAGGCAAGGTCGGCCGCACGAGCTTGACCGTCTGGTTCGAAGGCGGAGTGAACGAGCAGTTCATGGTCTCCGTGGTGCGCGACCTCTCGGTGCTCGAGATGGCGCTGCGCGCCGTTCACCCGAACATCCATGTGGAGATCGCGCCCGATCGCGACGCCGTCGTGCTCTCCGGGAACGTGCCCGACAGTGCGTACGTAGCGCGCGCGGAAGCCGCAGCGCTCCAGTACGTCGCCGCGGGCGCCAAGAGCAAGACCGAGCAGTCCGAGCTCAAGAACATGGGCCAGGTGATCAACCTGATCCGTGCCGACACGGCGCCGGTGAGCCTCGAGCGGCGCATCGAGACCGAGATCGCGCGTCAAGGCGGCAAGAACGTCCACGTGACGCGTGTCGTGTCGGGCGGGATGCCGAACGATGCAGACGACGTGTTCGTGATCGAAGGCGAGGTCGCCACTCAGCGCGCGATCGACAACGTCCGCAACCTGCTGAACGGCATGGTGCCCGACGACGGAGATCAAGATGCGCAGCAAGACAATCCGCGCGTCGTGAATCGCATGACGACGGCGGAAGGCGTGCTCGAGCTCGAAGAGATCATCGAGAAGGCGATCCGCGAACAGGTCGGCTGTCCCAAGGTCACTGTCAGCCGCGTCAACGACGCTCAATTTCGCGGCGAAGCTGACATCCTCGTGCTCAAGGGATCCGTGCCGAGCCAGACGAAGTTGACGCAAGCACTGGCGCTCGCGTCGCGACTGTTCCTTCAGCAGCAGTTGGTCAAGGACAAGCTCGAAGGTCAGTTCGAGGACGTCACCGAGACGTTTGCCGGCGGCAACACGCGCAATACGCGTCGGCCGCTGCAGCTCAAGTCGGCGCAAGAAGACATCAAGGTTGCGGGCGACGAGTCGGGTGCACTGCGCAACGCGAGAGACTCGTCCGGTGGAAGCCGAGCGGGTCAAGCGATCGGACGGCTGCGCTCCGCGACGAGTTCGGTCCAAGGTGGGTCCGGAGGCAGCTTCGGCAACCTCCTCGGCAACCTCGTCGAATCCAACATCGGACGCGCGACCGCGCTCGAGCTTGCCAACGGACGCATCCTGTCGTTCTTGACGGTCGATGATCTTCCGCAAGTGCGGGTGGACATTCGCTTCCTCGACATCAACCGCACGGCGCTCTTGAACTGGGATTCGGACCTCTCTGTCAAGGTCACCGACTTCGAACAGCAGTCAACGATCCCGCACGACTACGCTCTCGACAGCAACGGCTTCGCGCAACCTGTCGGTCTGAATTCGGGTGCGACGAGCAACGCGGAAGTCGAGAACGTCCTCGGGTTCCTCGGCGGGGGCCTCGCGAACGCGCTGCACATCAGCGGCGACCACGTCGACATCAAGTCGCTGTTCCGGCTGCTCGAATCGGAGGGACTCTCGAAGACGCTCTCGAGCCCGTCGCTGACGGTCTTGTCCGGTGAGCTCGCGTCCTTCGGCGTCGGCGGCAGCATTCCGGTCGAGTCCACCGTCTTGGCCGGCTCCGGCCTCGCCACAACTGAAGTCCAGTTCATCGACTTCGGCATCAACTTGTCGGTGCGACCTCTCGTGGGCGAGGACGGGTTCATCACGCTCGACATCGTTCCCGAAGTTTCGAATCCAGATGCTTCGCTCACGGCACAGGTTCGCGCGACGAGCGGAACGAATCCGGCGACCACCGCGTTCTCGTCACGCGTGCTGCGCACGAGCTCGCGATTGCGCGACGGACAGACGTTGCTCATCGGCGGCCTAACGGAGCACAGTCGCACGGACGACACATCACAGACTCCTTGGCTGCACAACGTTCCGATTCTGGGCTGGTTCTTCAAGGACTTCAGTTACGCGGACGGCGATCACGAACTCGTGATCATGCTCAGCCCGGTGATCGTGCGCGACGCGCCCGATGAGGTGTCGCTGTGGGCGTTCCCGACCGGAGTCGAGCTCATGAAGGGCCCGAAAGACGCCAAGACCGCGAGCGCGGGGCAGCCCCCGAGTGATGCCAAGAGTTCGAGCGAAGCGCAGAGCTCGACCGAGGCCAAGCAATGAGCACGCACGCCACCATGAAGAACACGACGATCGCTTGCGCGCTGCTCTTGTCGGCCGTGATCACGGCGTGTCAAGGAAGCTCGTTCGGACACCGTTCCCCGGAATGCGATCCTGACAAGCGCCTGGCCGAGCTCCTGCATGATTACGACGCGTGCAAGAACGGCCGCGGTGAGGGCGACGGCGGTAACCAAGTCCTCGTCGACTGCGATCGCGTGTGGAACCAGATCGAGCGCCTGTCGATGGACTTTCCGCGCCACGCTCCGTCGATGATGGCGAACGCAGTGATCGCGTACGACGAACGTCAGAACGACAAGGCCGATCGTTACCTCAACACGGTCTTCAGTCTGCAGCCCGTGCATGCCGAGGCGGCGATCTTGAAGAGCCGCATCGCGATCGAAGTGGGCAACTTGCCCGCTGCGCAACGGCTGCTCGCGAACCAAGTCCGTTGCACGCCCGATCACGCGGGATTGCGCGAAGCGCTGTCCGCCGTGCTCTACATGTCAGGCGATCTGCCGGGTGCCGGCGCATCGCTCGATATGGCGGAAGGCCTGGGTGCACCGCCGTGGCGCATCGCGTTCAACCGCGGTCTGATCGCGGAAAAATCAGGCGACCGAAGCGCAGCAGAACAGCAATACGAGGCCGCAGTCGCTGGGAACCCCGAGTTCCAACCAGCGCAATCGCGTCTCGCCGGCATACGGGCGATGAGCGGCTACAATAGTGCCGCTTCCCCGCCCGCAGTGGAGGGGGGCAAGTGACCCCCTGCGAAAGAGTCGTGACTTGGAGGAATGGCAGCAGATCCAAGTCACACACAGATCCCGACAGGCTGTCACTCAACTCAGAGAGGTACCTTTCATGAAGATTCGCAAACTAACCCGTCGCGACAAGCGGGGCGCAGCCCTGGTCGAGTACGGTCTCATCGTCGCTGGCGTGGCCCTCGTGTCCGTGGCCGCGGTATCGATTTTCGGATTCAAGACGGCGGGAATGATCGGAACATCCGCTGCCCTGTTGCCCGGCGCGCAAGCCGACGACGTCGGCGTGATTTCGACGGGCAAGATCGTCAAGACGCAAAACAACGGCGGCATCATCTCCGTCGCGGACGACGCTGAGCAGAACTCGCTCGGTGACAACCTCGGCTTCGATACCGAGGACCTCATCGACGATCCGGCCAGCAACTGATCGAAGATCGACAGTTCAGCACACGTGCTGAACGACGCACAGGCTCCGCCTCTGCCCGCGCGGCAGGCGGAGCCTTTTCGTTTCGTCACTTCTGCTGAGTGTCGACGAGCTCGACCCGCATCTCGCGCGTCTTGCCCGCTTCGAGATCGACTTCGAGTTGCCGGCGGCCCTGCTCGTTCTCGGCGATCGCGTAGCGCTCGTGCTGCACTCCTCCGTACACGCTCCCGCTCGGAAGGTTCGTGATCGTCAGTCGGCCGTGCTCGTCCGACTTGCCCTCGCACGTGCGTTGCATGAACAAGTTCGAGTAGCCGGTGCGCCACTGCACGTTCGGCCAGAGGCTCAACGTCGCTCCTTCGATCGGTTTTCCGTCTTTGTCGACGATCGTCGCTTGCAACGTCGCGGCCGGCTTCATGCGCAGCACGAACGGTTCGCGAGTCGTGTCGTCGGGAACGGATTGCGGCACGTTGCCGTAGGCTGCGAGCTGCATCTCGATGTCCTCAGCGCTGGCGTCGGGGCGCCACAAGTACTCACGTCCCCCTTTCACGCCCGCCGACACCCAGCCGTCACAGATTCCGATGATCTGACCGTCCCCGGGCGGTAGATCGGTAAGGACGAACGAGCCGTCCGCGTTCACTTCGGCGGAGTACTCGCGCAACATCGTCGCGTTCGGTGAGGAGCGTTCTCCAACTTGGAGGTTGAGCTTCACGGCCCCGAGCGTGATCGGTCGCGGCACGGCTGGATCCAATCGGCCCTCGAACGTCCGGCCCGGGAAGAGCTGCAAGTGCAACTCCTTCTGCTCGCCGACGCCGATCTCGAACATCTCCGGCGCGCTGAAGTACATGCCGTCCTCGGCGCTGCGGTGCGCGAGATAGATCCCGTGCTTGCACGGCGGAATGCTCGCACACGACGGGCGGCCGTCCTTGATCGGCAACCACGCATCCGGCTGGATCTT
>JANOFY010000167.1:0-25904 GCA_031413895.1 Planctomycetota bacterium | reverse complement strand
CCATGTTGAGCGAGTGCTCGCGCCACATCAGCGGCATCTGGTCGACGCGCCCGTGGCACGACTCGCAGCCGATGCCCTTCTTCACGTGAATCGAGTGGTTGAAGTACGCGAAGTCGGGCAGGTCGTGGACGCGCAGCCACTCGATCGATCGGTCGGTGCGGTAGCTCTCGCGCACGGGCTCGAGCGCCGGTGCGTCCTTCCACACCTGCGAGTGGCAGTTCATGCACGTCTTCGTCGGGGGGATGCCGGCGGACGCCGAATCCTCGACGCTCGTGTGGCAGTACCGGCAATCGATGCCGAGTCCGGCCACGTGGTGCTTGTGGCTGAAGGGGACCGGCTGCTCGCGTGCGACCTGCGCCTCGGTCACCCACGGAGACCGATTGATCTGGGCGAAGGCCCACGTGGCAGCGGCCAGCACGAAGACCGATCCGAAGATCGTGGCCTTCGACAGCGCATTCGTGCTGGGGTGGAAGAGCTGCGCCATCGAGATCCGCCCGGCTTCCTCGCGGGGCGGGGGAGATCCAGGGCCCTCGCGCCCGGGTCAGATCGATCCCTCGATTTATAGGGCGCGGAGGGGGGGTGCATCAAGCAGACGGCGGTCTCGGGGACGCGTGGATATTGCCGCGGAGTTTAACGGTCCTTTGCAAAGCGACGCTCTCCTATGGCCGGAACGATTCCGTGACCAAAGGTCGAGAACGACCAGGAGAACCACTCTTTGAAGATCACCCCCGTCGTGGCGCTCTGCGCTGCTGCACTGACCTGCGCACCGCTCGCCTTCGCGCAGGCCGTCAAGGTCGACGAGAAACTGCCCGACTACCGCCAGATCACCGGCGTTTCCGGCGCGATCAAGAGCGTCGGCTCGGACACGATGAACAACCTGATGACCCTCTGGCAGGAGGGCTTCAAGAAGAGCTACCCCGGCGTGACCGTCGAGGTCGAGGGCAAGGGCTCGACCACCGCGCCGCCCGCGCTGATCACCGGCGCAGCCGCGTTCGGCCCGATGAGCCGCACGATGAAGGAGAAGGAGATCGACGACTTCGAGAAGGCCTTCGGGTACAAGCCCGTCGGCGTTCCGACCGCGATCGACATGCTGGCCGTGTTCGTCCACAAGGACAACCCGATCCAGCAGCTCTCGCTCGACCAAGTCGACGCGATCTTCTCGAAGACACGCAAGCTCGGGGGCGACAAAGACATCATGACTTGGGGCGATCTTGGCCTCACAGGTGACTGGGCTAGCAAACCGATCAGCCTCTACGGTCGCAACTCCGCGTCTGGAACTTACGGCTACTTCAAGGAGCACGCGCTCGGCAAGGGCGACTTCAAGGACACCGTCAAGGAGCAGCCCGGGAGCTCGTCGGTCGTCCAAGGCGTCGCGAGCGACAAATACGCGATCGGCTACAGCGGCATCGGCTACGTCACCGCCGACGTGCGCCCAGTTCCGCTCGCCACGAACGCCAAGTCCAAGGCCATCGCGGCCGTGCCTGAGAACGCCTACACGGGCGAGTACCCGCTGTCGCGCTTCCTCTACCTCTATGTGAACTACAAACCCGAGAGCCAACTCGACCCGCTGCGCGGCGAGTTCTTGCGCTACGTCCTGAGCCGCCAGGGTCAAGAGGACGTGATCAAGGACGGCTACTACCCGCTGACGGCGAAGATGGCCGCTGACGCGCTCGCGCAAGTCGGATTCAAGACGACCGCCGTGCGCGAAGCGGGCGCGCAGAAGTAACGAGCACCGCAGGCTAGGTGCACTTCACGGCGGGGGTCGGTCAGGGTTCACTGACCCCCGCCTTTTCTGCCCGACGACCCCCACGCGCATGACCTCGAAGTCGTTCACCGGACGACCACGCCGGCGGCAGACCCGCCGCAGCGTGCGCGTTTCGGAGCAAGTTGCGCGGGTGATGATCTCGATCGGGGGTCTCGGGACGATCATCGCGGTCACCGGAATCTTGGTGTTCCTCGTCTGGGTCGTCGTCCCGCTCTTCAGCTCGGCGCGGTTCGACGTGGCGAGCGCAGCCGACGTGACCGCGCTCGAGGAGCCGCCGGCGGCTCGCAGTCCGCTCACGCCCGGCGCACCCCGCGCCCCCCGCGCAATCGGCATCGACGAGTACCGGCTCATGGGCTGGGTTCTCTCGCCGAGCGGACGGCTCGTGAGCTTTCGCATCGACACGGGCGAGCTCCTCGAGGAACGTGAACTCGTTCCCGGCAGTCAGCTCACCGCGAGTTCGTTCTCGGTCGAAGGCAATACCGTCTCGCTCGGTTTCGCCGACGGCAAGCTGTGTCAGGGCCAGCTCGGGTTCAGCGCCGAGTTCTTCTCCGGCGACGAGCATCCCGATCTCGTAGCCGAGCTCGCGGGAGGGCCGCTCGCACGGCATGGAAGCGCGCTCGTGCAGCGCACGCCCGAAGGACAATTGCGCGTCCAGAGTCTGGCGGTGGAACTCGATGCGCCGCTGGACGTTGGCAGTGCGAGCCGCATCGTGCTGATCGATCACGCGGACCGTGGCAACAGCACGTACGTGTGCGCACTCGACGCCGACGGCCGACTCTTCGTGGAGGAAGTCGAGCGCCGCAAGAACCTGCTGACGGGCGAGGTGACGTCGAGAGCGACCCGACACGAGCTGCCGTACGCGCATGATCCGACGCGCGGAACACCGGCGTTCCTCGCGCTCGGTGGCGGCGGTGACGTCGTCTACCTCGCCTGGCGCGACGGCATGTGCCGAAGGTACGACGCGCGCGACCTCGCCGATGTGCACCTCGCAGAAGAGCTCGATCTCACCGAGGGATCGGCGGAGCTCACGGCGCTTGTGTTCCTGCTGGGCAAGAGCACGCTGATCAGTGGCGACAGCGAGGGCCGCGTGCACGGCTGGTTCACGACCAAACCCGCCGAAGCCAAGACGAGCGACGGCTCGACGCTCGTCCGCGCGCACCAGCTCGGCGACGGCGGCGCGGAGGTCACAACGCTCGCGGCATCGTCGCGCAATCGGGTCGTCGCGGTCGGTCGCGTCGACGGACGCTTCGAGGTCTATCACGTCACGAGTCGCGAGCGCCTCGCCGCGGGACGAACCACGGACGAGACGGCGTTGACCGGGCTTGCGATCGCGCCGAAGGAGGACGGAGTCGTGACGCTCGGCGGTGCGCACGCCGCGCACTGGTCGATGGATCTGAAACACCCCGAGGCGGGCCTGACCGCATTGTTCTCGCCCGTCTGGTACGAGGGCTACCCGGGGCCCGAGCACGTGTGGCAATCGTCGAGCGGCACCGACGACTTCGAGCCGAAGCTCGGCCTCGTGCCGCTCATCTTCGGGACGCTCAAGGCGACGCTGTACTCGATGCTGTTCGCGGTGCCGATCGCGCTGGCCGCGGCGGTGTACACGAGCGAGTTCTTGAGCCCACGGCTGCGCGCGCCGCTGAAGTCGCTCACCGAGATGATGGCGAGCTTGCCGAGCGTCGTGCTGGGCTTCCTCGCCGCGATCGTCATCGCGCCGTTCGCGCAGGACGTCGTGCCGATGCTGCTCGCGGCTGTGCTCACGATTCCAGGCGCGCTTCTACTCGGAGCGTACGTGTGGCAGCTCCTGCCCGCGCACCACGCGGTGCGGTTCTCGGGGAAGACGCGCTTCGCGGCGATTTTCTTCGCGCTGCCGTGCGGCGCCCTCGCGGCCGCGATCGTCGGTCCGCTCATCGAGCGATGGCTCTTCGCCGGCGATTTCCTGGCGTGGCTCGACGGCCGGAGTGGATCGCGGTTCGGCGGTTGGGTGCTGCTCGGACTTCCTGCCGCGGGTGCGCTCGTTTGGTTCACGATGTCGCGGTTCGCGAATCCGATCGTGCGCCGGATCTCCGCCAGCTGGAGTCGCGCGCGCTGCGCACGTTTCGATCTCGCGAAGTTCGTCGCCGCGGCACTGGCGACCGCAGCCCTGGCGTGCGTGCTCGCTTTCGTGCTCGATGGCCTCTGGATCGACCCGCGCGGCTCCGTGCTCGACACGTACGTGCAGCGCAATGCGCTGATCGTCGGGTTCGTGATGGGCTTCGCGGTGATCCCGATCGTGTACACGCTGGCGGAGGACGCGCTGTCGAGCGTTCCGTCGCACCTGCGGCTGGCATCGCTCGGCGCCGGCGCGACGCCGTGGCAAACCGCGGTGCGGGTCGTGATCCCGACGGCGATGAGCGGGCTCTTCTCGGCCGTGATGATCGGACTCGGTCGCGCGGTCGGTGAGACGATGATCGTCTTGATGGCGACGGGCAACACGCCCGTCATGAGCTGGAACATGTTCAACGGGTTCCGGACGCTCTCGGCGAACATCGCGGTCGAGCTGCCCGAAGCGGCGCAAAACAGCACGCACTACCGCACGCTGTTCCTCGCGGCCCTGTGCCTCTTCGCGATGACGTTCGTGTTCAACACGGTCGCGGAAGTGATCCGCCAGCGCTTCCGCAAACGGGCGTACCAGCTGTGAGTGCGCTGCTGGAGAAGGCCGCTCTGCGACCGAAGTCGACGCTCAAACGCCAGCGCAAGGCGCGGCGCGCGACGTCTCTCTTCGCTCACGGCGAACCGCTCGTGTGGCTCACCGGCGGCGCGCTCGCGCTGTCGCTGTCGATGATCGTCGGCTTGCTCGGTCTCGTCATCTACCAGGGCGGCTCGACCTTCTGGCCGATCGACGTCGTGCGCGTCGAGCGCACGTCCGCGGGTCCGCTGATGGGCGAGCTCGCCGTCGAGGAGACGTACCGTCCCGAGGACGGCGCGTTTTCCATGCTCGCGCCCGACGCCGTATCGCGCGTGCGCGCGGAGATCGACGCTCGCGGCGGCGTCGAACGGCGGCGCATGCTGCGGACGGGCAACTACGATCTCACCGGGACGCACTTCCATTGGGCAAGTGACTTCGAGATCAGCAGCGAAACACGCCCCGATTGGGCGCTCGTCGTCGAGCGCACGTCGTGGGGACGTTTTTACGGCGTGCCGCGCGCATTCCTCGTCGACGGCGACACGCGCGCGAGCGATCCCGCGGAGATCTGGAAGCTCTACGAAGCAGAGCACGGGCCGGCGCGCGAGCGTTTCAGCAAGCGCTACCGGCTCGAGCAGCACGAGATGGCGCGGGAGAATCGGACGCTCGACGACGCACGCCTCGCGCTGCGCGCGGTCGAGCTCGCTCACGGTCGAAGCTCGCCGGAGTTCGCGGTCGCCGAGCGCGAGTTCACGGCGACGGAGTCGAGCCTCCAAGAGCGGTTCGTCGCGATCGGCCAAGAGATCCAAGCGCTCAACACGGAGAACGAGCGCTTCAAAATGGAGCTCGAGACCGCCGACGGCGCGCGCGTGAAGCTGGACGTGGCCGAGATCGTGCGCGCCTATCCCGCCAACCAGCTCACGTGGTCGCAGAAAGTCGGCGTGTACCTCTCGCGCTGGGGCGAGTTCTTGACCGACGTGCCGCGCGAAGCGAACAGCGAAGGCGGCGTGTTCCCGGCGATCTTCGGCACGGTGGTGATGACGCTCGTCATGTCGATCCTCGTCGTGCCGTTCGGCGTTCTCGCCGCGTTGTACTTGCGCGAGTACGCCAAGCCCGGCGTGCTCGTCAGCACCGTGCGCATCGCCGTGAACAACTTGGCCGGCGTGCCGAGCATCGTGTTCGGCGTCTTCGGCCTGGGTTTCTTCTGCTACATCCTCGGCTCGTCGATCGACGGCCTCTTGTACGCCGAACGACTGCCGAACCCGACGTTCGGCAAAGGCGGTCTCTTGTGGGCCGCGTTGACGCTCGCGCTACTCACGCTGCCGGTCGTGATCGTCGCGACGGAGGAAGCGCTCGCCGCCGTTCCTGGTTCCATGCGCGAGGGTTCGTACGCGTGCGGCGCAACCAAGTGGCAAACGATCCAGCGCATCGTGCTGCCCCGTGCGCTCCCCGGGATCATGACCGGGATGATCCTCGCGATCGCGCGCGGCGCGGGCGAAGTTGCACCGCTGATGCTCGTCGGTGCGGTCAAGCTCGCGCACGACCTGGCGCTCGACACGCAGCTGCCGTTCCTCCATCCGGAGCGCAGCTTCATGCACTTGGGCTTTCACATCTACGACCTGGGATTCCAGAGCCAGAACAGCGAGGCGGCGAAGCCGATGGTCTACACCACGACGCTGCTTCTCATCGGAATCATCGTCGTGCTCAACATCGCCGCGATCGGAGTGCGCACGCGCCTGCGCAGACGATTCCTTGCGAATCAATTCTGAAAGGACGGATGCCATGGACTCATCGCTACGTGGTACGTTGCCGCTGTCTCGGACCAGTTACACTCGGCGCATGAATGCAGGCGAAGACGCAGCCGCGCGGTCGACCAGCGCGCGCGAGCCGCTGGGCGGCCAGGTGTTCCAGGCGATCGCGCGTGCCGAGCACTTCGACGCGGAGGTGCACGCCGGCGTGTTCACCGAGGAGGCCGTGCTCGACATCCAGGACTTCGAGCTCTGGTACGGCGCGAAGCAAGCGCTGTTCGGGATCTCGATGCCGGTTCCCGCGGGGAAGGTGACGGCGCTCGTGGGCCCGTCGGGTTGCGGCAAGTCCACGTTGCTCAGGTCGGTGAACCGTCTCAACGACCTCGTCGACTCCGTGCGCGTCAACGGCGACATGCTGCTCAACAAGGACTCGATCTACGCGTCCGGCGTCGACGTGATCGAGCTGCGCAAGCGGATCGGCATGGTGTTCCAGAAGCCGAACCCGTTCCCGATGAGCATCTTCGAAAACGTGATCTACTCGCTGCGCATCGACGGCGAACGTGATCGCGGCGTGCTCGGCGAAGTGTGCGAGAGAAGCCTCCGCGGCGCGGGTCTCTGGGAAGAGGTGAAGGATCGATTGAACGAGAGCGCGCTCCAACTTTCCGGCGGTCAGCAGCAGCGACTGTGCATCGCGCGCGCGATCGCGGCCGAACCGGAAGTGTTGCTTCTCGACGAGCCGTGCTCGGCGCTCGATCCGATCGCCACGGGCCGCATCGAAGACCTGATCGAGGAGCTCAAGGGCAGCTACTCGATCCTGATCGTCACGCACAACATGCAGCAGGCGTCGCGCACGAGCGACTTCACCGCGTTCATGTACCTCGGCCGTTTGATCGAGTACGGGCCGACGAACGACATGTTCCTCGCCCCGCATCGACGCGAGACCGAGGACTACGTGACCGGTCGCTTCGGCTGAGCGTTCGCGTTAGCCTGGGCTCCTTGACCGTGAGCTCTGCAAACGCAGGAGCCGTGCGTCGGCTCGCTGACGCTGGCATCCCGGCGCACGTCGTCGACACGCGCGCGCAGGCGGAGCGTGCGATCGCGCGCGAGATCGCGGAGCTCGTACGCGACAAACCCGATCTCGTCCTCGGGCTGCCGACGGGCAAGACGCCGGTCGGCGTGTACGGCGAGCTCGTCCGGCTCCATCGCGACGAGGGACTCGACTTCGCGCGCGTGCGCACGTTCAACCTCGACGAGTACCTCGGAATCGGTTCCGACCACGAAGCTTCTTTTGCGCGCGCGATGCGCGAGATGCTCTTCGACCACGTGAACGTGTCGTCGCGAAACGTTCACTTCTTGGATGGGCTCGTGAGCATCGATTGCATCGCCGATCACTGCCGCGACTTCGAGCGAGCGATTGAGACCGCCGGAGGCATCGATCTCCTGCTGCTCGGCGTCGGTCGCAACGGCCACATCGCGTTCAACGAGCCTGGATCGAGTCGCGATACGCGCACGCGCGTCGTCGATCTGGACGAAGCCACGCGCACAGACGCTGCGGCGACGTTCGGCGGTCTCGAGCACGTGCCGAAGCAAGCGATCACGATGGGTGTCGCAACCATCCTCGACGCGCGCAGCATTCGCGTCATGGCGTTCGGCGAAGCGAAGGCAGAGTGTGTGCAACGCGCAATCGCGCGAGCCGTCGGCCCGCAGCTGCCCGCAACGTTTCTGCGCGGACATCCAGGCCTCGTGGCGTGGCTCGATGTCGAAGCCGCATCGAGGCTAGCGCACACGAACTAGTCCGCCCGCACGACCATTCGATCGGGCACTTCGTTCCTGTCGCCGGACTCCCACGGAAAGTGTTTGGCGAGTTCGTCGCCAGAGCGACGAATGCCGTCGACGAGCCCGTCGGCGAGCGAACCGCGCTGAATGCCCGACAGGATCGCGTCGCGCGTCGCGTTCCAGTGCTCTTCGCCGACCTTCGCGTCGATGCCGTCGTCACCGAGCACGATCACGCGCCGCTCGAAGAGGCTCACGAAGATCAGCACGCCCGTCGACGCGCTCGTCTTGTGCAAGCCGAGCCGGTAGAACTCCTGGAACGCTTGCTCTGCGGCGACTTCGCTCGCGCGTGACTCGAGGACGAAGAGCCGCGCTAGATCAGGCATCCAAGTCGCCGCAGCGAATCCAACCGCTCCCAGCCCGATTTGCCACGCGAGCAACCAGTGCGGCAAGTGCCACGGCATGTACGGTTCGAGCAACGCGCTGCCGATGAGCATCGTGCACAGCGCGGCGAGCCAACGCGCGCCGGGATGTGAATCCGATCGCTCGAGCACGACCGGAACGATCTCGCCGACCGTGCGCTTCTCGGCCGCGATCAGCGCCTCGTGGATGCGCGACTGTGCGTCGACGGTGAGCACCGCGTTCGTGCGGTAACGATTCCCGCGCATCAGCGCCTTGACCACGACGAACAGCGCGAGCGCCGCGAGCACCTTCGGCCCGATTTCGGCGGCCGTGTACAAGATCGGGTTCGCGCTCTGCTCCCACGTACTGTGACTGCCCGCTTGCCTGAGCAGCGCGTTCATCGAGTGCATCACCATCGGCCGCTCGCTCCGCCGCCCGAGAAACCACCGCCGCCGCCGAATCCACCGAAGCCGCCACCGAACCCGCCGCCGCTGCTTCGACCTCCGCCGTGACTTCGGCCGCCGCTGATCGGCGGGAAGAACATGCCTGGGAACAGTCCCGCATTGCGCCGCCCTCCGCCCCGCAACTTGCGCGAAATGAAAGCGAAGAAGAGGAAGAGCAAGACGACGAATGCCTGCACCATCACTCCGAGCAAGCCGGTCGAGACCGGGACCCGCTCCTTCGGCAGCTTGCCGTAGTCACCGCCGATCGCCGCGTGGATCGCCTCGATGCCTTGTCGCAGTCCGCCGGGGAAATCGCCGCGCTTGAAACGCGGAACGATCACGTCGCGGATGATGCGTCCGCTGATCGAGTCGGTCAGATTGCCTTCGAGCCCGCGCCCGACCTCGATGCGCACGGAGCGATCGGCTTTCGAAACGACGACCAGCGCGCCGTTGTTCTTGTCCTTGCCGCCGACGCCCCACGCGCGTCCGACCTCGAGCGCGAATCGCTCGATCGGCTCACCGTTGAGATCCGGAACCGTGAGGAGCGCGATCTCGTGCGTCGAACCCTGCCGGTACGACTCCATCAGCGCTTCGAGGGATTGCTCTTCGGACGTGCTCAGGAGTCCGGCGAGGTCCGTCACCCAACCGTCGTTGCGCGGGATCTCGAGGTCGAGTCCGCGCACGGTTGCTGACGACGCGGGCGCGAGCAGAGTCGCGGCGAGCGCAAGCGCCAAGGCAAGTCGTTGAATCACGCGGTGCGTCACTTCTTCTCGTTGCCGAAGTCGAATTGGACTTTGGGCACCGTGCGCTCTTCAGGCGTTGCTTCGATCTGCGCGGCCTTCGTGAATCCGAACATGCCGGCGATGAGGTTGGCCGGGAACGTCTGGATCGACGTGTTGTACATCCGCACGGCTTCGATGTAGTCACGCCGCGCCGTGGCGATCCGGTTCTCGGTGCCCTCGAGCTGATCCTGCAGCGACAAAAAGTTCTGATTGGCCTTGAGCTGCGGATAGTTTTCCGCGACCACGAGCAAACGCGAGAGAGCACCGCTCAAGCTCTGCTGGGCCTGGATGTACGCTTGCAGTTTCTCAGGGTCCGTCGGCACGTCGCTCGGAAGCTGGGCTCGACCGACCGACGCTCGCGCTTCGACCACGGCCTCCAAGGTCGACTTCTCGAAGTTCGCGGCGCCCTTGACCGTCTCGACGAGTGACGGAATGAGGTCGGTGCGGCGCTTGTACTGGTTGTCGATCTCCGCCCACTTGCCCGCGACGTTCTCGCGGCCGCCGACCATGCTGTTGTACTTCGAGCACCCCGCTCCGCCGAAGGCCAACAGGAGCAGGAGTACGGCTGCGCCGATGCCGCCGGCGACGAGGCAGCCTTTTCCCACGGCGCCAGCGCGGCGCGGGTGGGCTTCGAGACGGGTCAACGCGGTCTTGTGAAACATGGACTCTTCCTCTTGTTAATGGAGCGGACGATCTTGGAAGAGAATCGTCCGGTCCTCGGCGGGTACTGCCGCGGCAGTATGCCCTCCGATGGAGTTCATTCGCATCCCGAGCGCGTCGTTCTGCTGGCGCGAGCTCGGTCACGCGCCGAGAATGGTTCGCCGGCCAAGGCTCCACGCCGGTTTCGCATGACGATCGCCGCCGTTCTGTTCGCGTGGGCTGGTTCGGCGCTTGCGCAGGGCGATGAGGCGGCGGGGGTGCGGGCGGCGCGCGAGCGCGTGGCGCGGATCGAGCAGGCCGAGGGCGGAGGTTCCGTGAGCCTCGCGACCGCGCTGCTGGAGTTAGGAGTTCTCCTCGATTCCGAGCGTGCGAACGCGGAAGCGCGGACCATCCTCGAGCGCGCGCTGGCGATCCGGGAGAAGGCGCTCGGGAAGGAGCACACGGCGACGGCGGCGGTGCTGACGCGGCTCGGGCTCCTGCTCGAGGAGCAAGGGCACCACGCCGAGGCTCGCGGCGCTCTCGAACGCTCGCTCGCGATCCGCGAGAAGCTCCTCGGCCGCGAGCACGCCGACACGATCGCGAGCCTCTCCGACCTCGGCTTCGTGCTGTTCGAGATGGGCGAGCTCGACGCCGCGCGCGCGCTTTTCGAGCGGGCGCTCGCGGCGGGAGAAAAAGGTTTCGGTCCGCGCGATCCGCGCGTCGCGAGCTACCTCGCCAGGCTCGGTCGAGTGTATTCGGCGCTGGGCCGCGCGCAGGCGGCGCGCGACCGCGAGGAGCGCGCGCTCGCCATCCGATTGCAAGGGCTCGGCCTCGAGAATCTCGAGACCGCCGAGAGCCAGCACGATCTCGCGGTGCTGCTGCAGTCGGCGGGCGAGTACGTGCGCGCGTGCGAGCTTTTTCAGCGCAGCCTGTCGACGCGTGCGAAGTTGCTCGGCCCGGGCCATCCCGACACGGCGCTGACCGAGATCGGTTTCGGATCGGTGCTCCACGCGCAGGGTCGTCTCGATGAAGCGGAGGCACGCCTAGGGAGCGCGCTCGCCGCGTGTGAAGCGCAACTCGGCAGTCAACATCCGACGACGCTCCGCGCGCTCGATGCCTCGAGCGCGCTCCTCGCCGATCGCGGTCGTTACCGCGAAGCGCGGCCGCTGCTCCAACGTGTGTACGCGGGCCAGCAGAAGATCTACCCACGCGATCACCCGGTCGTCGTGGCCACGCTCGGACGACTGGCGGTGCTGCTCGCGAAGCTCGGAGACGCGGAAGCGGAGTCGCTGCTCGAGCATGCGATCGCGATCTCGGAGCAGACTCGCACCGAGAATCCTGCGCAGACGGCGCTCCTCGTCGCAGACTTGGCCGAGCTGTTCGAGCAGCAGGAGCGATACATCGAGGCGGAACCGCTCTTCGAGCGCACGCTCGTGATCACCGAGAAGGTCTCTGGGTCGGAGCACCCGAACACGGCGCGCGCGCTCGTGCGTCTCGCATCGTGCGTGAGAGCCCAATCGAAGACTGCGCGCGCGCGGCCGTTGTACGAACGCGCGCTCGCGATCCTAGAGAAGACCGTAGGCGCGGATCATCCGGACACGAGCGCCGTCTTGCACAGCCTCGGTGCGCTCGCGCGCGACGACGGCGATCTCGCGTCCGCTCGTGCCTTTCTCGAGCGCGCGCTCGCGGCCCGCACGCGAGCGTTCGGCGGCGAGCATCCGAACACGCAGCGCACGCGGCAGCTCCTCATCTTCGTTCTCGCGGATTCGGGCGAGAGAGAAACTGCATGGACGCTCGCGACGGAGTCCACTCGCGCGAACCGCGCTGAGTGGATGCGCTCGCTCTGGTCATTTTCGGAGGGCGAGCGGTCGCAATCGATCGCGGGCCGGCGAGCATCGCTCGGCTTGATGCTCGAATTCGTGCCGGCAGCTTCGGATGCGGCCGAGCGCGCCACGTACGAAGCGGTCCTCGAGTGGAAAGCACGCGCCGTGCGCAGCCTGCTCGAAGACCCGGACCGTGTCTTCACGGTCCATGGCGCGAGGACGCAGCTCGACGAGTTGCGTGGCGTGCAGGCCGAGATCTCGACCGAGCAATCTCGCCCGGTCATCGAAGACAATGACGCGCACGAGCGACGGCTCGCAAAGCTCCGTGAGCGCCGCGGCGCACTCGAACAGGCGTTGCACGAGCTGACGGCAGCCAAGTCCGAGTCGATCGACGTCGACACGGCGAGCCTGATGCGTTCGCTTCCGGTCGGCACGGCGCTCGTCGATTTCTTCGTGTACCAGGGCTACGTTCCCGCCGTGTTTAATGGCGGGCGCGTCATGACGCCGGGAAGGATCACTGAGCCGCGTCTCTCCGCCTGGGTTTCGAAGGCTGGCGCGGATCATCCCGTGCGCGTCGACTTGGGGCCGGCGCATACGGTGCGGCAATCGGAGCGCGCGCTCCTCGACTCGCTGCAGATGCAGCGCGGACTCGCCGCCGCCACGGCGGTGGGTCGAAGCGCATTCGACGAAGCGAGTGCGCGGCTCATCGAGCTCGTCTGGGCACCGGTGAAGGCCGTGATCGGCGACGCGCGCCAAGTGTTCATCGCGCCGGATCGATTCCTTGGAACGCTGCCTTTCGAAGCGCTGTTGCAAGACGGCAAGACATATCTGATCGAGCAGCACAGCTTCGTGTACTTGGTCGACGCAGCGTCGCTGTCCGCGATCGCACAGCGTGCATCGGGTGCGAGTGCGAGCACGGCCGGGGGACTGCTCGCCGTCGGCGGCATCGACTACAACCTGCGCGGATCGCCGCCGCCTGAAGACGAAGAAGAGGTCGACGAAAGCGCGATCACGTCCGTAGGCTTTCTAGAACCGTGGGAAAAGCTGCGCTTCTCGGGCAGAGAAGTGGCGCTGGCTGCCGAGCTCTTCACGTCCACCCACGCGGACGGTGCGAGCGTGATCCAACTGCGGGACGGCTTCGCCACCGAGACCGCGCTGAAGCGCGAGATCCCGGGCCGGCGCTATCTGCACCTCGCAACGCACGGCTTCTTTCAGCAGGACGATCTGGCTTCGCCGCGGCGTTCGCCAGTGCATTCGTCCGGGCTCGCGTGTGCCGGTGCGAACCTGCCGCCGGACGGGATCGGCGACGACGGCTTGCTCACCGTCGAGGAAATCACGTCGCTCGACCTGGCGAAGTGCGATCTCGTGATGCTGTCCGCGTGTCAGCCGGGACTCGGTGCCGAGCGCGGCGGCGATGGCGTGACGACGTTGCAGCGCGCGTTCCAGATGCAAGGCGCGCAGACGGTCATCGCGTCGCTCTGGAGCGTCGACGACGCGACCACGATCGAACTCGTGAGTTCGTTCTATCGGCGACTGTGGACCGACAAGCACTCGAAGATCGACGCGCTGCGTGGAGCGCAGCTCGAGCTCTTGAAGAAGAATCGCGCGGCGCAGCAGGGCGCCGGACTTCCGTACACGTGGGCTGCGTTCGTGCTCAGCGGCGACTGGCGCTAGCGTTCACTCGCGCTCGAGGGTCGTATCGATTCGCGACACCGTGCCCGGCGCAACGGTCAATGGCACGCTGTGCGTCACGAAGCCCGCAAACGAGAGTTCCAGCACGAATGAGCCGCTGCACGGTTCCGTGAAGAGGCGCGCGCGCCCCTCGTTGTCGAGATGGGTCGCTCCGTCCAGCGCCTGCTCCCGCTCGAGCATCGAGCGATACGTCTGCACGTCTGAACCGTCCCCCGCGACGAGCTTGAATCGCGCCGACACGGGTGCTCCATCGGCATCGTGCACACGGACTTCGATGCTGCCGCGCGGTTCGAGCACGATCCGTTGAGTGACCTCGCCGGTCTCCGGGATCGAGACTTCGAACTCGGCGAAGCAGTACGTCGAAAGCTGCGACGAGGCGGATCGCGCGATCGGCTGCCCCGCGCCGATCTCGACGCGGTACCGGCCGCGCGGGATGTTCTCGACCACGAACGGGCGCGGGTTCGAGCGTCTGGATCCGACGGAGGTCACAGATGCGCCGCGATGGGGCGAGGTCACCGTGGGGGCGCGCCAGACTTCCGAGCGACGAAACAGCGACTCGCGCCCTTGCGCATCGATGGTGAACAGCGCGAACCGCGCGGATGAAATGTGCTCGCCGCCGCCCGTGTCGAGCTCGACGAACAGCGACGCCGGCTCGACGATCGGTTCGAGTTCCACGGTCTCGCTGCGCGTCCGTCCCGCCGCCGGCGTCTCCATCGGAATCAGTCGCGGCCTGTAACCCTTCTTTCGCGCCACGAGGTTGCACTGCAGGCTTGGCAGTGACCTCATCTGCACCTGTCCGCACTCGTCGGACAGCCGGCTCAAATGGACGCCGTTCACTTCGAGCTCGGTGCTGACCGCGTCCAGGGGCTGTTCGTCGCACTCGAGGCGCAGCTCGAGGTTCGACGTGACGAGCTTGAAATCGACCGCTGCGCTCGGCGCTTCGACGTCCATCGCTTCCAGGGTCTTGTAGCCGAAGACAGCCTCTGGTCCGCGCATCGCCGTGATGCGCACGCGATAGTCTCCGGGCCGCAGCCCCGCGATTCGATAGCGCCCCTCCGCGTCGTTCCTGGCCGTCGTGAACGACCATTCGAATGCACCGCGCGTCCAGCGCAGCGATGCGTCCGACGTGCGCATCACGGTGCCGCTCGACGCGAGGATCGCCACGAGCTCGACTCCGTGCTGCGGTTCACCATCGGTGTGCACCGCGCCTTCGATCGCGGCACCTGGTTCGAGTGCGATCTCGCCGAGGTTTTCCACGTCACCCATGGACACTTCGACGAGTCGTGTGGCGGGGCGGAATCCGGGAGCGAAGACGGCGAGTGCCAGCTCGCCCGCTCGATCGGTGCTGACGCAGAACTTGCCGCTCTCGTCGCACACGGTTTCATGGAGCGGCGCGGCGTCGGGCTCGCTCGAGTGCTTCGCAAACAGCGCGACGCGCGTGCTCCTCGCAAGCGCGCCGCCCCGCAGCTTGACCGAACCGCAGACGCGCACGCCGTTCTCGTTCGGGACGAGTCGCAGATCGACAGACGGCGACGCGGACGGTGCGATCGCTTCGGTGCGTTTCCCTTCGGGTAGCGGATCGCCGAGCACGTCCACGCACGAATCGTCGAATGCGGCGGGCAGCGAAGCGTCGTGAGTCCCGCGCGCACTCGCTCGATCGCGCGCGCTGGGCTCGCCCTCCTCCCACAACGCGAGCCCGGCGAGCAATGCGACGCACGAGATCGCGAGCGCGCTGATACCTTGGGCGAGCTTCAAGGGGGGCCTCTCGGAGGGAGCGAACGAACCGACGGAAAGTCGTGAGGTTTCGGCCCTACGGCTGCTGGCGGCGCGCGGTTGGCAGCGCGCCGTACTTCGTGCGCCTTGACAGCTCCCCGTGCCGCGGTCTCAAGTGTCGCAGCGTGGCAACGCGACGTACACCAGGCTCGCGGGGTTCGCGCGGGACAGGCGAGCTCCTCCTGATCGGTGTCGACGGCGGCGCGAGCGAGGTGAAAGCCC
This sequence comes from Planctomycetota bacterium, assembly GCA_031413895.1. Taxonomy (GTDB): domain Bacteria; phylum Planctomycetota; class UBA1135; order UBA1135; genus JANLUN01. The sequence goes on along the minus strand of JANOFY010000167.1, from coordinate 10,177 downwards.
ACGAGGTGCTCGTGCTCGAGGCGGGCAGCGACCTCGTGCTCGGATTGGGCGCCGCCAGCGCCTCGTGTTGCTACGACGTCGCCTCCGGTTTCGCGCCGGTGGCGATCGAGGAGCAGCTCGATGCGTTCGAGCGTGACGAGATCCGGCCGACCGCGATCGAGCACGCGCAAGGCCGCTTGTGGATCGACGCCGCCGCGCGGTCGATCACGGCGATCGCCGGCGAGACTCGGCGCTTGGCGCTCGTCGGCATGTGCATGCCGGGATTGAAAACGCACGACAAACGGGGGATCGCGGTCGCTCGAAACGGCCCGCGCATTCCCGACTTCCTCGATCGGCTCGAAGAGCGCCTCGTGCGCGACGGACTCGCGCTCGCGGCTCCGATCGCGGACCTGCTCGGCGACGGCGAAGCCTCGGGCCTGGGCGAGAACGTCGAGACGCACGGTGCGTTGCGCGACGTGGCGAATGCCTACTACATCGGCGGCGGAACGGGTGTCGCGGAGGTGCTCAAGCTGGGCGGGAGGATCGTCTCGTTCGACGAGCTGCGCGGATCGATGCTCAAGGCGTGGCAGCTCGAGTCGGCGAGCGGTCGAAACTTCGAGTCGCTGATCTCGATGGGTGGGATCAACGCGGCCTACGCCGGGCGCACCGGCCGACCGGCGCCCGTCGACCGCACCGAGTTTCCCGAGGAGCAGGCGCTGGCCGGCGACAGCGCGGCGGTCGAGGTTTTGGCGGAGGCGGCGGAGGCGCTCGCCGAGCTCGTCCACCTGCGCTTGCGCGCGCTGCAGGGCGGAGTCGCAGGCCGCGAGTACTTGCTCGAGCGCGTCGTCCTCGGCCAACAGCTCGCGCGGCTCTTCAGCGCGCCGGCGCTCGCGTCGGTCTTTCGCTCGCGCGTCGAGAGCGCACTCGCGCGCCGCATCGTGGAAGTCGGCGACCGCACGCTGTCCGCCCGCGTGTTGGAGGGCGAAGGCTTGGCCCACGGCTTCCTGCGCGCGTCCGGATTGCGGGCTGCTCCGGCCATCGGCGCCGCCGCCGCGGCGCTCCGCGACCGAGCAGGGCGCGAGTAAGGCGGGACGTCGGCAGCCGCCTGCGCCTTCATGTGCCTTCCGTGGATTGGTATGTTCGCGCTGAGGATCGCGACACGCGATCGGCGCTCGCTTACGAGCGCCTCTAGAGTCCGCCGGGCGCAAGCACGCGTCCGCTCGATCGAGGGGTTTTCATGTTCCGTTCCCAGCGTCTCGTCACCGCGCTCGCCATTGCGCTCGCTGCGCAGGTTGCGATCGCCTGTCGCGCTTCCGATCTCCCGCTCCCGATGCCGCGTTCCGTCGAGCGCGCGATGTGGGTGACGCGCTTCGACTACAAGACGCCGCACGACGTCGAACGCATCGTCGAGAGCACGCGCATGGCGGGGATCAACACGATCCTCTTCCAAGTGCGCGGCAACGCGACCGCGCTGTATCCGTCGCCGCTCGAGCCATGGGCCGAGCAGTTCAACTACGCCGACCCGGGTTTCGATCCGCTGCAAGTGGCGATCGACGCCGCGCACGCGAAGAACATGCGCCTCGTCGCGTGGGTCAACGTCGTGCCGGCGTGGTGGGGCAAGGATCCGCCGAAGGATCCCAAGCAGCTCTACAACAAGCATCCCGAGTGGCTCTGGTACGACCAGTTCGGGAACAAGCAGGCGCTGTCGGACAAGTTCTACGTCAGCGTCAACCCGTGCTTGCCGGAGGTGCGCCGCTACCTCGTCGAGGTGATGCGCGATCTGGTCGGTCGCTACAGCGTCGACGGATTGCACCTCGACTATCTGCGCTTCCCGAACGAACCGCCGGCGACTCCTGCCGGCGCGAAGATCGACTATCCGCGCGACAAGCCGACCGTGGCGCTGTTCCGCGGCGAGACCGACAAGCTCCCCGAAGAGGATCCGAAGGCGTGGAACGCGTGGCGCACGGAATCGATCTCGAACTTGTTGCGCGACGTGCGTCGCATGGTGCGGCAGACGCGGCCGTCGGTCGAGCTGTCCGCCGCGGTCGGCCCTGATCCCGACGAAGCCGCGAAGCACTTCCAAGACGTGCGCACGTGGCTCGCCGAAGACCTGATCGACGTCGTGTACCCGATGAACTACACGCGCGATCCCAAGGTCTTCCAAGAGCGCGTCGAGCGTTGGAAGACGATTGCGAAGGGACACCCGGTCGTGATGGGCGTGCGCGTGGATTCGGGCGATGTCGCGCTGCATCGTGAGCAGCTCTCGGCCGCGTTGCAGGCGTTCCGCGGCTACAGCATCTTCGCCTACTCGTCGCTGTTCGATTCACCGAACACGGACATCGACGTGCAAGACGAGAAGGCGCGGATGGCTCGTCAGGCGCGCCGGCAAGCGCTCGTGCCGATGCTGCAGTCGCTCGCGAAACCGGGCGCGGGCAAGGTGGAGGACTCGTGACCTTCGCCGTTCGTCGCGCGCAGGATCGCGGCCACGGCGATCACGGTTGGCTCGACAGCTTCCACACGTTCTCGTTCGCGGATTACCACGATCCCGCGCACATGGGCTTTCGAGTGCTGCGCGTGATCAACGAAGACCGCGTGCAACCGGGACGAGGCTTCGGAACGCACGGCCACCAAGATATGGAGATCCTGACGTGGGTTCTTGCCGGCGAGCTCGAGCACAAGGACAGCCTGGGGACGGGCTCGATCATCCACGCGCGCGAGCTGCAGTACATGTCGGCGGGTTCAGGCGTGACGCACAGCGAGTTGAATCCGTCGAAAGAAAGTCTCGTTCACTTGCTGCAGATCTGGATCCTGCCGGCGGTGCGGGGCGCGAAGCCCCGTTACGACCAGAAGAGTTTCGCGACGGCGTTGAAGCCGGGCGAGCTCGTGCTCATCGCGTCGCCTGATGGTGCGTCGGGTTCGATCGCGGTGAGACAGGACATGAAGCTGTTCGCGGGAGTGCTCGACAGCAAGGCGACGGCGACTCACTCGCTCGGCGCTCCGCGGCATGCGTGGTTGCAGGTGACCGCTGGATCGATCACGGTCGGCGACAAAACGCTCGCGGAAGGCGACGGACTCGCGGTGAGCGGCGAGCCGAAGCTGGCGATGCAGTCGGACGCGCCGGCCGAGTTCTTGTTGTTCGATTTGCCGTAGAACGATGTCCTGAGCTCGGTACGGTATCGTCGATGATTGGGCCGGAGCACCGTCATGGACTTCACAGCCGGAAACCTGTTTGCATCGCTGATCATCGGCGCGGTCGGTCTCGGCCTCTTCGTGTACGGCAAGCGGCAGCAGCGCATGCCGCAGTTCATCGCCGGAATCGTTCTCTCGGTGTACCCGTACTTCGTCGCGAGCGTTGGATGGATGATCGGCATCGGCTTCGCTGTCGTGGCCGCACTCGCGCTCGCGGTGCGTGCGGGATTGTGATCGACGGTCGAGCCATTGCGCGTAGCCGGTAGAGCTTTATCGGCGAGTAGGCGCGGCGTGGATGTCGCGCGAAGCCGCGGCTACGATCGTTCGTGATGGCGGAGTTCAGGATCGAAGGATTGACGGATCCGAGCGCGGCACCGGCTTGGTTCGCGCAATGGTCGAGCCTGGCTGATGAGCCCGAGCTGACGTTCGTGTTCCCGAAGCAACGACTGCGTGCGTCGGTGATGGTCCTGCTCGGAGCGATTGCGGCCGATCGGCGATCTCGCGGCCGGAAGAATCGTATCAGCGGTGAGGTCGCCGACAATCCCGTTGCCAGGCTGCTGCTCTTGGTCGAGTCAGATGAATTGAAGTTCGAAGGCGCCAAACGTGCTTTCGAAACGCTCCGACCGATCGTGGACCAGCGAACCGCGCGGCAATTGTCGGAAGCGGTTGCGGACGCGTTGACGGAACTTCGACCGCCGGTGTCTCCCAGCGTCGTGCGCATGGCGCGTTCGGTCTTCGAAGAGCTTGGCGCGAACGTCGTCGATCATTCGGGTCGCCCCGAGACCGGCTACGGCTTCGTGCAGGTCGATCCTGCGCGGCACAGGCTCGAACTGGCATTTGCGGACTGCGGCGTTGGCTTCCGAGCGAGTCTCCAGCGCAATCCCGAACTCCAAGGCCGCGTCGCCGACGATGCCGAGGCAGTGCAGATCGCGATGAGTCCACGCATCACGGGGACGCAGTCGCCGCGCACGAACATGGGGATCGGGCTGAAGTTGCTGGCCGACTTCTCCGACGTGCTCGGCGGCGATCTTTGGATCGCGTCGGGCTCTGCGATGCTGCATCGCAAGACCACCGCGGGTCAGCGCACCAACGTGATTCGCTCGATCCCGCCGTGGAGAGGCACCTGGATCTCGCTCGACGCGCCCGTGGCCTGATCAGCTGGCTGGCGCGCTTGTCGAAGGTTGCTCGTCGTCCGTCATCGACTCGATCGACTGCCGCCGTCTCACGAGCCGCGCCGCGCCGCCATCGACGAGCACCTCTGCGGCGAACGGTTGCGAGTTGTAGTTCGACGCCATGCTCGCTCCGTACGCGCCCGCGTCGTGGATGCAGACGAGATCGCCTTCGCGCACGTCGGGCAACGGAATCGGCGCGAGCTGGCCGTCGGCGTCGACCGTGAACACGTCGGCGGATTCGCACAACGGTCCGGCGACGACCTTCGGTGACGTCGCTTCCTTGGCCGTGCGTCCGACCACCGAGATCTGGTGGAACGCGCCGTACATCGCGGGTCGCACGAGGTTGTGGAAGCCGGCGTCGACGAGGACGTACTCGAAGCGTCCGCTGCGTTTCACACCGCGCACTTCACACAGAAGCACGCCGGCTTCCGCGACGAGATAGCGGCCAGGTTCCACTTCCAGCGTGAGTGCGATCCCGAGCTCGCGCTCGATCGAGCGCTTCGTGCTGACCCACGTCTCGGTGAAACGCGCGCTGTCGATCCGCCGCTCGCCGTCGCGGTAAGGAATCGGGAGCCCGCCGCCGTTCGAAATCGTCGTCAGGCTGTCGCCGACGGTGCGCGCGAAAGTCTGCATCGCCGTGCACGCGCGAGTCAGGTGTTCGAGATCCGAACCTGATCCGATATGAACGTGCAGTCCGGTGACGCGCAGGCCGAGCTCTTCCGCGCGCTGCGCGACCGCCGGCAGGTCCGTGTGCCAGATGCCGTGCTTCGACGCTTCGCCACCCGTCGTGACCTTGCTGCCGTGTCCGTGGCCGAAGCCGGGATTGAGGCGCAGCGTGACATCGCGCCCGCGTTCACCGCGCACGGCCCAGGCCGAGTCGAGGAGCTGCGCGTACTGATCGAGCATGTTCGGCGAGCCGATGTTGACCGGCACTGCGTGACGCGCGAGTTGCGCTAGGGCGGCGCGATCGAACACGTCGGACGTGAACACGATCTGGCTCGCGTCGAAACCGGCGGCGAGCGCGCGCACGACCTCTCCCGCCGACACCGCGTCGACCTGTGCACCGGCGCTGCGCACGAGCTCGAGAAGCGCGCGGTTCGAGTTCGCCTTCTGCGCGTATCGAACGACGTCGAAGCCAGCGAGCTCGTCGATACGGTGGCGCACGATCGCGGCGTCGTACACGAAGAGCGGCGTCCCGTGCTCGCGCGCGAGCGCGGTCAGCGTCGAGTCTCCGAGGATGCGCGCCTTCATGGGGTCGCTGCTCCTTGGAGCGCGCGGCCAAGCTCGGTCGCAAGCTGGTCGATGTCGTCCGCTGTGTGCTCGGCCGAAACCGTCAAGCGCATGTAGCGGCCGGGCTGATCGGGATAGCTCACGCACGGAACGAGAAAGCCGGCGGTGAGCAGCGCGCGTTCGACTCGATCCATCTCGGCCTCAGATCGGAGCGTGAACGCGAACACGGGCAATGCCGCATCGGGTACTGACAGTCCCAGCTTTGTGAACTGCTTGCGCATGTGCGCGACGTTTCGTCGGGAGCGCTCGATGCGACCCGGATCGCCAGCAAGTTCACTAAGCGAAGCGCGCGCGGCGCGTGCGAGCGCCGGTGGAATCGGCGTCGAGCCGGCGAACGCGCGCGAGCGGGCTCGAATCGACTCGACGATCTCCGTCGTCGCGGCGATGAAGCCGCCGTAGCATCCGAGCGCCTTCGACAGCGTACTCGTGATGACGACGCGCGGATCGGCGATGCCGAGGTGCTCGCACGTGCCGCGGCCGGACTCACCGAGCACGCCGGTCGAGTGGCAATCGTCGACGACGAGCGTCGCCCCGGCCGGCAAACGGGCCAAGAGCTCCTGGAGCGGGGCGATCGTTCCACGCGACGGAAACACACCGTCGGTGAACACTGCGAGCGCTTCGCCCGCGTGCCTTTCGATGAGCGTCGCGGCGCTCTGTGCGTCGGCGTGTCCGTACTCGAGCGGCTCGATCCCAACCGCCGCGACTGCATCACGAATGCTGACGTGACACTCGCGATCGACGAGGATGCGCGAGACGCCGGGCGCGATCGCCTGCGCGACCGCGAGATTCGTCATGTAGCCGTCCGAGACGAGCAGCGCGCTCTCCGTGCGAAGGAAGCGCGCGAGCTCACGCTCAAGATCTTCGTGCTCGAGGTTCGTGCCGGTGGTCTGCCGAGATGCGCTCGCGCTGATGCCGAGCTCGTCGACCGCCGAGTGCAGGGCCATGATCACGCGTGGATCGTGCGCGAGGCCGAGGTAGTTGCAGCCGGCGAACGAGAGGATCTCGCGGCCCTCCACCTCGACCGTCGTGGCGGTCGTTCGTCCGAGCGCAAGACGCGCGGCGTTCATGCGCATCCAGCGCGTGCTGAGCAGGCCATGATCAGGCACATCGACCGAGTGTGACTCGAGCGGCATCCATGTCGGGTCACAGCGCCGCGAGCGCCACGACTCGTCCGCGATCGGACACGACGACGCCACCGGGCCGCTCCATCGTCACCGCCGCCATCTTGAGATGCTCGATGCCCAATTGCGCATCGATCGGGACGATCACCTCGCCATTCTCATCGATGTCGAACACGCCGCCGTCGACGGGGAACTTGTCGTCGCGCGTGCTGCAGAACAGCCACAGTTGGTATTGCGTGACGCGCGGATCGTTCTTCGGGAGCCCGACGAACTTCATGAAGCCGGCTTGCTTCGAGCGGCTCCACATGACTTCGCCGTGCATGCCCTTCGAGTTCGGATCGTCAGTGGCCTTCCAAGTCCACACAACTTCATCCGGCGCTGCGGAAGCGAACGACTGCCAGGCCTGCGCCGGCGTCGGCGTGTGTTCGGTGCGCGGCATCCACGCGACTACCGCGATCACCGCGGCTGCGGCCGCAACGAACCAACCGCCCCAGCGAACGAGATCCGCGCGCGGAGCGCGGAGTGCGACATTGGTCTTCGGCGCGTGCGTCGAGCGGTGCTTCGACACGTGCTCGGATGCGGACTGGAGCACGCGCTGCCGTAGATGCGTTGGCATTGTTTCGAAGCGCGGTCCACCGGAGGCGAGATCGACCGCCGCGGCTGCCCGATCGAACTCGTCGGCGTCCACATCCGATGAAGTCGCGAGCAGGTTCTCGAGCTCGCGCGCTTCCGCGGCGCTCAGCGACTGAACGGATCGATCGGCGAGCAGCTCGTCGAGTCGCTCGCGCGCAGGGTCGTGACCGTGAATGTTCGCACTCATGGCCCGACTCCTTCGTTCGCGGCGCTCGTGCGCGTGAGCGCCTCACGCACGCGCTCGAGCCCGCGGCGGACGTGCGTCTTGACGGTGCCGAGCGGCAGCGAGAGCCGGTCGGCGATCTGCTGGTGCGAAAGGCCCTCGAAGATCGACAGCTTGAGGACGCTTTGCTGCTCGGGCTTCAGCCGTTGCAACTCGCGCGCGGCGCGCACGGCTTCGTCCGACGTATCGATGCGTTCGTAGTCGGCTTCCGCGGTCTGGCTCGGAGTGCTCTCGCTCAATTCCTCGGACGAACGTGTGGCGCCCGCGCGGCGGCCGCGGTCGATCAGCCTCCGGCGCGCGATCATCGCGACGAACGTCGACTCCGCTGAAAGACTCGGGTCGTATCGCGGCGCCTTCTTCCACAGCTCGATGAAGACGTCCTGCACCGCGTCCTCCGCTTCGTGCCGATTGGCGGAAAAGCGGCGCGCCAAGGACCACACCAGGCCGCCGTAGCGATCGAGGCACGCCTCGACGGCGGAGTTGTCGCCCGCTGCGACGCGGTGGAGGATGGGTTCGGGCACGTCTATGTAGTGCGACTTTGCTTCGGAGGATCCTTGGCGCCGGGCGCCGGCGCCAGATCCGGCGTGGCAGACGAGCGTCGCGAACATGCTACTTCCCGTTGCCAACCGAGTCGACGGCGTGACGCACGTTCGGGCGTGTGCCGGAGCATTGGAGCGATCTGGACCCCCGACACGGGAATCGGAGTCGAGCAGGCCGAGGCGTGCGCACGCACGTCACTTCGCAGCTCGACGGGCGTTAGATTCAGCGACTCCGGTGCACGATCCCGCGCCGGCGGCGCCCGGCGCGCCCGAGCGCGCGTTGCCCGAATCGAGCGGCGGACCGTGGCGGCCGGCCTCAGCGTTTTTTGCAGTACTCCATCCACTGCTTGTCGAGCTCCGCGAGATCGACGCCGTACACGGCGCGGACCCCGCGCTCGATCGCGTCGAGATCGTTCCTCGGAACCTTGCCGACGGTGTGGAGGAACTGCTGGAACTTGTCCTTGCCCCACTTGCTCTCGCGCAGGAACTCGATCAAGAGCGCGGCCTGCTTGTACAAGTCCCCGGCCTGGTCACCGCCTTTGATCCCCTCATCGGTCGAGTAGATGAGGCTCGCAACCGTCACGAACTCGGCGAGCCGCATGTGCTCGCCTTTCTTCACCGCGCGCGCCGCATTCCCGCGCTCGCCCGGTTTCGTTTCGATGTACTCCGCGACGCCTTCCTGAAACCATGAACCGCCGCCGTTCAAGCGCAACCGGTTCGCGAAAATCTGATGCGTGGCTTCGTGCAGGTGCACGGGATCGGTCGGCGCCTCGTACCAAGTTGCGTAGTAGTCGCCGCTCGCATGGCCCTTGGATCGTTTCGCTTCTTCGATCGAAACGCCGTGCACCTTCGCGAAGTACTCGTAGTACTCGTCCGGCGTGCGAAAGAGAAACACCGGCATCAGCTTCCGGCCCGGCACTTCCGGGAACGGATACATCTTCTGGATGGCCGTGTAGCACTCCTCCATCTTCTGGCCGAAGAGCTTCCCGCCCGACGAGCAAGTGAGAATGATGTAGTGCGCAGTCCGTGTCGGCTTGTCGAACTTCTTCAGCGTCATCTCGGTCGAAGTTTTCTTCCACCGTTCGAGTGCTGCGTCGTCCGTCCACTTCGCGTTGCGCGGCTCGCTCTTGCACACGATGCCCTTGGTCAAGAACTCGCGCATCGCCTTCAACCCGGTCTCGCCGAGTTCAGGGCGCGCGTCGATTCGCACCGAATAGCCGTGTGACTCCATCAAGCCGCTGAGCGCGAGAAGCGTCCCCACGACGTTCGTACCTTCGCGCAACGGTCCGCGGGCGTATGCACCATACGGCGCGAAGCCGAACGGCCCAGTGACGAGCTCCTGCTCGTCGAACGCGAAGTCCGGCCTGCGACCACCCTGAGGATCGCGCAGGTGACGGAGCAAGAGATCGTTCACGTCGTCCGGCTCGTTGAAACCGAACTCCGCGAACGCGAAGACACGCAGCGAGATCTCGATCGTCGCCGAGCCGAGCTTTCCGGTCCATTGCCCCTTGAGCTGCTCGTTCGGGGCACCGGAGGTTTTCAACTCTTCGAGCGCGGGCAGCGTGATCGAGAGCTTGAACTCGGGGAACTCCTGTGTTTCCCCCGCGGCAGCCTGTGCTCGTGCGGCCGCGAGAAGAGCGCAAGGCAGTGCAAACGAAGTGACGAACAGACGGCGAGAAAGCATGGAAAGCTGCATGGGGAATGCGCTCCGCTCGCTGCGCCCGGGGATTCGAAACGCAGTGCGAGGGGCTCACTTTACCCAAAAGAACGCGTGCGAACGAAGCCGGTCCACACCGTGACCCGAGCGCGAGGGAATCCGATTCAAGGTGCGCCCGGGCCGCGGCCGATCAGAGACACTCGAAGGACGCGACTCGCTCTCTCGTGCGGGCAGCGCCTCGTTCGCAATTAGGATCCCCGCTGCGGTCGAGCGAGTCATCCGCCTCCGAAAACACGAACCTGCCCAAGAAACACCGGCCGCTCGCGAGGTCATCCGCGGCTGATGACCGACGACCGAGCCCCGGACCAACCACA
>JANOFY010000166.1:0-6191 GCA_031413895.1 Planctomycetota bacterium | reverse complement strand
CGCGCGCTCGACGTCGACCTGGCGGGCGTGCGCCGTCTCACGCTCGTGTGCACGCCGGTCGGCTCGACGCCCGCGGATGCGTGGGTGTGCCTCTCTGACCCACGGATCGAGTGACCTCCCATGCCGAGATTCGACGTGCGGCGCGTGCGCCGAGTGCTCCTGGCCTCCTGCCTGGGGCTGCTCGTCGGATGCATCGGCGGTGAGATCGCGCTCCGCGTCCTGCTCTTCAGCGACAACGCGGTGGCGCGCACGCTCGCGGGTCGACTGCGCGCGGCCGGGAACTTCGCCGACGGCGAGAGCGACGATGACTATTGGAAGCTCGAGTACTTGTTCACGGATCCGAAGTTGCGCCGACCGGTCCCTGGATTCGATCCAGTGCTCGGCTGGACTGGCGCGAGAATCACTCCGCGTACCTATCAGCCACTGCGGCCATGTCCCGACGACGGGCGTCAGCTCGTCCTGATGTACGGCGATTCGTTCACGCAGTGCGTCACGCCCGAGTCCGAGTGCTTTCAGACGATCCTCGAGAGATCGGATCTAGGCGCGGACTTCTGCATGGTCAATTACGGCGTCGGAGGATACGGGCTGGACCAGATGTACTTGCTGCTCCGCCGATCCATCGATCTCTACGCAGGGCGCAACCCGATCGTGGTCGTGGGCATCTTGGTGGACAGCGATCTCGATCGCAGCTTCCTCGCACTGCGCGATTGGCCGAAGCCGAGTCTCGTCGTGCAGGGCGACGAGCTCGTCGTGCGCGAACCCGTCGTCCAAGACACCGATGTGTACTTGGCGGAACATCCGCTCGAGATCCGAAGTTACCTACTCCGCTTTCTCGTCTTCGGGGGGGGGGGGCTCCCGCGGGCGTCAACTCGAGCCCGGGTCTTGTTCGGCGATCACGAACGCATTCCCGAGAAGTCGGCGCTCAATCGCAGAATCTTGCACGAGATCCACCGCGAGCTTTCGAGTCGCAACCTGCGCTCCTTCTACGTGCTGTTCCACATGGACGATGCGCTGCGTCGCTCCCCGGCGATCGCGTGGCAGGAAGAGCTCGTCCGCGACGTGTGCACCGAGCTCGGGACGCCCGTCATCTCCACGCGACCGTATCTGCTCGCGGCGGGTTGTGATGACTACGAGACCGCGGCGCGTTTCTATGGTCGGGATCCGAAACTGCAGGGACATCACACCGCGCTCGGAAACATCGTCACGTTCGAGGCGATCCGGCACGGGCTCGAAGCGCGCTTCGCACCGATCGACCTGAGTTACATGCGCGCGTGGATCGAGCGCGACGAATTCCATTGCCCGCCGGATCTCGCGCGATCGCGGGTTTCTCGGCAGGTCCTGTTGAACTATCCCGCGTGGGTGTCGGCGCGGTCCGATTCCGCATGCGTGCGCTACGGCGACGCGGCACGCTTGCCGGGCGAATCGGATCGCCTGTGCTTGCGGGCGGGTGAAGGCGGAGCGACGGAAGTGACCTTCGAGCTTTCAGGCACTGCTCGGAGACTCACGGGGAAGGCTCGATCCTTCACGCTTGCGAGTGCGGATTGCACGAGCGGTCGCGTGACACTCGTCATCGAGACGGACGGCACGACGCGGTTCCGCGCGTCTCATCCCATCGCCGCGGATGGGATCGACGTCGACGTGGATCTCACCGGGGTGACGCGCCTGAAGATCATGGCCGCAATCGAAGCCGGCCGGCCGGTGTGCGAGTGGGTGTGCCTCGGCGACGCCAAGCTGGAGTGAGAGTCGAGGCGCTCAACCCGCGCGCGCCTTGCGCAGCTCGTCCAACGGGTACAGCGTGCCTCGCCAGCGCACGCCGCCTTGCACGAGCGTCTTCCACGCCGAATTGGCAATCGCCACCGCGAGGACGATCGAGAGCAGCGGCGTGAGCAGCACGACGAGCGCACGCCAGCCGTGGCGCGCCTCCAATCGCAAACCGGCGAGTGACATCGAGAACAGCGCTGCGAAGGCCATCCACCCCGCGACGGATCCCGTGAGCGGTCCCACGAGTGCGGATCCCCACAGCACGGCGAAGAGCGCCGACGCGCCGAACGCGAGCACGCCGCTGTAGCGCATGTGCGCGAACGCGTTCTTCTCGAGCGCGCGCACGATCCCGGCGAGGTCGCGCGCCCAGTCGACGCTGATGCCGTCCTCGCACGTGAATGCGCGCGTGCGCTGGTTCGCTTCACCGAGCAGCCAGCCGAACCGCAGGTCGTCGATGACTTCCATGCGGAGGCGCGCGTGTCCTCCGATGGCGCGCCATGCGTCCGCGCGGACAAGGTTGAACGCACCGATGCCGATCGCGCGCGGATGTTCGTCGCGGTTCGCGCGCGCCATTTCACCGGCGAGGCTCAACTTGAACGCGACGAGCGCGGCCTTCGCCAGCAGCGATGCGCCTCGAATGCCCGGTGCGAGCACGACGTGCGCGGCGTTCGCGCGCGCTCCCTGATCGAGCGCGCGCCGGAGCACGTCCGGCTCGAGCCAAGCGTCGGCGTCGGTGAAGAGGATCCACGGCGAGCGCGCGGCGTCTCCGCCGAGCTGACACGCGTGCGGCTTGCCGAGCCAGCCGGTCGGAAGCGAATCGACGAAGATCACGGACACGCGCCGGTCCTCGGTGGTGAGCCGTTGGACGATCTCGCGCGTGCCATCGGTCGAACGGTCGTCCACGACAATGACCTCGAGGTCGACACCTATCTGCGCGAGAAAACGGCGCACCGTGGTCTCGATGCGCGGCGCCTCGTCGCGCACGGCGATCACGACGGAAACGGCGGGACGCGGCAAGTCGAGAACCGGCTCGATCGCCGGCAAGCTCGGGACGACCCTCACGTCGCGCAGACTGCGCAGCGACTGCGTGAGCCAAACGAGAGCGACGCCGCCGAAATAGACCTCTAGTGCATCGATCCTCATCGCGCGCGATTGTGCCTTGTGGGCTTCAGTGTGAGAATGCGCGGGAATGCGCGAGCCTAGAGGCATGATCGAGCCGGCGGAGCTCTCGACGCGGCGACTGGCGATCGCTTTCGAACCCGCGATCGTGCGCCGCGGACTGATCTCCTCGGTCGTCGTCGGCGCGGTGCTCATCACGATCAACCACGGCACGGCGATCCTCGCGGGCGACGTGCCGGCCGAACGGCTCGCGCGGATGGCGCTGACGGTCGTCGTCCCTTACGTGGTTTCGGTCGTGTCGAGCGTCGCCGCGATCCGGCCGATCCGCTTGCGCAGCGCGAACTCGGATATGCGAGCGGGTTGACGCGAGCGGCGAGGATTGCCGCGAGCTTCGCTCCACCGACCGCGCGCGCACGCGATCGTCTCGTGCTTCTCCGCCGCAGATTTCTACAATCCCGGGCCCGTCAGCCGCGTGTGCCGACGTGCTAGCGCGAACACTCCCGCACGAGAACGAATATGCGCCATCGGCGTTTTCCTTGGATCCTGCTGTCACCGTTACTTCTGGTGGTGTCCGCGTCGGCGACGCCGCAGGCCGGCACGTCGAAGCCGCCGCCGCAGATCCGCTGGGAGCGCACACTCGAGGACGCTCTCGCGACTCAGGGCGTCACGTCCAAACCGATCCTCGTCGCCGTGAACATGGACGGCGAGACGGCGTCCGAGCAGATCGTGCGCGATCGCTACCGCAATCTGGAATTCGTCGGCTGGACCGACCGCTTCGTGTGCCTCGTCGCCAGCGTCTTTCGTCACACACCGCGTGATTACGACGACAACGGGCAGCGGATCGTCTGCCCACGACTCGGCGAGGTGACGTGCGGCGAGCACATCGCGCTCGAACCGATCCTGTACGACAAGTACCTGGGGACGAAGCGCATCTCACCACGGCACGCGGTGATTCAACGGGACGGAACGAAGACGTTCGACCTCTACGAGCTCTTCGACCTGCGCGAGCTCGACCGGCAACTCGCGGAAGCGTCATCGAAGGCGACCGCAGCGCTCGTCAGGCTGTCGGACCCGCAGCGGATTGCGCGAGCAGACGCGCAGAACAATCGCAGCCGAACAGAGTTCGAGTCCCGCTTGGCCGCAGAGCACGGGGAAGCTTCGTGGCGCGCTGCGCTCGAGCTGGTTCGTCCGACGAAGGACGCCGGGAACATCGGCGCGCTGCGGGTTCTCTTCGTTCGCATGCTACGCGAGACGAGCCTCGGTGAGACGTCGAAATGGGTCGGCGAGCTGCGCGACGTCGCGGACACGCTCGGATTGAAGAAGGCCCTGGGCGAGATCGCGATGGAGCGGTTGACCTCGCTCGGTGCGTATCCGGGGTCCGCCGAACTCGGTGGCGACGCGGCCGCGATCTACCTCGTCGATCCGGGGAACCGGGGCGCGGCTCAAACGCAGTACGGCGCGCTCATGTGTTTTCATGCCGACGAGCTCTGGGACCCGCTCCCTGATTCCGGCGGGACGAACGGGAAGTCGAAGACCAAGATCGTCGATCCGCCGCGGTCGATGCTCGCGTTCGCTCGCTTCGTCACGCAGTCGGGCGAGCGGATCGTGCGCCCGAAGGATCCGCTGCCGTCCATGGACGAGCTCGAACGGCGCCTGGCCGCGCTCGAGGTGGAGCTCGGCCGCACACCGGATGATCCGAACACGCAGGCAGCGTTCGGTCGCGCGTCGCTCGCGCTGGCGCAACTCAAGGCGGAGACGAACGCACCCGGCACACAGTTCTTTCTCGAGGATGCGCGCAAGTGGCTGACGCAGGCTTCCAAGGCGCTGCCGGGCGATGCGTCGCTCTATCTCGATCGGGCGCGCACGGCGTACTACCTCTCCGATTTCGAGGAACAGCAAACGCTTGCGGAACGCGCGCTCGACCTGCTGTCCCGGGAGTCCAGTTTGCCTGGACTCGCCGATCCTGCGCGACTCGCGACTGCGCTCGCGCAACCACCGGAGCGAATCGAAGCGCTGCGCTGGTACGGGGACGCCGCCGGGCGCTTGATTTCAAAGCGCGCGCAGATGAGCGCGAACCTCGAACAGATGAGCATCGCGACCGGAAGCTGGACGCTCGGCGTGGTGGCCGCCAGTCCGCTCGGCGACGAGACCGATTGGCAGAGCTACGCGAGCTTCCTCGGTGCGCTGGGTGCGAAACGCGACGAGTTCGCGGCGTTGCAAGAAGGGGCGACGCGCTTTCCCGAGTCCGACGTCCTGCGGCAAGCGATGAACTCGGCGCTGTGGAATGCCGGACGCGTCGATCTCATTCCGATCAAGGCCGAGTGGCTCTTCGAGCGCAATCCGCAATCGGGCGCGTGCGCTTGGCACGCGGGATACGCGCACGTACTGCACGCGGAGGATGCGCGGCGCCGCGAGCAGCCCGACGAAGCGATCGCGGCGTATCGGCAAGCCGAGGCGCGGTTCCACCGAGCGCTCGAGCTCGCGCCGCAGTTCCAGGACACCACGGAGCACTACCTGGCGATGTGCGCGCTCGGCCGCGGCTTCGCGCACATCCTCGCCGGCCGGCGTGAGGAAGCTTCGCGTTGTCTTCCCGAAGCGATCGCGATCCGTCCCGCGGTCGCGGGTCTGCGCGACGGGCTCGAGCGCGAAGCCGTCGACTTGCTCGACTACTCGCTCGAGCTGCGTCGCGGCGCGAAGAGTCCGGTCGATCCGCTCGAGCTGCTCGCGGCGCTCGAGAAGGCCGATCCGAAAAATGCGACGTGGGCACGCTGGGTGGCCGACAGCGAGCTGCGCGAGGCGCTCCGCGCGGAAGGGCGGAGCGAACGCGCGGAGACGAAGCGCTATCTCGACCTCTCGATCCGTGCCGCCGAGCGCGCGATCGCGAGCGACGATTCAGAGGACAGTCGGAGGACGCTCGCGCAATCGCTGGCGATCGCCGCCGACGTCGCGCTCGACGAGCAAGACCTCGCGGAAGCGCGCCGGCGGCTCGCGGAAGCGGCACGTTTGCTCGAGGAATCAGCGCCGGCGCCGGACGCCGACGAAGCGGCGTTGCAGGAGCTGGGAGCGAAGCTGCGCGAAAAGCTCGGCGCAGCGCGACCGAGATTCCGGCCGGGACGATGAAGTAGCGTGGACGACTGATCGCGACCGATGATGCGACTCTCCACAGCTCGTCGACTGGCGCTCTCGTTTCCCGAGACCACGGAGGAGGACCACCACGGCTGCCCGTCGTTTCGTGTGGCGAAGAAGATCTTCGCGACGTTGCCCGACAAGGATCATGTCCACGTGATGCTCTCGTCCGACGAGATCGACAT
>JANOFY010000165.1:0-5638 GCA_031413895.1 Planctomycetota bacterium | reverse complement strand
CAGGTAGTTGGGCGCGATGCGCGCTCGAAACAAGAGCGTGCCAGGCGCCGGTGCAACCTCTCCGACGGCCACAAGCCCCGCGCCCGCGAAGTTGAGTGAGTTGGCGCAACCGTGGGCTGTGGCCGCCGCAGGCGTCGGCACTGCGTCAGGTGAAGCGCACGGGCATGAGGTCAGGAGCGAGCCGTCGCCAAAGCAATAGCCGATGCCCTGCTCGAGACAGTTGCGATGCACCGTGATGGTCTGAGCGCCCGGGTTCGCCACCACCAGTTCGCGGTCGCCATCTCCATCGAAGTCGGCATGCGTCACCGGGAGGGTGGCCGTGCCCGCAGCAATCTCCTGATGTGGCGCAAAGGTGCCGTCGCCGCGGTTCATGAGCAACGACACTGAGCCCGACCCAACGTTGTCCACCGCCAGATCCAAGTCACCGTCTTCATCCAGGTCGGTTGCGACGACATATTGGGGATCTTGAGCAACCGGATACGTCACCTTCGGCGCGAAGGCCCCGCCACCCTGGTTCAAGCGCACCGTGACGTAATCGCTGACATCGTTGGCCGTCACGAGGTCTGGACGGCCGTCAGCATTCAGATCCGCACTGATCAGATAAAAAACATCAGGCCCCATGTTGAGTGTCAGCGGCGCTGCAAACGTGCCGTTGCCGTGGTTCAGGAGCACCGACACGCTGCCCATGAGGTTGTTCGGCGCCGCCAGATCCAAATCTCCGTCACCATCCAGATCAGCGCTCGTCACGCTATACGGAAAAACGCCGGCAGTAGCGTACTGCACGTGTGGCGCGAAGCTGCCTTGGCCTTGGTTCAGGAGCACCGATACGGTTCCTGAGAACTGGTTCGACGTCGCCACGTCGATGTCGCCATCGCCGTCAAAGTCCGCGCTCGTGATGCCGGTCGGGAACTGTCCCCCACCGTACTGGACATCAGTGCCAAAGGTGCCGTTGCCCTGGTTCAGAAGTACCGAAACCGTGCCGGCGGAAAAGCTCACTACAGCCAGATCCGTGTCGCCGTCGGCGTCTAGATCAGCGCCGGTCGTGCCCGAAGCATAGAGACCAGCGGCGTACTGCACATGGGGGGCGAAAGTGCCATCACCCTGATTCAAGAGCACCGACACGACGTGGACAAGTTGGTCCGTTGCCACGAGATCGGTGTCGCCGTCACCGTCGAGGTCAGCGCTGAGCAGATCCAAAGCGTATAGACCCACATTGATCGGTGGGTCGGCATCGAAGCACACCTGAGCCGTGGAAGTGTGGGCAAGCACCAACACCACTAACGCGCTGTTCGAACAGCGGAGAAAGCGCGCTTTTAAGAAGCAAATGACCGCCCTGATGGTTCGGACCGATTCAGTTGACAGAGGGTGGCGCATAGGGATCTGCCTCCAGACGATCGAGAAGCGGGCGTAGCCGTGGTCCGACTTGTCGCGTGACAGGAACCGACCGGGATCCGGATTGTAGCAACGATTCGAGGAAGCGCCGGTCCGGACTCGAGGCCCACAAATGCAGCTGGCCGTGAGGCGCGCGCCTCACAGCCAGCTCGTCACGAGTCGCAACGGAATCCGTCAGCTAGGTGTTGACGGGTCCACCCATGTCACGGAACCCAGGTCACGCGCACCGCGTTCGTCGTGTTGAACGTCGCCGGCGTGCAGAAGCTCGCGGCGTTGCGGTACACGACCTGGTACACGCGTGTGCCCGGCGTCGTCACTCCACCGATGGAGGAGATCGACGGATCGCCGCTGCCGGGGAACTGAGACGCGCCCGAGACGTTGATCGCATCGCCGAGGCGCACCATCGTTCCGCCGCCGCAGAAGACGCCGTCGCCGGACACCGCAGCTGCGGCGGAGGCGGCGTTCTGCGTGAAGACGGCGATCGAGTTCGTCATCGACGAGCCCACGAGCTTGAAGGTGTCGTTCGCGATGCTCGACGCGCCGGAGTCCGCGAGGCGGCCGCCGAGTCCGGTCGAGTTCGCGCAGCCGGCGCGCTCCGCCGGTTCGCTCGAGTTGCCGCACGGGCACTGCGCTTGGAGCGAGCCGTCGCCGAAGCAGAACCCGCGCGCGGTGCGCGAGAACTGCGCGACGAACGCGTCGTTGCCGAGCGCGCCGAGCGAGGTGTGCGCATAGCCGCCGAGCACGAACGATGCCCCGCGTCCCTTCGCTCCCACCATCGCACCGTCCGGCGAACCGTCGGCGAGCGGCGGGAATCCGTACGCTTGACCGAAGCGCGTCGCGCCCGACGCATCGACGGCGAACATCGCGGCGTCTTGCAGCGTGAGATCGGGCAGGTCCGATGCGTCTCCGCGCATCCCCACGGCGAGGAGCTCCCCGGTCGAGTCGACCAAGAGGTCCGCGTTGGGGTTGAACACGTCGATCGCCGACGTTCCGAGCGCGTCGTTCTCGACGGTGCGCCAGAGCTCCGTGCCGGCCGCGTCGAACGCCGCGATGAGGATCGCGGTTCCGAATCCCGTGCCTTGCTGACGTCCACCGAGCACGATCGCGCGTCCAAAAGGATCGATCTCGACATCGGTGGGCCACGCGCCGCCGGTGTTGAAAAAGCCGGTCGCCGGGCCCGTGATCGTGCGCTCCCAGTTCAGAACTCCCTGCGGGCTGAATCCGAGCAAGCCCAGCGTGTGCGCCGCGACCCAACCTGCCGACATGCCGCGCGCGGCGAGGAAGATGTTCCCTTGGAAGTCGACGTCGACGTCCACCGCACGTCCGAACGTCATGTCCGGCGTGACGATCTCGAGCGACTGCAGGAGCGTGCCGGTCGGCGACACGCGCAGGAGCACCGGGTTGCCCGGGGTCGTCATGCTGGGGGAGTTCACTTCGCCGGCGACGATGATCTCGCCATTAGGTCCGAGCGCCATCGCGATCGGATTGTCGGGGCCGATCGGCTGCGCGTACGAGGTCTGCCACGCCTGCGTGCCGTTCGGCGCGTACGCCGTGACTTGGATGTCACCTCCCGGTGTGCGCGTGGCGATCACGGGCTGTTGGAGCGCGTCGAGGATCATCGGAATCCTCCACAGCTTGCCGCCGGTCGGCGTCGCCGCTTGCTCCACGTACCAAGCGATCGTGCCCGTCGAGTCGATGCGCAGCAGGAACGGAATGGTGTTCGTCGTATTGGGTGCGCCGAGCCCGACACCCGCGATATAGATCCCGCCCGCGCCATCGAGCGCGATCGCGCTCGGATGCTCGCCGTGTGCGAGCGTCGACTCCCACGTCCGCGTCCACAGCGAATTGCCCGACGCATCCCACGCCGCGGCGAAGCCCGAGCCTTCGTGGTTCGCGCTCGTGCTGTTCGCGGAGCCCGCCGCGTAGACGTTGCCCGCGAAGTCCGTCGCGAGCGCCATCGTTCGGTCGTTGCCGGGCGTCGAGAAGGTTCTCGACCAGTCCAGCTGGACTTGCGCTCGCGCGGGTGCGGCGACGGCGGCGGTCAAGAGGGACGCGAAGACGAAGCTGCTCTGAATTTTCATGAGGGGGACCTCCACGGGAGCGACATGCGCTCCTGGCCTGCCTGGTTGCGACAGCTTATTGCGGTCGTTCGCTCGCGGGGCGGCGTTCGCGGATTCTTACGCGTGGATCGTCGAGCAGGCCGCATGCAGGGTCTGGATCGCACGTTCCGTTCGGGATGGGCCGGCTCCCGCGCATGCTCGGCGCGCGTCACGCAGTCGCGACTACGGCATCCAGTGGATCGTGAGTCCGTTCGACGTGTTCAACGTCGCGGGCGTGCAGAAGTGGACCGAGTTGCGATAGATCGCCTGGTAGTGCTTCGTCTGCGCGCCGACAAGACCCGCGATACCAGCGACACCCCCGAGCGTGTTCGTGCCACCCATCGTCGTGATGCGACCGAGTCGAACGAGCGCTCCCCCGAGGCATTGCAGACCGTCGAGGTCCGGCACCAGTGTTTCGCCCAGGCCGCCGTTCACCTTCTCGGTGCTTTGCAAGAAGATGGTGTAGCTGCCCCCGAGCATGCCCTCGGCCTTCAAGCCCAGCTCGTTCGCGGTCACGCTGACGCTGGGATTCGAAGTTCCGAGCGTCGAGTGCACGGCGGTCAGCAAACAACCAATGCTGTCGGGCTTCGAGTTCTTGCAGCCGTGCTCGGGCGCGCCGTTTTGATCGGGCCCACACGGGCATTCCATTCCCAGGCCATCACCGAAGCAGAACGCGGTCACGGGACCGGGAGGCGATTCACCGATCAGCTGCCAGCCGGTGAACCAACCGACCTCGCCTTCGTACCAGTCGCGCACGTGGAGCCGCCACGTGCCCGCGCTGCCGGCGATCGATCCAAGGGGGACGTTTGCGATCGGGAACTCGCTGCTCGTCCACAGGCCGTCACCGGTGTTGAGGTACGCGTCGTACGTGCCGGGGAGAAGCTGTGCGCTGCCTTGCGCGAGACTCGCTCCGCCGGATTCGACGAGCGTGTACGTGCCTTCCGCGAGTCCACCTTGATCGCCCTCGTCGGAACCGCCCTCGTAACCGGGGCGCACGATTAGATTGAAGCGCGCCCCGGCAGGGTCCTCGAGATAGACGTGGATGTCGCCTCGCCAACCGTGCGTGAGTCCTTGCAGCGCGACCGCGGTCACGCTGCCCAAGCGGCTCGGCACCGTCACGGGTGAATTCACCTCCGGCCAATTGGGTGTCGCGTTCCAAACGCCGCCGCCCTGGGGGCCGTCGGGGATCACACCGCCCGGGCCGACGGTGGAGATGACCTGGGATCCCGCACACACGGGCGGCATCGACGCAACGAGCGCGAGCAGCTTCCACCCGAGGGTGCGATGCGATTGTGAAATCATGTCGTCGTCGTGCGCGGTGAGTCGTTCGGGGTCGAGATCGGTTGGGGGCAACTTCATGTTATTCGATCGGCGCGAGCGCGGAGTGGTCCCCGCAAACACACCGGCCGCGAGGGATCCCTCGCGGCCGGGGTCTCGATAGAAAGCGTGGACTCGTCGACCCGCGTCGACGTAGCGTTCTACGTTACGGGACCCAGGTGATGCTGGTCGCGTTCGTGCGGTTCGTCGTCGCGGGCGTGCAGAAGCTCGCGTTCGCGTTGCGGTACTGCGCCTGATAGAAGCGCGTCGACGTCCCGAACGGTCCGATCTGGCCTTTGACCGAGATCGATAGGTCGCCGACGCCCGGGTAGCTCGCCACTCCGCTTCCGTTCACAGCCTTCGTGCCGAGGCGAATGATCGTGCCGCCCACGCAGCCGAGGCCGTCGTCGATCGCGGTCGCCGGATCTTGGAGGCTGCCTTGGAAGAACACCGCGACGTTGCCGGTCATGTCACGCGCTTCGAGGACCATCGAGTCGCCGCTGACGAACGGGAAGCCGTAGCCGTTGAGCGACGCGCCACTCGGGAAGAACGAGTTCGCGCAGCCGGCTCCCGGCTCGCCGTTGTTCCCGCACGGGCACGCGGTGAGCGCTCCGTCGCCGAAGCAGAAGCCCGTCGATCCGTTGTTCTCGCCGACGAGGCGCCAGCTCGCGATGGCGCCGGCGTTGAGCGTGTTCCAGTCGCGCACGTGCAGCGTCCACGTGCCCGCGCCGCCGGAGATCGACGACAGCGGAAGGTTCGCGATCGGGATCACGGGGTTCGTGTACATCCCGACGCCGGTGTTCAAGTACTGGTTGTACGTGCCGCCCGAG
>JANOFY010000164.1:0-6597 GCA_031413895.1 Planctomycetota bacterium | reverse complement strand
CCCGGCCCGCAACGCGAGCGGCGCTGGGGAGTGGTTCCTCCGAGTCCGGGCGCCGGCGTGTTGTCGCAGGTGTACCGCGTGCCGCAGCTTCCTCCCGGAGTGCAAGCGCAGACACGTTTCCTGCAGGCGTATCGCGTGGGTCCGAATGGAATCACGCTGGGCGGATTCCGGACGTTGACCGTTCTGGATTCCGAGCTCTGACGCGGGCGCCACGCGCGCCTAGATCGTGAAGTACTTCGCGCCCGGGTGGTGACACACGAGCGCGAACGCCGCGAAGGCCAAGCTGGAGACACTCCAGCCTGGCCTTCGCTCACAATGCAAAGCGGAACTCCGTCAACGGGCGACCGACGCACCCATCCATGTCACGGGGTCCAAACTACCGACAGCCCGTTCGTCGTGTTGAACGTGTCCGGCGTGCAGAACGGAATCGCGTTGCGATACCAAGCTTGGTACACGCGGACCCCGCCGCTCGGCGGGATCGCGCCCTTGACCGAGATCTTGAGGTTGCTGCCGACCGGGTAGCTGACCGCGCCGGAGATGCTCGACGTGTTCTCTCCAAGTCGAACGAGTGCGCCGCTCATGCACAGCTTCCCGTCGCCGAGCGGGCTGTCGCTGCGACCGGTCGACTGGAAGAACTTGGTGAACACCGGGCCTTGGATGCCGGTCACGTTCAGAGAAAACGTGTCGCCTGCGACCGACGTCAGACCGCTGCCCGCGAGTTTCGCACCCTGGCCGCCCGAATTGGCGCAGCCGGATTGTGATCCCGGCGCCGCGTTGTTGCCGCAGGGGCAAGCCGCCGCGGAGCCGTCGCCGAAGCACATGCCGACGGGCGCGAGCGGATCGCCGAGCGGGCGGAGGAACACGTCGCTCGTGCCACCGTTGGTGTCGATCGCCGGCAGCAGCAGGTTCGTGGCCGAGCTCACGAACACGACCGACTGCGCGTTCTGGGTGAGCGCGGACTCCGTCGACTGGCCGCCGCCGGGGAGCTGACCACCGTTCGTGAGGCCGATCATGCGCGTCACGCCTGTCTGAAGGTCGTGCAGGAAGATGTCGGGCGTGGTGTACGTGTCGATCGGATCGAGGTTCGTCGCCGAGCTGCGGAACGCGACGAAGCGACCGTCGGGAGAGATCGAAGTACCGGAGGCGCCCGTGTTCTGGTGGCCGTTCGAGCCGTTGCTTTGTGTGCCATCCGACGCCACGCTCGCGCGCTTGGTCAGACCGAGCAACCGGTCGTGCACGAACACGTCGAGGTGATCCGAGTCACCGAACACGAGATCGTCCGCAAAGCTGGAGAACGCCACGAACCGGCCGTCGGCGGAGATCTGCGGGAACAGCGAGCTCGAAGCGCCAGTTTGGCCGGCGTTGATCACGCTCATCGACACGCACGTCGTGACGCCGAGCTGCATGTCGCGCACGAACACGTCTTTCGCAGAGTTCGTGTCGCCGGGCACGAGGCTGGAGGAGTCCGAGTAGAAGGCCACGAAGCGACCATCGCGAGAGATGGCGTGCCCGGCGCTCACGCCCCCAGTCGCGGGCGCTCCGATCGGCGTCACGCTCACCATCTGAATCGACGCGACTGTCGGACCACTCACATCGCAGCGGAACACCTGCGGGCTGGTGCCCGTGCTGCCGGCCAGGTTGCTCGCGTTCGACCGGTACGTCACGAAGCG
The DNA here is from genome assembly GCA_031413895.1 of Planctomycetota bacterium. Taxonomy (GTDB): domain Bacteria; phylum Planctomycetota; class UBA1135; order UBA1135; genus JANLUN01. The sequence continues at coordinate 4,927 of JANOFY010000164.1, read as the reverse complement.
ACCATCGCCCGAGATCTCGGGAGCCGTCGCGCTCGCGCTCGCAGCTTGGTTCGACGCGTTGACGCTGACGAGGCGATTCACGCCGGTCTGCATGTCGCGCACGAACACCTGCGTGCCTGGGATGGCCCCCGGCCCAAGATCGTCCGAGCTGCTCGCGAAGGCGACGTAGCGCCCGTTGTCGGAGATCGAAGGCTCGTCCGACACGCCCGAGATCGCGAACCCCGAGGGTCCCTTGGAGACGAGGATCGTCTGCCCAGCGACCATGTCGCGCACGTAGACGTCCGCATTGCCCACGAGGTCTTCGGGAACTAGCGGCGAGCGCGTGCGGAAGACGACCCAGCGTCCGTCGGGCGTGACGTGCGCGTCGTCGGACTCGAGCGAGCCCTGCGTGCCGCTGTTCGTCTGGCTGACGAGCAGGGTCTGAGCGGAGGCGGGGGAGTTCGATGCGATGGCGATCGCGGTCAGAATCGATGCGGATCGGAGCAGTGTGTTCATGGCGTGGCGTGTGGTTCCGGGGGGTGGTGCGGGGTGTCCGGAGTGACTTCCATGTGGACAGGGAAGTGGCCGGGCGGAATCCACGGCGAATCCAGACTTCCCGGCGACGCGCAGCTGCGATCGACAAACCCGCCAATGCGCGGCACGGTCAGCGAGAGATCAGTGCTTGCGCTCGAGCTCGTTCGGGGGCTGAGTCAGGCAGACCGCGACCCGCCAGCACCGCGCCCTACCTTGCGTTCGCCGCCGGTCCGAGCTGCGCTACCGAGCTCGGACTCACGCCACTCCTGAGCGGGCCCTCCGCGTCCGTGCTTCAACTCGAGCGCTCCAAGAGTCCTACTTCGTGCGTAGAGCCTCTGCCGCCGCGGCTGCCATGTCTCGCGCCTCTTTGAGATCTGCATCGTCAGGATGGTCACGGAGGAGGGCTTCAGCTTCTTCCAATGCCCTGTCCGGAGCGCCCAGAAAGCGCAGTGCGTTGATGCGTCGCACACGCGGACTCAATTGCTCCGGGTACCTCTTGATCCATTCATCGATCAGACGGAGTCCGTCGCTGGTTGCGCCACACACCATGGCGAGGCTCGCCAACATCCGTATCTCCTCGAAATCGGAAGTGTCATCCACGGACTCGGACCGCACCATTGCAAAGGCGCGCTCGCGAACCGTGTCATCCTGTGCGTGGTACAGCACATCGTTGAAGCAGCGCGCTGCAAGAAATCGCGCCATGTTCCTGACCTTCGGGAGAATGCAGGGCGTGCGCAGCGCCTTCTCGAACGAGGGCAGGCATCGGCGCAGCTTGTCGGCCTGCGTTTCGCCCGCTCGAAGCTCAGCCGTCAGTATGGCCACTCCGTGAAAGAAATAGAGACTGGCTTCCTCGTGACTCTTCAAGACTTCTTCGAGCTTGACGACGCATTCCTCGGGCTCCTCTAGGAAAGGCAGGGCAGCGACCTGCACGAGCTCCGCTGTTCCACCGACCGCGCTGCGATCGCCACCCGGGACGAACATCAGTCCCAGCGCTTCATATGCTCCTGCGATCGCAGGCACCTTGGGCACGAGCATCCACGAATCCTGCGCAGGATCGAGGAGTGGAGCGAACACGAGCCCCTTCATCGCCGACACCATCTCCTGGAATCTGCGATCGTCGTACATTCCCATGGTCACGCTCGTCGGGAGAGTATTGAAGAACACAAACGAATCGATCGCAGACTTCACGCGGGACACAGACTCGGGGCTGAAGCGATCCTCGAGCGGCTGAAGGTGCTGGGCAGTGGCAGCTCCGCCGTGACGGAGTGTTTCTAGCAGCGCGATCATGACGCGCGCATTTGGATCGTCGGGATAGCAACGTCTCAGAACATTCGCCTGTTCCAGAGCCTCGTCGAGCCGTCCGAGGAAAAAAAGCGTCGTGAGTCGCGCGCTCATCGCCGCGAAATGCAGTGGCTCGTTTCGCAGAGCTTCATCGAACCGCGACAAGCTCTCGGCGGTGGAGGTGGCGATCAGTCCGGACGCGAACTCGCGATCTGCGCTGGACAAGTCTTCCGCCATCGCCGATCGGACGTGCTCGAGCGCTAGATCGTTGTCACCGACGCGAGCTGTAAGCGCCTGTGCTTGGATCATGTGTTTTCGTGCCCGTTGGTTGCTCGTGCCATCTTGTGCCGCGAGGCCGCGCAGGTGCTCCAGAGCGTCCTTGGGTTGTCCAGTCCACAAGCGCACCTCAGCTTCTAGGAGCACCATTTCGAGTTCGATACTGAAGTCCGGCCGTCGCGTCGGGTCGTCGTCGTCGAGTTCGTGGACCGCCAATTCAAGGTAATCACTGGAGCCCACGGCCCGCGCCAATCCGACGTTGTCGACCACTTGCTGCCACGCACCCCGCTGTCGCGCCGCCGCTGCCGCGTTGACGTAGCTGTCCAAGAGTCGATCGCGTTGATAACCGACACGCGCTCGTTCTAGATCGCGAGCGGCGCGAAACCGGAGTTGAGTCACGATGATCGCGCCGACGAGCACCACGACCGCGGCGATGCCGACGGAAGTGGCGAGGGCCTTGTTGCGCTCGACCCACTTCTTCGCCTCCGCCCAGGCGCCGGTCGCGTATGCGGAGACGACGCGGCCGTCGAGGAAAGATTCGAGGTCGCGCGCCATCTGCAAACAACTCGCGTAGCGCGCTGTCGCGTCGCGTTGCATCGCTTTGTTGCAGATCGCGAGTAGCTCGGGCGGTTGGCTCGCTGCCGCCTCCTGGATGGAGAACGGTGGTCCGGACAGCAATCGCTCGATCAGGAGATCGCTCGATGGAGTTTCACCCTGCGAGACGTAGGGTGCTCGCCCAGCGAGCAATTCGTAGAGCATCGAGCCGATCGCATAGACGTCAGTAGCGGCGCCCAGCGGCGCCGTTCCGCCGCGAGCCTGCTCGGGTGAGACGTACGGGGGCGTTCCGTGCCCACGCAGGCCTATCTCGTTCGCGTGCGTCGGCTCTGATATCGGCTGCGGCGTCGATTCGGTTGTCGCTGCGAACTCCTTCGCCAACCCCCAGTCCATCACGAAGACTTCGCCGAAGCTCCCAACTCGAATGTTGCTCGGCTTCAGGTCGCAGTGGATGACGCCACGACTGTGAACGTACGCCATCGTGTCGCACACCTGCCGCAGGACGCCGAGTGCACGCGGGAGGTTCCAGCCGTCGCGCTTCTCGCGCACGAGTCGGAACACATCACTCAGATCGCGCCCGCGCACGAGCGGCATCGTGAAAAACGCTCGTCCTTGCTCGTCGACGCCTGCGTCGTGGATGCCGGCGACGCCGGGATGGCTGATGCGAGCGGCGACGCGCATCTCGCGGTGGAAGAGCGGCAGCAGGTCCCTTGTTCGCCCCGCGTCGGAGATGAGCTTGAGTGCGACTGCGCGACCGAGCAGCAGATCCTCGGCTTCGTACACGGTGCCCATCCCGCCGGCACCGATCTTCTCGACGAGACGGTAGCGGGCGACTTGCGCGCCGCGTCTACGCAGCTCCTCGAGGATCGCGGCGTTCTGCGTGTTCGCGCCGGGTGCCGTCGACGGCAGAGAGCCGAGGTCGAGCACTTGTTGCCGCGCGTGTGCGCCGAAGTGACGAGCGTGGAGCTCGCGCAGTTCGCCCGCGAGTGCCGGATGCGCGGCGCACAGCGCGTCGAAGTCATCCGGCTTCCCGGCAGACAGCCGCAGCACGTAGTCGGCGAAGAGATCCTCGGCAGGCGAGGGAGCGCGGCTCGGGAAGGACTCGTGCTTCATGCGGGGCGTGACTCAGCCGCGGCGCGTGGGATGACGTTGCCGTGCGAGGGGCCTGTGACGGGCCGACGCCAAGAATAGCGGGGACGCGCCATCGACGGGGCCCCCGGGGGGAGACAAGTCCGGGGCCAGCGGCGATCCTCTGCGGCTCGTAGGCCAGCACGATCATCTCGCGAAATCCGCGAACAAGAGCGTGGAACTTGCGCCGCGATCTCCCTTGCACTGCGGGCGCACGCTCCGCGTCCAAGATGGACATGAACCGAAACCGGCTCGAGTACCACCCCCCTGTCCAGGACACCCGAAGCGGAAACTCACAAGGACCCGCCATGAAGCTCGCTTTCGATCCGACCTCGATTCTCGTTTTTTGCGTGGTCGTCCTAGCCTGCCAGCCGCAGGTATCGGGTCAGGCACCCACAAGTCAGGGGAGTGCGGCCTTCCTAGGGGCGCAGGTGTCGAAGGAGGTGCAGCCTTTCAACGCATCACCGCTCGGACAACCGACACTCAGACTTGCTGAACTGAGCGAGACGGACCGCATCATCCTCGCTGATGAGCACACGTCCGCCGACATTCCCAGGTTGATCGACGCCTACGCTGAGAAGCAGTCGCACGAGTCACTGACCGTGATCAATCGAGCGTGCCTATCGATCCTATTCGCGGAGATCGGAGACCTCGTCGCTGCGGAATCGCATGCACGCGTTCTCGAGCAGCAGTTGGCTTCGAACGAGGGCGCCCAGCTTGACAAGCTGACGCGAGCTATCGTGCTTGCGGCTCTGGAAACCGTTCACGTGCGAAGGGTTGACTCCGGCGACCAACGAATGGGCCAGCGCAAGGATTTACTCGACTCGATCGAAGAATTGAGCAATGACGATCTGCAGGCGTGCACGGTACTCAAGGGCGTGTGTGCGACCATGCTCTTTCAGCGCGCACTCTTGACCGGCACGCCGTTGACGTCGGCCGAGGAGGAAGCGGCTTTTGCTGCCATGCGTGTCGCCGTCGAGCAGGGATCACGCGGTGAGGCCTACGCCGTCGCGGACCTGCTCTCCCGCCTCGATCAAGGGGCGCTTCCGGCTTTCGTGTGGGTAGCCGCTGATTTGTCGAGGTCGGCCACCGGTCGAGCGTAGCGCCCTGGGGGCGCGCGGAGCTCGGCCGGCGGCATGTGTATCTTCTCGTCCATGATGGACAAGGAAGACCT
>JANOFY010000163.1:0-3099 GCA_031413895.1 Planctomycetota bacterium | reverse complement strand
CCTATCTCAAAGCCTCGAACGCCGAAGGAAACGACCACTTCGGCACCGACGTGTCGCTCTCGGGCGACACGATCGTCGTCGGCGCCCCGTTCGAAGCCAGCAACGCGAAGGGAGTCAACGGAGACCAGGCGAGCAACACGGCGGCGTACTCCGGCGCGGCGTACGTGTTCGTGCGCAACGGGACGACGTGGAGTCAGCAGGCCTATCTCAAGGCGTCGAACACGGACCTCTGGGACTGGTTCGGCGACACGGTCAGAGTGTCGGACGACACGATCGTGATCGGAGCGCGCGGTGAGGACAGTGCGGCGACCGGCGTCAACGGGAACCAGCTGAGCAACACATTCGAGGACGCCGGCGCCGCGCACGTCTACTGGCGCACCGGCGTCGCATGGAGCCATCAGGCGTACGTCAAGGCATCCAACACAGGAGCGGCGGACGAATTCGGCCTGCGCGTCGCCGTCTCGAACGAAACGTTCGTCGTGACGACGCCCTCCGAGGACAGCGGCGCCACGGGTGTCGACGGGGATCAGAGCGACAACGGCACTCAGTCCGCGGGCGCCGCGTACGTCTTCGCGTTCGACGCGCCGGAGTATTCGAGCTACTGCTTCGGAGACGGTTCGCTCGCGACGGCCTGCCCGTGCTCACCTCCGAACACCGTGCCGTCGCCGCCGGCGGCGACGGGTCACGGTTGCGCCAACTCGCTGAACCTCGCCGGCGCGCTGCTCTCGGCCAGCGGCACGACGTCGCCCGACACATTGAAAATCACGGGGCATGTCGCGCCGGTGTACGTCTCGTTCGCGCTGCTCTTGAAGGGCAATGCGAGCGACGACAACGGCGTCGCGTCGAGCGACGGACTGCGCTGTGTCGACGGAGCGCTGTTGCGTTTCGGCAGCCACTTCGCCGGCACGAACGGCGATGCACAAGGGCAGTGGAGCTATCCCAACGCCGTGCAGACGACGCCGATTTCGACGCTGACGCTGCAACCGCCGGCGCAGACCGCGTACTACCAGCTCTTCTATCGCAACGCGGCGCCGAACTTCTGCACGGCGGCGACGGCGAACTGGTCGAGCGGGCTCGTGGTGCCGTGGGAATGAACGCTCACTGTGCTGCGACGTCGTCGAGCCGGAGGCGCTGCGCGCCGAACATGGCGTAGACGACGCCGTCCATTAGCGAGCACGTCGCGACCGGCGTCCCATCGCGCGCGATCTGCCCCGTCACGGCTGTGATCCCGCTGCGCTGCTCTTTGCCTTTGTCCAGCGTCTCGGTCCGCACGTCGACGTTCGAAAGCGCGTAGGTCGCGCCCCCACACTTGAAGACGTTCGCCAGCCGCGCGTCGATCTGGCTCGCGCTGCCGCGCTGCGTCGTGAGCAGCCGGAGGCTGTACGCCCCAGCCGACTTCAACACGTGGTGCTCATTCACGGCGATCTCGCAGCCCTCGCCGGTGATCGTCCCCGTCAAGTCGTACTGCGTCGCGATGTCGAATCCGTCGAGATCGCGCGTGCCTTCGGTCGCGCCGACGGCAGTGAGGTTCGCGTCGTAACGAGTCGCGCCGACTTTCACGAAACCCTTGGCACTCGCGTCGAAGCGCTTGCCGTCGAACTTGACGCGGATCTCGGCGTCGGCGCGTTCACCGAGCTTGTGCGTGTAATGCAGGACATGCGGCGACGCCAGCCAACCTGCCGCACTCTCCGCTTGGTTGTTGCCCTTGACCTCCTTCACGACGAACTCGTGCACTTCGCCGCCGATCTTCACGACGAGGCGATCCGCAGGCGTCGGTGCGTAAGTCGCGCCTTCGCGTGCGACCGTGATGGTGCCGGTCATCGTGATCTGCCCGAGCTGCGCGCCCGTCGCGAAGTACACGGCTTCGACGAGCATGCCGCGCGACGAATGGACGTTGCCCGCGATGAAGCGCGGCAGGCTGAAGGCGATGGGCAGACAGCGCTGCACGTTCGCGTCGAGCGCGGACTGTTGTCCGGCCGTCTCCTCGACGCTCTCACGCCCGGACGACTCGGCTATTCCGCGTGGCGCGGCGACAGCGCTTTCGTCGCACGCGACGAGCAACCCACACAAGCTCGGCAGCAAGACTCGGAGTGACTTCGATCGGCTGAGCATCGAGCACCTCACACAGGAACCGAGTGGACTTCGTCCTCGCCGCTGCTACCGCAGTCGCTCGACGAATTCCGGATGCCGAGAGAGATCCGGCCGCCAGTGCTCGATCGTGCAGCGCATGCGATTGATCTGCTCGGACGTGAACTCCCACAGACACGGGTCGTCGGTGTAGTCCATGTAGTTGTGCATCGCGTGCGGATTCCCGCAACTCGACGGCGAGCTGGGACAACCCCAAGTCTCACTCCCCTGGGGATCCGTGTCGCAGATCAGGTCACCGTTGTTGTAGCAGTTCGACGCGGACGCGCACCCGCCGTAGAAAGGATGCTCGAGCCCGAAGTAATGACCGACTTCGTGTGTCAACGTGCGGCCCATGTTCAACGGCCAGCCCGCGGTGCCGAGCTTGCCTACGGCCTCCCACCAGACGACGACGCGGTCTTGGTTCTGACCGACGATGCCGCCTTGCGGCCAGTCGGGCACGTAACCGAAGTACCCGGCGCAGAGGTTCGTGTACACGTTCAGATATCGGTTCGTGTCCCAAGCGAGCGTGTTCCAGTACGCGCCGTTGTCCTGATACCACGTGTTGTTGGTCGTGTACGTGATGCCGTTCGTCGGGTTGCCGTTCGGATCGATCTCGGCCAGCCGGAATCGAAACTTCGCGTTGGTGCCCGGCGCTCCAGGCGTGCCCGGGAGAGCCAAGTAATCTTCGTTGAGCACGCGGATCTGGTCCTTGATCGTCGCTTCGCTGAGGAATCCGGCACCGCTCGAGTTCTGGATGACGTGGAACACGACCGGGATCCAGTACGAGAAGCTCGGGTCGTACTCCGGTTTGATGGTCGTCGAGAAGTAGCCGCAATCGGAAGGCGCGGACAGTGCGGCGACGTCATGGGAGCGAGGCGGTATGCCGCAGCGCTCCCGTGTCGGCTCGCTCGCAGGCGTCGCGGGTAGACCGGCGGTCCAAACCACGAGCCCGACGAGCAGAGGGATCGAGTA